>DATMAP010000079.1:0-2229 GCA_035559835.1 Gaiellaceae bacterium
GAGCTCGTCGTCCTCGTCGTCCGTCACCACGGAAGCGGCTGGGTGCGGGAGATCGCCCGCAAGGACGAGGACTCGCACGTCGAGGCCGAGTTCGAGCCGGAGACGGGCGTCGTCACCGTCTACGAGGGCCGGCGCGAGTTCAAGGCGCTCGAGCGGGCAGCGCGCCAGGCCGGTCTCGCGCGCTCCCGCGTCCGCGAGTACGTGCCGTACCGGATGCTCGAGGTGGAGGTGGCCGCGAACGCCGTCTACTGGTGGGCAGCCGAGCACATCCTCGAGCGGAGGCTCCCCGGCGAGCGCCCCGGCGACGCCGCGGACTACGCCGCCGCCGTGCGCATGGAGGCGCAGCTCCTCCGCCACCGCTCGCACGAGAAGCTGATGAGGGCCTTCCTCGGGCCGGAGGTGTTCGAGGGGACGGTGCTGGTCACGAAGCCGGCGCAGGCAGGGAGCGCGCAGCTTCGCCTCGCGGGGCCCTGAGCCGGCGCTCTCCGGCCCGCCGGTCCATCCGCCAGCCCCGTCTCCGTGGTTGCGGGGGTTGACACCGCAAGCGTGGGAGAGGGTCCCGCTGGTGGCCTATGCGGCCGGCCGCCACTCGAGCTCTACGGGCTACGGGGCAACCTCCTCCAGCGTCGCTAACAAGCGTTCAACCGTCTCGACGAACGTCTGCCAGTACCGCTCGCCCTCCCGTTCCGGCACACGAGAGCGCGGGATGCCGGCAAGAGCGAGCTCCGGCTCGAGTTGCTCCATGAGCGTGCGGGCGTGGCTCGCAAGCATGTAGGGCGTGAGCTGATCGAGCGTCCCATCCTGTAGCCAGCGAGAGAGTCTTCGGAGGGAGCCGAGGAGACGCGGCCAGTCGCGGTACGTGGGCCAGTCGTTCGGTTGGAAGCGGAGGAACTGCCCCCACATTGCGCGGTCGACGTTGTAGCGCCTCTCGTTGCCGTGCTCGTAGGCCGTCACCGTCCGGGACGCGACGAGCGAGGTCAGCGTCTCGTTTACGTTGCGCTTCGCGAAGCCAGCTGCGTCGGCGATCTCGAGCGCCGACGCGTCGGTGACGGGCGCGGTCACGAGGTACCTCACGACTTCGGCTCGAGTGCCGAGCCCGAACAGATGCCGCATCCGAAACGCGAAGTTGATCGGCGTGTCCGGGTCAGGCGCTCGCGACTTGCCGCTCGGCTCGGTCGCCGGCTTGAGCAGTCCCACGGCGAGGAACGCTTCATCGGGCTCCCGGACCTGCCGGGCAACGTCGTAGAACAGCGGGCGAGGTTCGCGCGCGCTCTCTCGTGCAGTCGGCTTGGCCCGGAACCGGGACTGCTGGCGCGCGACCCAGAGGAGCGCGCCTTCGACGAGGTCGCGATCGTCGTCGCCGCGACAGAGGTTCCGGAGCCGCTGGATGCTGACGAGGCGCTCGTTCGTGAGAAGCCAATCGAGCGTCTCGTCGAACAGGCGCGGGTCGCTCCGTCCGACTTCGAACGTGAAGAGGAGGAGCGCCTCCGGATCGGCCGCGGCCTGGTCGCGTCGGTTCGTCGACGCAAGGACGCCGAGTTGCGCCCACTGGTCCCAGGCGAACGCTGTCAGCCGAGCTGTGACAGAGTCTCTAAGCGTCGAGGCTGACATCCTCGACTCCGAGGTGGGCGAGCGCGGCGAGGAGCTGCTCGCGGAATCCTTCTGATGGGTCGTGCGTGCGCGTCCAGCGCGCCGCCGTGAGCAGCTCTTCGCGTGTCGGATCCAGGTTGCGGAGGTCGGCCTCGTGCTTGCCCGCGCCCTGGTCGACCATCGCGTAGAGCTTGAAGTGGATCTGGTCGAACCGGCTCGCGAAGTGAACCGTGAGCGCCTCGCCGTAGTCGTGCCGCTCGAGGCGGTCGACGAAGCCGTCGGGAAGGCCGAACTCGAGCAGGTCGGCCGGGGCGGCGTTCAGCCAGCTCTCGGGGAGCCCGAAGTCGCGCGCGACCCGATGACCCGCGCTGACGAGCTCGGTGGGGAGCGGACGGGGCTCGATGAGCGTCTGCCCGGAGAGGAAAGCGACGATGTCGACGTCGCGCGTCGGCCGGCTGATCAGATCCAACGCGAGCAGCGCCGAGCCGCCGATGACGACGAGCTCGGTGTGGCCGGCGCCACTCGCAGCCAGCTGCTCCCCCAGCGCCTCGAGCAGCTCGTGTGTCGAGGATCGATCCAGCGCGTCCATAGTTCGAGATGGTACACATCTCGAAGCAGGATGTTAGGCATCTCGGTTTG
>DATMAP010000080.1:0-4623 GCA_035559835.1 Gaiellaceae bacterium
TCGAGCCGCTGTTCCTGAACCTGAACGCGGCGGTGACGCTGACGCCGGTGATGAACGCGGACGACCTGCAGCGCGGGTTCGAGCTGGCGGGGATCGCCCCGTAGTCCGCGTCCCGGCGGGCCAGGCGCTCCCTCGCGAGCCCGCTCGACGTCCTCGCCGAGCTCGGTTGCAGCGCCGTACGCCGCCGAGCTCGGCGAGGGACCCCGGGGGTGTCAGAGGGACTCGGCGTAGGCGAGCGCGAAGCGGTCGGTCATCCCCGCGACGTAGTCGGTGATCCGCGTGACGAGGTCGTCCTCGCCGGGCGGCACGCGCTCGGGCTCCTCGACGAGCCGCCCGAAGATCCTGCGGACGATCTCGTGCGCCCGCTCGTGCTCGGGCGCCGCCTGCGGCCCCAGGTACACGCGCTCGAACATGAACGCCCGCAGCGAGAGCATCGCTTCGGCCACCTCGGCCGACTGGCGGATGTCGCCGGCGCCCTCCGACGCTTCGACGATGTCGTGGACGAGGGTGTCGATCCGTTTCGACCCGGTGTCGCCCAGGATCGCGATTTCCTCGCGCGGCAAATCCTCCTCGGTCAGGAGCCCGTAGCGCAGCGCGTCGTCGATGTCGTGGTTGATGTAGGCGACCCGGTCGACGAGGCGCACGATCCTCCCCTCGAGCGACGCGGGCTCGCGCTCGCCGGTGTGAGTGAGGATCCCGTCGCACACCTCGTGCGTGAGGTTCAAGGACCGGGCGATGCGGTAGGACTGCTCGTTGTGCCGGAAGCGTCGGCCGAACTGCTCGGACACGCATGCGTCGAGCGCGTCCTCCCCGGCGTGCCCGAAGGGCGTGTGCCCCATGTCGTGCCCGAGCCCGATCGCCTCCACGAGGTCCTCGTTCAGGCGCAGCGCCCGCGCGACGACGCGCGAGATCGCCGTCGTCTCGAGCGTGTGGGTCATCCGCGTCCGGTAGTGGTCGCCAGTGGGGTCGATGAAGACCTGCGTCTTCCCCTTCAGGCGGCGGAACGGCTTGGAGTGGACGATGCGGTCGCGGTCGCGCTGGAACGGGGTGCGCACGGCACACGGCTCTTCGGGCCGCTCGCGCCCGCGTGTCTCGTAGGAGCGGACGGCGAAGGGCGAGAGGCTCTCCTCGAGCGCGCGGATCCGCTCCGCGAACGCCCCGCTCGCAGTGTCCGTGACCTCCATGCCTTCAGGGTAGTGGCGCCGACGGATCGTCGGTCGCTCCTGCCCGAAGATGCGGGACGGCCGCGGCGGCGAAGAGGCAGCCGAGCGCGAGCCCGAGCGCCGGGTAGCCACCGACCGCGAGCGCGGCGCCGCCGACGGCGGCCCCGACGAAGTACCCAAGCTGGATCGCCGCCGTGCGCACACCCGTCACGCCGAGCCGGAGCTCCGGGGCCAGCGACAGGCCCCTCGAGCTCCCGGCGAGCGTGCGGCCTCCCGCGATGAACGACAGCACCGAGAAGACGAGGAGGCTGAACCAGACGGTCGGCCGGCTGACGCCGAGCACCGTGACGGCGACCGCGGCGGAGAGCGCGAGCCCGGCGAGCAGCGTGCGCTCGTGCGCGTCCACGAGCCGCCGGAAGAGCATGTTCCCGGGCAGGTAGACGAGCGCTCCGACGCCGAGCACGAGACCCGTGGAAGCGACCGAGAGGTCGTAGGCCTCGATGAAGAGCGCCCCGACGAACACGAGCGCACCCGCCCACCCGGAGTAGGCCAGCAGCTCCCCGAGCGACCAGCGGAGCACTCCCGGATGGCGCAGAACCCGGCCGAGGTCGGCTCGGCTCGCAGCGGGCGGGCTTCCCGGCTGCCCACGAAGCGCGGCGAAGGCCGCGAGCGCGAGGACGAGCGGCGCGACGATCCAGGCGAGACGCCAGCTCACGTCGCCCGCCACACCGGCCAAGGGCATCCCGACCACCCAGGCCAGCGGCGGCCCAAGCAGGGCGATGCCCAGCACGCGCGACCGCTCGCCGGGCGCGCTCCACTCCGCCACCGCGGCGATCCCCGCCGAGTAGGAGAGGCCGATCCCGACGCCGATCAGGAGCTGCGCGAGAGCGAGCAGCGCGAAGTCGGGAGCGAGCGCGCTGAGCGCCGACCCGGCGGCGACGACGAGGAGCCCCGCGCCGAGCAGGCGACGGAGGCCGAAGCGAGCGGCGACCAGGCCCATGAGGAGCGCGGTGGCCCCGGCGGCGAGCCCCGAGACGGTGCGGAGCTGTCCTGCCACGGCGGTCGAGACGCCGAGGTCGGAGGCCATCGGCGCGAGCACCGGGGTGAGGACGAGGAGCGCCGCCTGCGCCGCGGCGAGGCAGAGCAGCAGCGTCAGGCCCGTCGCCCGCGGCGACCGCATCAGACGATGATCGGCACGGTGCCGCCGTCTGCGCTCCAGGCGGCGCCGGTCACGTACGAGGCCCGCTCGGAGCAGAGGAAGACGATCACGGCGGCGATCTCCTCGGGCTGGGCGAGCCGGCCGAGCGGCCGGCCCGCGGCGACCCGCGCGAGCACTTCCTCGCGGTCGCCCTGCTGGTCGGCGAGCCCGCCTTCGCCCAGCCACGCCTCCGTGGCCGTCGGCCCGGGCGTGACGGCGTTGCAGCGGATCCCCTCCTTCGCGTACAGGTCGGCGACGAGCCGCGAGAGCGAGAGCACGGCGGCCTTCGTGACCGAGTAGTGCGGCATCCCCGTCGAGGGCCGCTTGCCGGCGGTGGAGGAGACGTTGACGATCGCCCCGCCGCCGCTGCGCAGGTGCGGCAGCGCGGCCCGGATCGAGCGCACGTAGCTCATCACGTTCAGCTGCCAGTAGGCGTCCCACTCGTCGTCTGCGACCTCCTCGAAGCGCGCCTGCCGGGCGACGCCGACGTTGTTGACGAGCACGTCGAGGCCCCCGAGCACGCCGGCCGCCTCGGCCACGACCCGCTCTGGCTCCCCCGCGAGCGCGAGGTCGGCGACGACGTGCGCGGCCTCGCCCACTCCGGGCGGCTCGGCGCCGCGCCCGCAGGTCACGACCCGCGCGCCCTCGGCGACGAGCGCCTTCGCCGTCTCGAGCCCGATCCCACGCGTCGAGCCGGTGACGAGGCAACGCTTCCCTGCGAGTCCGAGGTCCACGGGCGGGTAAGCCTATCCCTCGCGCAGCGCCGGGATGCCCGCCTCGAGGCAGTAGACTGACGCAGCCCGTGGAGGACTACACGAACAAGTACAAGGGCGAGCAGGTCGAGGTCGCCCTCTTCGGCGGCGAGTACCAGGAGGGGACCTTGACGGCGTACTGCTCGATCGAAGACGTCCCCCACGTCGAGCTCAACGGGCACATCCTCATCCCGCTCCAGAACGTCGCCTCCCTGCACTGCTCGAGCCGCTGCGACGCGCCCGAGCCGGACTGGCCGCCGCGCGGCTTGACCGAGGACGAGACCGGCGAGCCGTAGCGACGAGGCCCGGCTCCCCGGAGCGCCCGCCGCGCGCCGCGCCGCCGCGCTCAACGTGCTCAAGGCGTGGCTGCTCGTCGCGCTGGTCGCCGGCGCGCTCGCTGGCCTCGGCTGGCTCCTCGGCGGGACGGCCACGGCGCTCCTCTTCGCCTTCTCCGCCCTGCTCGCGGCCGGCGCTGTGTACCGCTACGGCGACCGGGCGCTGCTCGGGATGCTCGGAGCGCGTCCGTACGCGCTCGCGGAGAACCCCCGCTACCGCGCCGCCGTGGACAAGGTCTCCGTCCGCTTCGGCCTGCGCCCGCCGCAGCTCTACGTGATCCCGGACGGGTTCCCCCGGCTGTTCGCCGTGGGCCGCGGCCCGCGCAGCGCCGCGCTCGCCGTGTCCGCAGGCGCCTTGCAGACGCTGCGGCCGGAGGAGCTGGAGGCCGCGATCGCACACGAGCTCGCCCACGTGCGCCGGCGCGACGTCCTCCTGCAGACCGCCGTCGTCCTCTTCGCGACCACGCTCGTGGAGACGAGCCGGATCGGCGGCTGGCTCTCGCGCGCGCTCCTCTACATCCTCGCTCCCATCGCCGCCGCCTTCGTGCACCTGCTCCTCTCCCCCCGGCGGGAGCTCGACGCGGACGCGCTCGCTGCGCGCTCGACCGGCGGCGCGCACGACCTCGCCGACGCGCTCATGCGCCTCGACCGGGCCGCGGAGCTGGTCGCGTTCGCGGCCTCGCCCGCGACGGAGGCGCTGTACCCCGTCGATCCCTTCGAGAGCGAGGGGATCGCGCGCATGTTCAAGACGCATCCGCCGCTCGCCGAGCGCCTCCGGCGCCTGCGCGAGCTGGGCTCCGAAGGGAACGGGAGCAGAACGGTCGGCGACCTGCGCGGGCAGGAGCCCCCCGCTCGCACCCGGCCGGGCCCCCGCTGAGTCGGGTCCGCGCGAGCGGAGCCCGCGCTGGGCGGGCTCCGGATCTGCGCGAAAAGGTGGGCGGCGTCCTACTCTCCCGGGGGCTTGCGCCCCGAGTACCATCGGCGCTGGCGGGCTTAACTTCTCTGTTCGGAATGGGAAGAGGTGTATCCCCGCCGCTATGACCGCCCAAGTTGTGGAGGAGCCGGCGCAGTTGCGACCGCGCGAACCCTCAAAACTCCATAGCGGCATCGAACGTGTTCAAGTCAAGACCTCGGGCAATTAGTACGGCTCCGCTGAACGCATTGCTGCGCTTGCA
>DATMAP010000081.1:0-4701 GCA_035559835.1 Gaiellaceae bacterium
CATGGGGTTCTCGCGCCTCCTGCCCCGGTCCCGGCACGAGCCGGCGACGGTGGACGCCCTGCCCGCCGAGGATCCTGCGTCGGACGTCCCTGCGGACGGCGCCCCGCCCGAGCCCGAGCCCGAGCGTCCGCCCGTCCCGCGCCTGCGCGCCGTCCCCGAGCCGCCGCCCGAGAGCGAGGAGGGCCGCGTGGCCAAGGTGATCGCCCTCGCGAACCAGAAGGGCGGCGTCGCGAAGACGACGACCACGCTCAACCTGGGGGTGGCGCTCAAGGAGCTGGGGCACCGCGTCCTGCTCGTCGACCTCGACCCGCAGGGCAACCTGACCATGAGCCAGGGCATGAACCCGGACGCGATCGAGCGCTCCATGTTCGACGTGCTCGTGCACCGGATCCCGATCTCGGACGTGATCCACACGGTCGAGGTCGACATCGCCGTCTCCTCGATCGACCTGGCCGGCGCGGAGCTCGCCCTCTCCGCGCTCATCGGGCGCGAGCGGGCGCTCGAGAAGGCGCTCGTCGAGGTGCGCGGCCGCTACGACTTCGTGCTCGTGGACACCCCGCCCTCCCTCGGCCTGCTGACCATCAACGCCTTCGTCGCGGCGGACAGCGTCATCGTGCCCGTGCAGTGCGAGTACCTCTCCCTGCGCGGGCTCGTCCAGCTCGAGAACACGCTCGCCATGGTCCGGGAGAACCTCAACCCGCACGTGCGGGTGGAGGGCATCGTGCCGACCATGTACGACGGGCGGACGCTGCACGCGCGCGAGGCGATCGAGATCCTGGAGGAGCACTTCGGCGACCTCGTCTTCCAGACCCGCATCCGCAAGACCGTGCGCTACGCGGAGGCGCCCGTGAAGGGCAGCTCGGTCCTCCGCTACGACCCGTCCGGGCCGGCCGCCCAGGCCTACCGCGACCTGGCGAAGGAGGTGCTCGATGGCGCGAAAGCGCGCGAGCATGCGTGAGGGCCCGCTCGCGGAGCTCTTCAAGCGGACGGAGGCGGCGCAGCGTTCCCAGCAGGGGGCGCAGGAGGCGCCCGCCCCGGCGGGCGACGTCCCCGCGGGCGAGACCTCCGAGCGCGAGCCGCTCCCGCCGTTCGCGGTCGGGCTCGGGCGCAGCCTTCGCCGGCTCCTGCTCGGCGGACGCCTCCTGGGTGCGCTGCGCGGCCTCGGTCCTGCGGAAGAGCTCGGCGAGCGGGCCCTCGTCACGCATGCTCGCGCGCTTGCGCGCCATCGAGCACCTCCTTCGCCAAGTCGCGGTAGGCCTGGGCCGCCGGGCCGGCCGGGTCGTAGCGGAGCACGGAGCTGCCCTTCACCGGCGCCTCGGCGTAGCGCACCGTCTTGCGGATGCGCGTCCGGAAGACGAGGTCGCCGAAGTGCTCCTCCAGGATCTCGATCGCTTCGCGCGCGTGCAGCGTCCGCCCGTCGTACATCGTCGGGACGATGCCCTCGACCCGTACCTCGGGGTTGAGGTTCTCGCGCACCATCGCCAGCGTGTTCTCGAGCTGGACGAGGCCGCGCAGCGAGAGGTACTCGCACTGGACGGGGACGATGACGCTGTTCGCCGCCACGAACGCGTTGATCGTCAGCAGGCCGAGCGAGGGCGGGGTGTCCAGGAGGATGAAGTCGTAGCGGTCGCGCACCTCGACCAGCGCCTTCTCGAGCGCCCGCTCCCGGCCGATCAGCGCGGAGAGCGCCAGCTCGGCTCCGGCCAGATCGATCGAGGCGACCGCGAGGTCGACCTCGACCCGGTGGATGACGTCGGAGATCGGCACCCGGTGCACGAGCACGTCGAACATCGAGCGCTCGATCGCGTCCGGGTTCATGCCCTGGCTCATGGTCAGGTTGCCCTGCGGGTCGAGGTCGACGAGCAGGACCTCGTGCCCCAGCTCGTGCAGCGCGACCCCGAGGTTGAGGGTGGTCGTCGTCTTCGCGACGCCGCCCTTCTGGTTGGCGAAGGCGATCACCTTCGCCATCACGCGGGCCTCGGGTGCGACGCGGGCGACGGGCCCGGGCAGGGCACGCAGCCGTGGCGCCTCGCTCGAGGTCGCGGCAGGCTCTGCTCCGCCCGCCGGAAGATCGGGCTCGGCCACGACGGGCTGGGCCGACGGGAAGCGCGGCAGCAGGCGAGAGAGGCCCATGACCGCGTCACCTTCCAGCCTCCGCCCGAAACTCCTGCAAGGGGAAGATCACACGGCGATCATGTCACGCGCCAGCGCCTGCCGCAGCCCGGCGACGGCGTCGCGTGCGGCCTCACCTCCTTCCACGCCCACCCAGGCTTCGGCCTCTCCCAGGAGCGCCCGCAGCTCGCGAAGCAGCGCCGCTGGCTCGGCTCGCGCCCGTGTCAGCTCCTCGATCCGTTCGAGCCGCTCGAGCACCGCCGCCGCTTCCCGCGCCTGCTCCGGCATACGGCGACCGTAGCCCGGCGCGGCTCGCAGATGGGTAACGCCTTCGGGCCGAGTCTGCGCCAGACGGGTCAGACGGCCTGTGCGCGCGCGACGGAGGCCGGTGGGAGCCCGAGCAGCTCGCGGTCGAGCTCGCGGACGAGCCCGGCGCGGTCTCGCGCACGCAGCACGGCCACGAGCGCCCGGCGGACCGCGTCCGCCGCGGGCGGCCCCGCCTCCCCACCCGCCCCGAAGCGGACGAGGTGCGCGTGCAGCTCCTCCCGCGCCCTCCGCTCCTCGGCGAGCAGCACGGCGGCCCGCAGCTCCCAGGTCTCGCCCAGGAGCGCACGCAGAGCCGCGCGCAGGTGCTCGGAGCGGAAGGGCTCGTTCTGGAAGAGAGCGAGCTCCCAGCGATCGAGCGCCTCGGCCAGCTCGGGATCGCCGTCCGCGTCGGGGAGCGCAGCCATGACCTCGGCGGCGATGGGCGCCCGGAACGCGTCCAGCCGCGAGGGCTCGCCCGGCGGCTGGGTGGCCGCGATCGGGAGCACCGGCCGGATCCCGAAGGGCACCCCGTCGAGGGTCTCGAAGAGCACCGGTCCGGCCGCGAGCGCAGCCGCGGTCGTGAGCCGGATCGCGCTGACCGCATCGGCCACCTCGGCGGGCGCATCCGGCGGCTCCTCGCCGGCCTCCAGGTCTCGCCGCAGCTCGAGCACGCAGGCGCGGTCGGGCTCGCGGGCGAACCCGGTCGGGAGCAGCCCCCGCGTCTCCGGCCAGTGCCCCGCCAGCTCGCCGGCGCGTGCGAGGCGAACGATCAGGCCTGGGCTCAGCTCCGCCGTCCGGGAGAGCGAGAGGCCGGTCAGGGGGGCGAGCGCCACGTACCGCCGGCGGGCCCCGAAGAGCGAGGACTCGAGCCGCGCGTAGGCGCGCTCGAACGCCTCGTCGTCCCAGTCGAAGCCGCCGCAGGCCTCGGCGGTGGCTACGAGCGCGGACAGGAGCACGGTCCGGAAGAGCGCCTCCTCCTCGCTCGCGCGAGCCCCCGCGTGGGCGTGCGCGAAGATGGTCGCGGCCGGCTCGCGGCGGAGCTCCTCGACCGCGAGGCGCGCGTCCTCGCGAGCGCGCAGGAGCGCCTCGCGCTCCTCGATGAAGGCCCGCACGAGCGGCTTCAGCTCGTAGAGGGTCGGGCCGTCGCGCTGGACGTGCTCCTCGAAGGCGAAGCGAAGCTCGGCCCCCTCCTCCAGCTCACGCCCGAGGACGACGAACGAGCCGAGCACGAAGCCGCGGACGAGCGGGTACAGGTGAGGTGCTCGCACGGCCACGCGCTCCGGGTACGCGGCCGGCGGCCGGAGTCCTCCGCCCGACCCGTCCCCACCGGGGAACGCGGTGAAAAAAATCGCGCTGAGCAGGGAAAAGCGCTATCATTGAAGTGTTCGGCTCTTTCAACGAAGCAGGAGAAGGAGGTGAACGATGGAGGCTCGTGCAGAGCACTGGCTGCGCGAGCACATGCCGCATCTGCGCGTAGTGGAGCCGAGCGTGACGGAGGCCGAGCGGGTGCTCCCCCTCGGCTTCCTCGCAGGCGCGGTCGGGGCTGCGGTACTCGCGGTCCCGCTCGTCGTCTACGACTGGGCGCACGACGCCCACGCCGCGCTCGAGCTGCCGGCGGCTGCAACCGCCTGGCTCTTCGGGCTCGAGCACTTCGCGCAGAACGAGTACCGCTGGTGGCCGATCGTGATCGGCGCCGCGTTCCTGCTCGTCTACTTCGCGCTCCACGGGATGGCGTTCGCCTTCCTGGAGGCGCGGCTGCGGACGTTGCCGGAGACGCTCGTCGGCGGCCTGATGCTCAGCTTCTACAGCTGGCTGCTCTTCTGGTACGCGATCCTCCCGATCGCTCGCGACGGCGCTCCCTTCCGGGAGACGGCGGCACGAGGCGACTTCGTCGCCCCGAACTGGACGTGGATTCTCGCATTCACGCTCTTCGGGGTCGCGACCGGGCTCGCGTACTGGGCGCTGCGCCGCGCTCGCAGCCAGCCCGCGTAGCCGCTCCCTGCCCGGGGCGCCGCGCGGCGCCCCGGCTCGTTTCAGGGGCGGAGGACGGCCCGGCGCGGGCCGGCCAGGAACCCTGCCTCCACGAGCAGCTCGAGGACGCCCGCCTCGACGACGGGCTCGCCGTCGAAGCGCTCCACCGCGAGGCGCTTCGCGCCTCCGGCCCGGACGTGGGCGACGAGCGCCGCCAAGGCCGGGCGCAGCCAGGCGGGATCGGGCTCGCGCAGCGGGACGAGCGAGCGGCCGCCCCGCTCCACGTAGAGGACGGCCTCGCCGCCCAGGAGC
>DATMAP010000082.1:0-9298 GCA_035559835.1 Gaiellaceae bacterium
CGGCCGCGGTGCGGCCGGCCGGACCGCCGCTGCCCGTGCGCCTGCGCGGATTCGCGGCTGCGGCCGCGCTCCCGATCGCGCTCCAGCTCCTCTACGTCGTCTGCCTCCCCTTCGCCGGAGGGCTGGAGCCCGGTGCGGTGACGAGCTTCGGGTACGCGTACCTGGCCGCGGCCGGCTTCGTCACCATCACGGCCTTCTCGCTCGGGCTGGTCACCTCCGTCCCGCTCGCCCGCGCCGGGCCCGATCCCGCTCTCGCCTCCCGCCACGTCTCCTCGGCGGCCTGGGTCGCACTGGCACTGATCGCCGCTGCCGCGGGGGCTTTCGCGCTCGTCGGCGCGCAACTCGTGGAGGCGATCCTCGGGAGCGCGTACGGCGACGAGGTGGGCGAGGAGGTCGGCCGGCTGGTCGTCGTTCTCAGCCCGTGGATGGTCGTCTCCGCGGGCGTCAACGTCGCCTTCCCGCTCGCCTTCGTCGCGGGCCGGACGCGGCTGCTGCCCGCGATCGGCCTGGCGGCGCTCACGTTGCAGGTGCCGCTCGCCTGGGCCGCTGCCGCCCTCGCCGGCCTGGACGGGCTCGCGCTCGCGCTCACGGCCTCGACCGGCTTCGTCCTCGCCTTCCTGCTCCGCGAGCTGGGCGCGCTCGACGCCGTCGAGCGCGGGCTGGCGCGCGCCGCCCTCACCGTGGGGCTGCTCGCGGCAACCGCCTTCCTCCCGCCTGCGCTCCTCCTCCCTCCCGTCGCCGCGGCGCCGGCGGGGGTGCTCGTGTACGCCGTCCTCCTGGCCGCGCTGCGCCCGAGCGGGCTCAGGTCGTCGTGGGGGTACCTGCGCGCGCTCCGCTGAGCGCGGACTCGTATGCGGCGTCGTGGCTGCGCGCGGCGGCGCTCCAGGTGAACCGGGCGGCGCGGGCGAGGCCGCGCTCGTGCAGCTCGCTCGCCCGTCCGACCGCCTCGAGGACGCCGGCGGCGATGGCCGCCGGGTCGTTGGGGTCGAAGAGCACGGCCGCGTCCCCGCACACCTCCGGGATCGCCGCCGTGTTCGCCGCGGCCACCGGGCAGCCGCAGGCCATCGCCTCGAGCGGCGGCAGCCCGAAGCCCTCGTACAGGCTGGGGAAGACGAGACACGCTGCCCGCCGGTAGAGGGAGGCAAGCTCGTCCGGGGAGACGGCGCCGCGACGCTCCACCCCCTCCGGGAGCGGGCCTAGCCGCTCCAGGCCGACACCCGTGAGGACGAGGCGCAGCTCGGGGTGCTCGCGCCGCAGGAGCGTGAACGCTGCCAGCAGGCGGGCGTGGTTCTTGTGCGGCCAGGGGCGCGCAGGGTAGAGCAGGAACGGCTCCCGCTGCTCCTCGCCGGGCCGGAAGAGCGCCCGATCGACCGCGAGCGGCACGATGTGCACGCGCGCCGGGTCGAGCCCGAGCAGATCGAGCGCGCGCGCGCGGACGAACGCGGTGGGCACGATCACGGCCGCCGCCTCCCGCGCCGCCCGGTCGTAGGCGAGGCGGCGGAACGCGCGCCGCCCCCGCCCGAAGAAGCTCGGGAGGTCGCGGTGCTGCAGGTCGTGCAGCGTGACCGCGGTGGGAACGGGCGCACGGGGGAGCGGGACGGTGAGCGCGTAGTGGAGAAGGTCGAGCGTCCGCAGCCGGGCGCGCAACGAACGCGAGCCGAGCGCGGCGAGGGCGAGGGCGGGAATCCGCGGTGGTCCCCGGCGCGCGACCGGGAGCTCCCGCACCGCCACTGCGGGCAGGCCGTCCGCGGCGTCCTGGGAGCGGGTCGGGACGAAGACGGCGTACTCGTGGCTCCCCTCTGCGGCCAGGGCACGGACGAGCCCCCGCGCATACACCTCCGAGCCACCGGAGTCCGCCGGGCTGAGCGTGAGCAGGGAGATCCCGACGCGCACCGGGCCGATCCTACCGCCGGGCTAGAATGGCCGGATGCCCGCCGGCGGCAGCGAAAATGCGGGATCTGCAGGGCTTTCCAAGAGCGTCGAGGAGCTCTTCGAGCAGCTCAAGGAGGAGGTGCGGCGCTCCGGCTCCGATCCGGGGGCGGCGCCGGGGAGCCCGGACGAGCGGCGCGCGGCCCGCGCGGAGGCCGAGCGGCTGTGGCCCGTCTCCGCCGACCGCTCGCTCCGCCTGCGCCCCGGCCTGCGCGGCGGGCTCGGCACGCCGGTGAAGGCCGTGCTGCGGAAGCTCATGCGCTGGTACGTGGAGCCGCTCGCCTACGACCAGCGCTCGTTCAACGCCGCCGCGCTACGCCTGATCGACGACCTGCAGGAGCAGGTCGACCGGCTCCGGGCCGAGCTCGACGAGCTCCGAGCGCGGCGCTGATGCGGATCGCCGTCCTCAGGCCGCAGGTGCCGTTCGCCCGCGGCGGTGTGGAGATCTTCGCCGACCGGCTCGTGGAGGAGCTGCGCGCCCGCGGGCACGAGGCCGACCTCGTCACCGTGCCCTTCAAGTGGTACCCGGGGGCGCGTGTCCTCACGCAGGCCTTCCTCTGGCGCCTGCTCGACCTGGAGGAGGCGGACGGCCGCTCGATCGACGTGGTCGTGGCGACGAAGTTCCCCTCCTACCTCGTCCGCCACCCCGACAAGCGCGTCTGGCTCGTGCACCAGTTCCGCCAGGCATACGAGCTCGACCGGACCGAGCTGGGCCAGTTCGGCGAGTCGCCGGAGGAGCGGGCGCTGCGGCGCAAGGTGCAGGCGCTCGACCGGGTTGCGCTCGGGGAGGCGACGCGGCTGTTCGCCATCTCCGGGAACGTGGCCCGGCGCCTGCAGGCCTCCACCGGCCTCGAGGCGGAGGTGCTCCCGCACCCGCCGCAGGAGCTCCCCTTCCGCTGCCAGGGCTACGGCGACTTCGTCCTCTCCGTCAATCGCCTCGACCGGGCGAAGCGGATCGACCTCCTGCTCGAGGCGGCGGCGCTCGACCCGTCGCTGGAGGTGGTCATCGCCGGCGAGGGTCCCGACCGCGAGCGCCTCGAGCGGCTCGCGCGAGAGCGGGGCCTGGACGGGCGCGCGCGCTTCGCCGGCCGGGTCTCGGAGGAGGAGCTCGCCGACCTCTACGCCCGCTGTCTCGCGGTCTACTACGCGCCCGTGGACGAGGACTACGGCATGGTCCCGCTCGAGGCCTTCCTCTCGGAGAAGCCCGTCCTGACCACGACGGATGCGGGAGGCCCGCTCGAGGTGGTCGCCGATGGCAGCACCGGGCTCGTCGTCCCGCCCGAAGCGGCGGCGATCGCGCGCGCCGCCGGCTGGCTGCGGGAGCATCGCGACGCCGCCGCCTCCTACGGGCGGGCGGGGAGAGACATCGCCCGCGAGATCACCTGGGACCGCGCGCTCGCGCGGCTGCTCGGATGAGGGCCCGGTGAAGGTCGCCTACTACTCGCCGCTGCCGCCCGAGCGGACGGGCGTCGCCGACTACAGCGCGCTCCTCCTGCCTGCGCTCCGCGAGCGGCTCGACGTGGCCGTGGTGCGCCGGGGCCGCCGGCGCATCCCCCGCGGGACCGACGTCGCCCTCTACCACGTCGGCAACAACCCGGACGCCCATGCCTGGATCGTGGATGCGCTGCGCCGCCGGCCCGGCGTCGTCGTCCTCCACGACTTCGTCCTCCACCACCTCGTCGCCGGGATGACGATCGGCCGCCGCGACGGCCACGGCTACCTGGACGCGATGGAGCGCGAGCACGGCGTGGTCGGGCGCCTGCTGGCGCACGGTGTCCTCGACAAGCGCATCCCGCCCCTGTGGGAGTCGCGTCCCGCCGACTTCCCGCTCGCCTGGTTCGTGCTCGAGCACGCGACCGGGCTGATCGTCCACTCGCGCACCGTGCGCGACCTCGCCCGCGCCGCCGGCTACGAACGTCCGATCTGGGTCGTCCCTCACCCGGCCTGGCCGGTGCCGCCGGTCGAGCCCGAGCGCGTCGCCGCAGGGCCGGTCGCGGGCTGCATCGGGGTCGTCAACGCGAGCAAGCGCGTTCCCGAGCTGCTCGCCGCCTTCGCCCGCGTGCGCGCGCGGGTCCCGGAGGCGACCCTCCTCCTCGTCGGCCCCACCTCGCCCGGCTTCGACCTCGAGCGCCGGCTCCAGCGCCACGGCCTGGGCGGCGAGGGTCTCGTCCGCGAGGGGTGGGTGGACGAGGAGCGGCTGTGGCGGCTGCTCGCCGGCGTGGACGTGTCCGTGAACCTCCGCCACCCGACCATGGGCGAGACCTCCGGGAGCGCGATCCGCTCGCTCAGCCTCGGCAAGCCGCTCGTGGTCAGCGACGTGGGCTGGTTCTCGGAGCTGCCGGATGCGGTCGCCCTCAAGGTCCCGGTGGACGAGCACGAGGTGGACGTGCTCGCGGCCGCGCTCGAGCTGCTGCTGACGAGCGCCGAGGCGCGCGCCGCGATGGGGCGGGAGGCAGCGGAGCTGGCGCGCCGCGAGCACGAGCTGGGGCGGGTGGCGGAGCTGTACGCGGCCGCGCTCGAGGAGGCGGCCGGGGGCGGCGCGGTCGCCGACGCCGTGCTCGCAGAGGTGAGCCGGGCGGCGGCAGAGGTCGGGATCTCCGCGGGCTCGGACGAGGCGGGGGAGATCGCTCGGCGCCTGGCCGAGGTCGAGCTTGGCCGCTAGCGCGCGCCGGGTCCCCGTCTGGGCCTGGCTCGCCGCGATCGTCACCGCCTCCGCGTTCGCGCGGGCGCTGATGGGGCGCGGGATCGTGGCGCCCTTCGTGATGGTCGACGAGGTCATCTGGTCCGAGATCGCGCGCGGGCTCGCCGATACGGGACGCCCGCTCCTGCGCGGCGAGCCGGATCCCGGGTACAGCGTCGTCTACCCCCTGCTCCTGAGCCCGGTGTACGCGCTCTTCGACAACCTGGTCGACGCCTACGCCGCCGTGAAGGTGCTGAACGCGGTGGTCATGTCGCTGGCCGCGCTGCCTGCCTACGCGCTCGCCCGCCGGGTCGTGCGCCCGGGGCTCGCGCTCCTCGCGGCGCTGCTCGCGGTTGCGCTCCCGTCGCTTGCCTACACGGGCACGGTCATGACCGAGAACCTCTTCTACCCGCTCTTCCTGCTCGTCGCCTTCCAGCTCGTGCTCGTGCTCGAGCGACCGGCCGCCGGTCGCATCGCGCTGCTCGTCGCGCTCGTCGCCCTCGCCTTCGCGACGCGCGTGCAGGCCGTCGCCCTCGTTCCCGCCGTCCTCCTCGCGCCGGCGCTGCTCGGCCTGCTCGGGCCGGATGGGCTGCGCCGGACGCTGGTGCGCTTCCGCGTCCTCTACGGCGCTCTCATCGGCCTGGGCCTCGCCGGCGGGCTCGCGCTGCTCGCCGCGGGCAGGTCTCCCCGCGACCTGCTGGGCGCGTACGCGCCGGCGGGGGAGGCGAGCTACGAGGCGGGGGAGGCGCTGCGCTACCTCGTCTGGCACCTCGCCGAGCTCGACCTCTACCTGCTCGTGCTCCCCGTCGCGGCGACGATCGTTCTCGCCGGGCGGGCGCGGGCGCTCGCCGAGCCCCGGCTCTCGGCCTTCCTGGCCGCGACCCTCGCGCTGACCGCCGCGCTCGTCCCCGTGGTCGCCATCTTCGCCTCGCGCTTCTCGGGCCGGATCGAGGAGCGGAACCTCTTCTACCTCGCCCCGCTCTTCGCCATCGCGCTCCTGGCCTGGGTCGAGCGCGGCGCCCCGCGCCCGCGGGCGCTGGCCGGCGTCGCGGCCGCCGCCTCCGCCTTGCTCGTGCTCGCGCTCCCCTTCGACCGCTTCCTGACCACCTCGGCGATCACCGACACGCTCATGCTGCTCCCCTTCTGGTCGCTCCGGGACCGGATCGGGGACGGCTGGATCGAGCCGGCCGCGCTCGCGCTGGCGGCCTGCCTCGCGCTCGCGTTCCTGGCCGTGCCGAGGCGGTACGCGGTCCTGCTCCCCCTGCTCCTGCTCGGGCTCTGGGGGGCGGCGCACAAGCCGGTCTGGTGGGGCAAGCACGGGTTCGAGCGCTTCTCGCGCGGCTCGCTCTTCCAGGGCATCCGCACGGCCGAGCGCGACTGGGTCGACCGCGCGCTGCCCGCCGGGGCCGAGGCCGCCTTCCTCTGGACGGGGCGCACCGACCGCCTGACCGTGAACCAGAACGAGTTCTTCAACCGCACGGTCGGGCCGGTCTACTACGTGGCCGCGCCGACCCCCGGCGGGCTGCCGGAGACGCGGGTCGCGATCGACCCCGGCACGGGAGCCGTCACCCTTCCCGACGGGAGCCCCGTGACCGACCGCTACCTGCTCGCCGACTCCTCCTTCGAGCCCGCCGGCACGCCGCTCGCGCGCGACCGGGGATGGGGGATCGTGCTCTGGCGGATCTCTCCGCCCCTCGTCTCGGCGCTGCGCATCGACGGCCTCTACCCGAACGACACCTGGTCGGGGCCGGAGGTGACCTACCTCCGCCGCCGCTGCGCCCCGGGCACCCTCACCGTCCGGCTCTCCAGCGATCCCGGGCTCTTCCTGGAGCCGCAGACCGTGGTCGCGCGCGTGTCGGGACGCGTCGTCGCGCGCGTCCGTTTGCGCGTGCAGGGGCGGACGCGGCTGCGCGTTCCCGTCCGGCCCGAGCCGGCGAGCGGCGACTGCCGCGTCCTCTTCCGGGTCGCGCCGACGGCCGTCCCGGCCGAGGTGACCGCGGGAGCGAACCCGGACCCGCGCGTGCTCGGCGCCCACTTCGAGCGTTTCCTCTACGAGCGACGCCCGTGAGGATCGCCTTCGACGTCAGCCCGCTCTCCCATCCCCTGCTCGGGATCGGGAACTACCTCCGAGGCTCGCTGGCGGGGCTCGCCGAGGCGGCCGGTGGCGAGCACGAGATCGTCGCCTTCGCCCCGACCAGCCTGCGCGGCCCCGCGCGCATCAGGGCCGCGCTCGAGGGGATCGAGGTCGAGCTGCGGACCTGGCGGCTGCCGTACTCGCACGCGCTGCGCACGGCGTGGAGCATGGCCGGCCGGCCTGCCGCGGAGCGCCTGCTCGGCCGCTTCGACGTCCTCCACTTCTCGGACTGGATGTACCCGCCGCAGCGGGCGGGCGTGCGGGCGACGACCATCCACGATCTCGTCCCGCTCCACTTCCCGGAGTGGGTCACGCCGCGGACCCGGGCGATGCACACGCGCAAGTACCGGAACGCGGCCGCCACCTGCGACGTCGTCTTCTGCAACTCCGCGTTCACCGCGCGCGACGTGACGGAGACGCTGGGCGTGCCCGCCGAGCGCGTCCGCGTCGCGCGACCGGCGCCCAAGGCCGTGTTCCGGCCGGACGGGCCCGCGGCCGATCTCGGGGCGCCGTACGTGCTCACCGTGGCCACGCTCGAGCCGCGCAAGAACCTGCAGGCCCTCGTCGAGGCGCACCGGCTGCTCGGAGGCGACCTCCTCCTCGCCGTGGCCGGCGCCGAGGGCTGGGGAGAGCAGCCCGCGCTCGAGGGCCCGCGCATCCGCCGCCTCGGCTACGTCTCCGACGAGGAGCTCGCGCGGCTCTACCGGGGGGCGGCCGTGGTCGTCTACCCGTCCCGGTTCGAGGGCTTCGGGATGCCGATCCTGGAGGCGATGGCGTGCGGCGCCCCCGTGGTCGCGTCGGCCCACCCGTCCCTGGACGAGGCGAGCGGGCAGGCGGCGCTGCGGGCCGATCCCGAGGATCCCGCCGCGCTCGCGGCCGCGGTCGAGCGCGCGCTCGCCGAGCGGGAGCGCCTGGCCGCGGCCGGGCGCGAGCATGCGCGCACGTTCACCTGGCGGGCGGTCGGCGAGGCCTTCCTCGCCGGCTACCGGGAGGCGGGCGGGTGGACGCGGTGAGCCGGGCGCCGAGAGGCCTGGAGGAGGTGCTGATCGTCGTGCACCGTCCCGGGCCGGAGTTCCTCGTCCTCCTCCGCGTGCCCGAGCGCGGCGGGTACTGGCACCTGGTCGCGGGTGGCGTCGAGCAGGGGGAGACGCCCGAGGAGGCGGCCGCCCGGGAGCTGGCCGAGGAGGCCGGGCCCCTCCGCTCGGTGGAGCTCCGGCCGATTCCGCTCCGGCTCGGCTACGAGGCGCCCCGGGGCCCGATCCGGCTCCATCCCTTCTCGGCCCAGGCTCCGGCCGGCTGGGAGCCGGTGCTGAACGAGGAGCACGTCGAGTACCGCTGGTGCTCCGCGGCCGGCGCGCAGCGGCTGCTCGCCTACCCCGAGCCGAGAGCGGCGCTGGCGTGGGTCGCGCGGAGGCTGGGGGCTGCGACGTGAGGGTCGCCTTCGACACCTCGCCGCTCGTGCAGACGCGCGCCGGCACCGCCCGGCACGTGCGCGGCCTCCTCGCCGCGCTCCGCGACCGGCCCGGGCTCGAGCTCGGGCTCGTCTCCTTCGGCGGCCCCGGACGCGCGGCGAGCGTCGTCCGCGACGCGTTCTGGTACCCGCTCGGCCTCCCCCGCCGCGCGCGCGGGAGCGACCTCCTCCACTGCCCGACCTTCCGCGGCCCGCCGCGGGCGCGCGTGCCGGTCGTGCTGACCGTGCACGACCTCGCCATCCTGCGCACGCCGGAGGCCTTCCCGCGCTGGCACCGCCTGTACGGAAGGGCCGGGCTGCGCCGCGTCCTGCGCGCGGCCGACGCCGTGGTCGCGGTCTCCGAGTTCACGAAGGCCGAGGTGGAGGCGTTGGCCGGCGTCCCGGCCGCGCGGATCCGGGTCGTCCGAAACGGGGTCGATCCCGCCTTCACGCCCGACGGGCCCGCCGAGGAGGGTGACTACGTCCTCGCCGTGGCCACCCTCGAGCCGCGCAAGAACCTCCACCGCGCGGTCGAGGCCGCCCGGCTCGCGGGCGCCGAGCTGCGCGTCGTGGGCGCGCGCGGGTGGGGCGGCGTGGACGTCCCGGGCTGGCTGGGCGAGGTTCCGGACTCGCGGCTCGCGGCGCTCTACCGCGGCGCCCGCTGCCTGCTCTACCCGTCGCTGTACGAGGGGTTCGGGCTGCCGGTGCTGGAGGCGATGGCGTGCGGGACGCCCGTCGTCACCTCCCGCGGGACGGCGATGGAGGAGGTCGCGGCCGGCGCCGCGGTGCTGGCCGACCCCCTCGATGCGGCCTCGCTCGCGGCCGGCATCGCCGAGGCCGTGCGGCGCCGCGACGAGCTCGTCTCCCGCGGGCTCGCCCGCGCGCGGGAGCTGACCTGGGACCGCGCCGCGGACGCCGTCGAGGCGCTCTGGCGGGAGCTCGCATGAGCCGGCTCGTCGTCTTCGACGCGGACGTGCTCGGCCGCCGGCGCACGGGGGACGAGACCTACGCGCTGAACCTGCTCCGCGAGCTCGGCTCCCTCGCCCCGGAGGCAGGGATCCGCCTCGCCGCCGTCACCCGCCGTCCCGACCTCGTGCCGGCGGGC
>DATMAP010000083.1:0-4012 GCA_035559835.1 Gaiellaceae bacterium
GGGGTCGCGCAGCAGCTCGACCGACTCGTAGGGGCCCGCGGGCACGGGCAGCGTCCAGAAGGTGAGGTCGAGGTCGCCGCGCTCGACGAGCGCGAGCAGCTCGGCCTCGTCCGAGGACTCCCGCAGCACGATCTCGACGCCCGGATGGGCCTCCGAGAAGCGGCGCAGCAGCGTCGGCAGGATGCGCGTGCCGACGCTCTGAAAGGTGCCCACCCGCAGGCGGCCGGCGTCGCCCGCCTCGAGCGCCTTCATGTCCGCCTTTGCCGCGAGCAGCCGGGCCTGGATCGCCTCGGCGTGGCGGAGCAGGATCCGCCCCGCCTCGGTCAGCGAGATCGGCCGCGGGCCGCCCGGCCGCTCGATCAGGCGCAGGCCGACGATCCGCTCCAGGGCGGCGATCTGCTGGGAGACGGCGGACTGCGTGTAGCCGAGCCGCTCCGCCGCGCGCCCGAAGGAGCCCTCGTCCGCGATCGTCTTCAAGGCGACGAGGTGGCGCAGGTCGAGGCCGAGCCAGCGATCAGCTTCCATGATCAAACACTAGCAAATGGCGAGTTCTGCTAATAGGGAGGCCCGGCTCGGAGGAACGGCGGCGCTACGCTTCGCCCATGCCGCTCGCGCTCGGCACCATCGACCTCGGCCGGCTCCGTCTCCGGCCCGGCGACACCTGGACCCAGGCGGTCGAGGTCGAGCTGGAGCCCTTCGTCTTCGGGGGGCAGCGCTACGAGGCTCGCCCCTCGCCGGTCTCGGTCGAGCTTCGGATCGCACGGGCCTCGGGCGCGACCGTGCTCGACCTACAGCTCGCCGCGCGTCTCTCCGGGCCCTGCATGCGCTGCCTCGGGCACGCCGAGGTCGAGGTGCGTGCGTCCGTCCGGGAGCTGCACGACCCGGCGGCGCCGCCGGCCGACGAGCTGCGCTCGGAGTACGTGGCCGAGGAGCAGCTTGCGCTGGGGACGTGGGTACGGGATGCGGTCGCCCTCGCGCTGCCGGCGCAGATCCTCTGCCGTCCCGACTGCGCGGGGCTCTGCTCCGTCTGCGGCCGCGACCTGAACGTCGAGCCGCACGACCACGTCGAGCTGGAGGCCGATCCGCGCTGGGCGGCGCTCGAGGCGCTGCGGGACGCGCTCTAGCTGCCGCTATACTCCGCAGCCGCTCATGGCCGTCCCCAAGCGGAAGACGTCGAGGTCGCGGCGCGACAAGCGCCGCGCGAACCACGGGATCACCGTCCCGCGCCTGCAGGTCTGCCCGACCTGCCGGCAGCCGAAGCAGCCGCACCGCATGTGCCCGACCTGCAAGACGTACCGCGGGCGGGACGTCGATCCGCTGCGGATCCAGGCTCCCTAGCGCGCACCGGGCGAGCGATGACCGTCCGAGTCGCGGTGGACGCCCTGGGGGGCGACCGCGCTCCGGCCGAGATCGTCGCAGGCGCGCTCGCCGCGGCGGGCGAGGGCCTCGAGCCCGTGCTCGTCGGGCCGCCGGAGCTGGACGCGGGCGGCCTGCGCCTGATCGAGGCCGACGAGGCGATCGCGATGGACGAGCCTCCGGTCGAGGCGGTGCGGGCGAAGCCCGGCTCCTCGCTCGTGCGGGCGGTGCGCGCCGTCGCCGAGGGCGAGGCCGACGCGGCCGTGTCGGCCGGCTCGACCGGAGCCATGCTGGCCGCCTCGCTCCTCCACCTGCGCCGCCTGCCGGGCGTGCTCCGGCCCGGGATCGCGGTCGTCATCCCCGCCCGCCGCGGCCCGAGCGTGCTCATCGACGCCGGCGCGAACGCCGACGCGCGCCCCGAGCACCTGCTCCAGTTCGCGCACATGGGCGCCGTCTTCGCGGAGGAGATCCTCGGCGTCGCCGAGCCGGAGGTGGGGCTCCTCTCCATCGGGGAGGAAGACGAGAAGGGCAACCAGCTCGCGCTCGGGGCTGGGACGCTGCTGCGGGCGAGCGGCCTCCGCTTCCGGGGCAACGTCGAGAGCCGGGGCCTGCTCGAGGGCGAGGTGGACGTCGTGGTCACCGACGGCTTCACCGGGAACGTCGCCCTGAAGGCGCTCGAGGGCACGATCCGGACCCTGCTCGACTCCCTGCGCGCCGAGCTGCGCTCGTCGCTGCGCGGCCGCCTGGGCGGCCTCCTGATCCGGCCGGCCGCGCAGCGCGTCCGCGAGCGGCTCGATCCGGAGACGTACGGAGGCGCGTACCTGCTCGGCCTGCGCGGGCTCGTCGTCATCGCCCACGGCTCGAGCTCACGCGTCGCGATCGCCAACGCCGTCCGGCTCGCGGCGCGCGGCGTCGAGCACCAAGTGGTGACGCGCCTCGAGGAACGCTTGGCGCGGAGCGTGTTAGCATCGCCCACCACGTCCCCGACGGCTGAAAGGTGAGGTTCCGAGGTGGCACACTCGCGTGAGGAGATTCTCGAGCAGATCAAGAGCGCGCTGAGCGAGAAGCTCGGCATCGACGAGAGCGAGATCACGGAAGACGCGTCGTTCGAGGAGGACCTGGGTGCGGACTCGCTCGACCTCGTCGAGGTCGTCATGGACCTGGAGGACCAGTTCGGGCTCAAGATCCCGGACGAGGACGCCCGCGAGCTGACCACCGTCGGCAAGGCGATCGACTACGTCATCGCGCACCACGGGTAGCCGAACCGAGGACGGGCCCGAGTCGCTCGGCCGGCTGATCGCCGAGCTGCCCCCGGCCCGGCAGGAGCAGGTCTTCACCCACGCCTCCTGGGCGGATGCCCGCGGGGAGTCGTACGAGCGCCTCGAGTTCCTCGGCGACAGTGTGCTCGAGCTCGCGATCGCGCGGGCCGTGTTCGACCGCTTCCCGGAGGCCTCGGAGGGGCGGCTCGCCAAGATCCGCGCGCACGTCGTCTCCCGGCAGAGCTGTGCCGCGGTGGCCAGGGAGCTGGGTCTCGGGGAGCGCCTGCTCGAGCACGCAGGGGACGGCGTGCCCGCGGACGAGCTGCAGCGGATCTCCCGCAGCCGCAACGTCCTCGCCGCGGTGCTGGAGGCGGCGATCGCCGCGCTCTACCTCGAGCTCGGCTTCGAGCGGATCGAGCCCGCGATCGTGGCCGCCTTCTCGGAGAAGATCGAGTACGCGCGCTCGAGCCACGTCGACTACAAGACCGAGCTGCAGGAAGCGCTCGCCCGCTCGGGCAAGCAGGTGCACTACACGGTGCTCGACGTCGAGGGTCCGCCGCACGACCGGCGCTTCGTCTGCGCCGCGCACGTGGCCGGCGTGCAGCTCGGGATCGGGCGCGGCTCGACGAAGAAGGCCGCCGAGCAGGAGGCGGCCATGCAGGCGCTCGAGGCCCTCGGCGTCGTGCCCGAGCGGATCTGACTCGTCAGCGCGGGGACGCGACCGGGAGGCCGAGAGCTTCCGCGGCGGCGAGCTGTCGAGCGTCGTAGCTGACGAACGCGGCGAGAGCCGATCTGACGCGAAGCGCGGTGGTCAGGTGGATCGCGTCGAGCGCGCGGAGTGTCTGCGGCTCGAGTCGTGTCGCCGCGACGAGCACGCGGTTGGTGTCGACGAGAAGCGTGACCTTGGCGAGCAGGTGCCGTGCGGCCGACTCGAGGGCAGGATCGGCGCGGCGTACGCTTCGGATCAGCTCGACGACCGCCAGTCTGCTCGTCACTCGCCGCGGCCAGACCTGGGCGGCCCGCCGGAGGGCCTCGCTCTCTGGCTCGCAGACGACGAGCTTGTGGAGAGCCGAAGCATCGAAGTAGGCGAGGTCAGAACCGGTCGGCACGGAGGTCCTCGAAGATCTCCTCGGACGTGGGAGCGCCTGCCGGTGCAGGCTTCGGCGGCGGGAGGTCGAGGAGGTCGCCCTGAGCGGGTATCGCCTCGCCGATCGCGATCAGGTAGTCGAGGACGTCCTCCTCCTCGGGCAGGGGCCCGAGCATCGCAACGGGACGGCGCCGCTCGGTCACGACGAGCCGCTCCCCCTTCTCGACGCGCCGCAGGTAACGGCTCAGGTGCTGGCGCAGCTCACGGACGCTCACGTGCTCCATCGTGGCACGAATGTAGCACCTATGTG
>DATMAP010000084.1:0-2342 GCA_035559835.1 Gaiellaceae bacterium
GGCGCTCGGGCCCGAGCTCGAGCGCTCCCGGGCCGCGCCCGCGAGCGCGGCGGCCGCGAGCACGAGCGCGGCGCCGAGCGTGATACCGGCGAGCAGCGATGGCCGCCGGGAGCCCCTTCCCTCCACAGGCCGAGCGTATCCCTCGAACGAGGGAGGCGCAACGGCGCCGGGAGCGCTATCGGCGCTCTGTGCGACACTTTTCTTCCATGCGGGTCGTGATCGCCGACGACCACCGCCTCGTCCTGGACGGGATCCGCCGGGCGCTCGAAGCCGATCCCGAGTTCGAGATCGTGGGCGAGACGCAGTCGGGAACGCAGGTGCTGCCGCTCGTCGCGCAGACGAAGCCGGACCTCGTCCTCCTCGACGTCCGCATGCCGCACATGGACGGGCTCGCCTGCCTGGACGAGATCCGGCGGCGTCACCCGCAGGTGAAGGTGGTGATGCTCTCGGCCTCGACGAGCCGCGAGCTCGTGGACGCGGCGCTACGCCGTGGCGCCTCGGCCTACGTCGTCAAGACCGTGGATCCGCAGGACCTGCCGGCCACCCTACGCCAGGCGCTGGAGGGCAACGTCCACACCGCGCTCGGGCTCGAGAGCGCCGAGCCCGCCGGCGCGAAGGCGCTCGGGCTCACCGAGCGCGAGCTGACCATCCTCGGCGCCCTCGCCCGTGGGCTCTCGAACGAGGAGATCGCGAAGGAGTTCTGGGTCGCCCCCCAGACGGTGAAGTTCCACCTGACCAACATCTACCGCAAGCTCGGGGTGAAGAACCGCACGGAGGCCACCCGCCTCGCCTATCAGCACGGGCTCGTGGAGAGCCCCCTCTACGCCGACGAATAGCGCGTGACCCGTCTCCGGCGCATCGCCGAGGAGGAGTACGTCCTCGTCGTTCTCCTGGCCGGGTTCGGCGTCGTCTTCCTGCTCGTCTTCCCGCCGTTCCTCCTCGTGAACGACAGCTGGCTCACGCTCGTCGCGGGTCGCGAGGTGGTGGAGAACGGCCTTCCCCGCCACGACGAGCTGACGGTCTTGGGTCTCGGCCGCCCCTGGACCGATCAGCAGTGGCTCGCGCAGGTTGCGATCTACGGCCTCCACGCTCTCGGGGGGCACGCGCTGCTCGCCGTCGCCACCTGCGCGGTGGTCGTCACCGCGTTCGGGCTCGCCTTCGCAGGCGCCCGCTCGCTCGGCGCCGGCCCGCGCGCGATCTGGGCGCTCTTCCTTCCCGTCCTCCTCGCCGCCCCGTGGGCCTGGACGATCCGGGCGCAGATGCTCGCCCTCCCGCTCTACACGGGGCTGCTCTGGCTGCTCGTCGCGGAGGCGCGGCGCCCCAGCCGTCGCGCGTGGCTCGCCTTTCCCCTGCTCGTGGTGTGGGCCAACGTCCACGGCAGCGCCGCTCTCGGCGCCCTGCTCGTCTCCCTGCTCGGCCTCCACGAGCTCGTCCGGAGCCGCGGCCGGCCGAGCCCGCGCAGCGCCGCGCTCGTCGTCCTCGCGCCGCTCGCCGTGCTCGCCACGCCCCACGGGCCCGTGGCGACCGCCCGCTACTACCACCTGATGCTGGTGGACCCCCC
Source organism: Gaiellaceae bacterium (assembly GCA_035559835.1). Classification (GTDB taxonomy): domain Bacteria; phylum Actinomycetota; class Thermoleophilia; order Gaiellales; family Gaiellaceae; genus GMQP-bins7. The sequence continues at coordinate 1,562 of DATMAP010000084.1, forward strand.
CTTCGCAGGCCGGGTGACCGAGTGGCAGTGGGCCTCACCTGCGGTCGACACGCTCTTCTTCTACGTGCTGATCGCGATCGCGATCCCCGTCGTCTTCCTCGGCCGTCGCCGTCTGACGCTCTTCGACCTCGGCGTGCTCTCCCTCACGCTGGCGGGCGCGGTCACGGCGATCCGCGGGATCGTCTGGTTCGCTCTCGCCTGCTTGTTGCTCCTTCCGGTCGCCATCGGCGGCCGCCTGGAGCACCAGCGGCCGGCACCGCTCCGGCGACGCTTCAACCTCGCCCTCACCACCACGCTGACCGTCGCCCTGCTCGCCGTCGCCCTCGCCTCCCTGCTCCGCAGCCCGTCTTGGTACGAGCAGGAGTGGCCCCGTGAGCCCGTCGAGGCGGTCCGCGCGGAGATCAGCCCGGGCGACCGCGTCTACGCCGCCGACCGCTTCGCCGACTGGCTGCTGTGGAAGCTCCCCGTGCTCCGCGGGCGAGTTGCCTACGACGTGCGCTTCGAGCTCTACGACGAGGAGCTCTTCGACCGGCTCCAGCGGTACGCGTCGCAGGAGGGCGCGGACTGGCTCTCCATCACCGACGGCTACCGCGTCGTCGTCGTCGACGAGACGTTCAGCTCCTCCACCGACGCGCTCCTCGCCGCGAGCGGCGCTCGAGCGACCTACCGGAGCGACGAGCTCGCGGTCGTCGTCCGGCCTCCGGTCGCCCCGTAGGATCGAGCCGGCCACGGCCGAAGCGCGACGGCGACCGTCAGCCCCGTAGCGGCGAGCGCGAACGCG
>DATMAP010000085.1:0-8638 GCA_035559835.1 Gaiellaceae bacterium
GGCCGTGTCTCAGTCCCAGTGTGGCTGATCGTCCTCTCAGACCAGCTACGGATCGTCGCCTTGGTGGGCCGTTACCCCGCCAACAAGCTAATCCGCCGCGGACCCATCCTCGGCCGGAGGCCGAAGCTACCTTTTCCAGCCGGCCCGTGAGCCAGCTGGGCCATCCGGTATTAATCCGGGTTTCCCCGGGCTATCCCGGTGCCGAGGGCAGGTTATCCACGTGTTACTCACCCGTTCGCCGCTGTCCCCGGGGCCGAAGCCCCGGTTCTCGCTCGACTTGCATGTGTTAAGCGCGCCGCCAGCGTTCGTCCTGAGCCAGGATCAAACTCTCCGTGAAGAAATCGGCTCGCCCTGCCCCGACGAGCGGAGCAGGGCAAACATGGTTTCTCCCTTCGAGCCTGAGCTCAAAGGTCACGTCCCGAAGGACGCGACGAGGTTTTCCCACGGCAGGCTCGCACGCGACCCTGCCACGGGTCTCGACGTTCGCACGCTGTTGAGTTTTCAAAGACCGGGCCCGCTCGGCGGGCGACGAAAAGGCCTCCGACTCGCGCCAGAGGCCTTCGGGGAGGGGAACTTCCAGAGGTCGTATCCGCTCGCTTCGAAGGCGCTCCAGTCGTCGAGTGCCAGGCTTCTTCGTGCCCCCTCTCGGGCGGCAGAGCCGATGGTAGCACAGGCCCTAGGGGTGTCAACGCGTCTTAGCCCCGTCGGCGAGACGGGGCCGCGCCTCAGCCGGCGAGGCGCGCGAAGCGGCGCTTGCCGGCCTGCAGCACCTGTCCGGCCGCCTCGGCACGAGGCACGTCGAGCACGTGCACGACCTCCCCGCCCAGCCGGACCGCGCCCTGCGCGATCAGCCGCCGGGCCTCGCTCGTCGAGAGGCCGAAGCAGGCGGCGAGCACCGACGGCAGGTGCACGGGGTCGCCCGGCGGCAGGCCGACCTCGGGCATCTCCTCCGGCGGGCGCCCTTCCCGGACGACGCGGGTGAAGTGGGCCTCGGCCGCGGCGGCAGCCTCCTCCCCGTGCGAGCGAGCGACGATCCAGCGTGCCAGCGCGAGCTTGGCCTCGAGCGGATCGGCAGCCGGCGGCAGCTCCCGCTCCATGAGCAGGCGGTACCACTCCGGCAGGAGGTCGTCCGGGATCCGCATCGTCCGGCCGAACTGCTCCTCGGGCGGCGCGGTCAAGGGGATGTTGTTGCCGAGCGACGAGCTCATCTTCTCCCCGTCCCAGGAGACGAGGAGCGGCGTCGTCAGCACAACCTGCGGCTCGAGCCCGTAGGCCTGCATCACCTCCCGCCCGGCGAGCAGGTTGTAGAGCTGGTCGGTACCGCCCAGCTCCACGTCTGCCTCGACCGCGACCGAGTCGTAGGCCTGCATGAGCGGGTAGAGCAGCTCGGACACCGAGATCGGCTGGCCCGCCCGGTACCGGGCTGCGAAGTCGTCGCGCTCGAGCATCTGCGCGACGGTCATCAGCCGGGTCAGGCGGATGATCTCGGCCAAGGCGAGCCCGGCGAGCCACTCGCTGTTGAAGCGGACCTCGGTGCGCTCGCGGATGACGATCTGGTAGGCCTGCTCGACGTAGGTCCTCGCGTTCCGCTCGATCTCCTCCTCCGAGAGGACCGGCCGCTCGCTCGAGCGGCCCGAGGGATCGCCGATCCGGGTCGTGTAGTCGCCGATGATGAGCACCCCGACGTGCCCTTCCTCCTGGAAGGCCCGCATGCGCTGGAGCGGAATACCGCGGCCGACGTGGATGTCGGGCGAGGTCACGTCGATCCCGAGCTTCACCCGCAGCGGCCGGCCGAGGGCGAGCTTGGCCTCGAGCCCTCCCTCGGGCAGGAGGTGCACGGCGTTCCGGGTCAGCTCGGCGATGCTCACGCCGAGCGAGACGCGATCGAGACGTGCGCGCGGGTGACCTCCTCGGGCGAGCGGCAGCCGAGCAGCGCGAGCGCGTTCTCGAGTTCGTCGTGAAGGATGCCGAGCACCTGCTCGACGCCCTTGGCTCCCCCGAAGGCGAGGCCGTAGAGAACCGGGCGTCCGACGAGGACGGCACGGGCGCCGAGCGCAAGCGCGGTCACGACATCGGTGCCGCGGCGCACGCCGCCGTCCAGGTAGACCTCGGCCCGGTCGCCGACCGCTTCCACGACCTCCGGGAGGGCCTCGAGCGACGGGATCGCGCCGTCGAGCTGGCGGCCGCCGTGGTTCGAGACCACCACCGCTGCCGCCCCGTGCTCGCACGCGAGCCGCGCGTCCTCGGCCGTGACCAGGCCCTTGACGATCACAGGCACGCCCCAGCGCTCCCGCAGCTCGGCGACGTAGTCCCACTGCAGCCCCGGGTCGAGCAGGTCCAGCGTGTGGTGGTGCTCGGTGCCGCCGCCGCGGGCGCGCGCGGCGACGAGCGCGGGCACGGCGTCCTCGGGCGCCTCGAACCCGGCCCGCGCCTCCCGGTGCCGGATCCCGTAGACGGGCAGGTCGGCGGTGAGCACGAGCGCCGAGAAGCCGGCCTCGAGCGCCTGGGCGATCACCTGGTCGCTCACCTCGCGGTCGCGGAAGACGTAGATCTGGAGCCAGCGCGGCGCGTCCGGCGCGGCGGCTGCGACCTCGGCCGGCGTCGCCGTGGCCACCGTCGACAGGCACATGAGCGTGCCCGCCGCGGCTGCGCCGCGGGCGGTGGCCAGCTCGCCCTCCTCATGGGCGATCTGCTGGAAGGCCATGGGCGCGACGAGCACGGGCATCGAGACGGGCGTCCCCAGGACGGTGGTCGCGGTCGAGACGGCGGAGACGTCGACGAGCACGCGGTAGCGCAGCCGCCAGCGGTCGAACGCCTCCCGATTCCAGCGCAGCGTCCGCTCGTCGCCGGCGCCGCCGGCGATGTAGCCCCAGGCGTCCGGCGGCACGGTCTGCTCGGCCAGCCGCTCCGCATCGTCGACCGTGAGCAGCTCCTCCACGGGAGCGGAGCCTACCGCGTCGCCGACGGGAGGCTCGCACCCATGGCCCCGGCTCACAAGCCCCGGCTCAGAAGGGGTACGGAGCCAGGCTCCACGCCGCGGCCGCGTACCAGAGGCCGAAGCCGAGGCTCGCCACGCCGAGCGCGGGGACCGCCCCCGCCACGGCGCCGGCGAGCGGCCGGGCGGCGAGGGCGAGCCCGAAGCCGGCGGTGACGGCGGTCATCGAGACCGCCGTGAAGAGCGCGAGCAGGAGGAGCGAGCCCACCGCGAGCGCCTGCGAGGGAATCGCTGCCAAGAGCAGCACCCCTACGCCCGCGCTCCCGCCCATGCCGTGCACCAGGCCGATCCCGAAGGCGCCGAGCGGCGTCCGGACCGCGTGGCGGTGCGCGCGCTCGGGGTGGGGATGGGGGTGGAGGTCGAAGAAGCCGTGGCGCCAGCGCACGAGCAGGCGGACGGCGAGGAACACGATCAGGGCCGCGACGGCCGTCTCCGCCCCCTGCTGCAGCCGCTCGGGGAGGTAGCGCTCGCTCAGCAGGATCGGCACGCCCAGCACGACCAGCGTCAGCCCGTGCCCCAGCCCCCACCAGGCGCCGAGGCGCGCGGCCGAGCGCGCGGCGCGCTCCCGGCCCGAGGCAACGAGCGTGGTCATGGCGGCGATGTGGTCGGGATCGGTCGCGTGCCGGAGCCCGAGGAGCACGGCGACGAGAAGGACGATGCCGATCGACGCGCCCTCCGACAGTCCCGCCAGCCACTCGTCGAGCCCGAACATGCCCCTGGTTCGCCCGGCCGTCCCGAACGGTTCGCTCAGAGGACGCCGGGCAGCGCGCGGACGGTGATGACGACGCCCACGGCGAGGATGAGGGCTGCGCTCGCCGCGGGGAGCGCCCGCACCACCGGCCCCTCGAACGAGAGCCGCCCGAAGGCGCGGCGGGCGAGGACGGCGGCGAGGCCGATCCCCGTCACCGTCGCCGCGAGCCCCAGGCTGAAGGCGACGATCAGGAGCAGGCCGAGCCCGACCCGGTGGAGCGCGATCGCGGAGAGCAGGACCACGAGCGCCGAGGGGCAGGGGAGGATGCCCGCCGCGAGGCCGACGCCGAGGATCCCCTTCGAGGTCAGCCCGTCGTGGTGGTGGCCGTGCTCGCGGGCGTGGCCGCGCCCCTCGTGAGGGTGCCCGTGGTGGTGGTGCCCGCCGTGGTCGTGCCCATGACCGGGGAGGGCGCCCCGCGCGCGCAGACGCTGCCGGAGCACGGAGAGGCCGACCGCGACCACGAGCACCCCGGACACGAGGGTGAGCCACGGGTAGAGCCGCTCCGGAACGACGAGCCGGGAGAGGCCGAGGGTGACGATCCCGAGCGCGAAGACCCCGGCCGTGTGTGCGAGCGTGACGGTTCCCCCGAGGAGGAAGGCGTGCCGCGGCGTGCCCCTCGTCCCGACCAGGTAGGCGGCCACGAGCGCCTTGCCGTGACCCGGCGTGAGCGCGTGCGCCGCCCCCCAGAACGCCGCGATCAAAAGCGAGAGCAGGAGGACGCCGACCGAGACCTCCCCCTGCTCGAGGAGGCTCTCGAAGCCCCCGCCGCGCGAGGCCCGAGGGGCGCTGGCCCCGAGGGCGGGCGGTGGGCCCGGCGCGTGGCCCAGCACGACGCGGGCCGTCGCCTCGGAGACGTCGAGGGGCGAGCGGAGGAGGTCCCCGGGGTAGGCTCGGAGCTCGTCGCTCCGGCTTGCCCCCGGCACGGACGACTCCAGCACGCGAGCGCCGTCACGGGCAGCGAGCGTCACCTCGCGCCAGCCGATCCGACCTGCGAACGCGCGGCTGCGGAAGCGGAGCACCGTCCCCGAGCCCGCTGCCGCATACACGACGTCGAGCCGCAGCACCGGGAGCCCGCCCGCGCCGGGACGCGAGGAGACACGGCGCGCGAGCGTGCGCAGCGGCAGCCGCCGCCCGTCCAGGGTCAGCTCGAGGTCGCGCGCCAGCCGTGCCGGATAGCCGGGCCTCCGGATCTCCGCGCCGAGCTGAAAGGTGGGAATCTCCGCCACGTCGAGGGCGTAGCGGAGGTAGATCCTGCTCCCGGCCACCTCGAGGCCGGCGTACTGGTTGACGGTGAAGTTGCCGAGCGGGTGCGCCGACGCGGCGGTGGGAGCTCCCAGGGCGGCGAGCGCAGCGACGAGCACCCCGAGCGTGGCGGCGCGACGCGTCACGAGGCCAGCTTCTCCGCGAGCGGCGCCCAGCGCAGCGAGAACGTGGGCTCGGCCGCCAAGGCTCGGCGGAACCAGGGTCGTCCCGCAGCCGCTCCCCCGAGGCAGCGCTCGATCAGGCCGCGGTGGAAGAGGAAGAGGCCGTCCTTCGTGCCGAGCGCGAGCGCACGCTGCGACCACGTGCGTGCCTCGGCGCAGCGGCCGGTGCGATACAGGCCCCAGGCGACCGCGTCGGCGGCGGCGAGGCTGGGCGCAGCACGGTAGGCGCTGCGGGCGCGGGCGAGCGCACGCCTCGGCCGCACGCCGTGGTCGAGGTCGAAGAGCGCGGTGGCGAGCTCGGTGCGCACGCCGTTCGCTTCGAGCAGACGCTCGAGCGTGGAGACGAGCGCATAGGCACGCCGGGCCTCGCGCGCGCGCCCGGCGCGCGCCCGGATGTCTCCGAGCAGGACCGCGTACTCGGGCAGCGGCAGCCGGGCGACGACGCGCTCCAGCCGAGCCTCGGCCTCGGCGAACCGTCCGCGCGCGGCCGCGACGCGGGCCAGCCCTGCCTCGCCATGGACGTACCCGGGAGCGAGCTCGAGGGAGCGGCGGTAGGCCCGCTCCGCCTCCTGGAGGCGGCCGCGGCCGGCGAGGAGGGTGCCGTAGCGCGCCAGCGCCCAGGCCTCCTGCTCCGGGATGCCGGATCCTGCCTCGAGCGCCAGCTCCATGGCGTCGAGCGCTCCGGCGGGGTCGCCGCGGAGCCTCCGGGCGGTAGCGACGCGGGCGTAGGCGCCGACGCTCGGCCCCCGCGCGGCGAGGCGGTCGTAGGTGCGAAACGCGTCTGCGTGTCGCCCGCTGGCGAGCTGGGCATCCCCGAGCGCGCCGAGCGCGAGCGCGTTCCCGGGCTCGAGCGCGAGCGCCCGCCTGGCGAGCGAGAGCGCGGCCCGGAAGCGGTGCAGCGTCACCGCAAGCTGCGCCAGCCCAGCGACGGCGACGGGGTCGGTCGGATCGGCATGCGCAGCGCGACGCAAGGCCTCGCGCGCTCGGGTAAGCCAGGCGGCGTCGCCCGTCTCCCGGGCGAGCTGCTGGTAGCCGAGGCCGAGCAGCGCGAGCGAGCGCGCATCGGGACGAGCGGCGACCGCCCGCTCGAGGCGGCGCACCACGGAGCGGCTGGAGCCGGCGGAGAGCTGCTCGACGAGGAGCGCGACATCCACGGCTGCGGGCGAGCGGGCGGGGGCGACGCCTCCCGGCCAGGCGGCGCCGAGGACGACGGCGACCGCTCCCGCGAGCGCAGCCAGCCCGAACGAGATGCGACGCCTCACGCGCGTCATTCGCTCCGGCCGCCCTCCCGGTTCGGACCGCGACGGGGGCGGCCCGGAGGCCGCCCCCGTCGTCGGGCAAGGGCCGCGGCGCGGCTAGTGAGGCGCCGCCACGTACGGGAACGAGGCGAGGAACCTGCGGTCGTTCCGAGAGACGCAGTCGGTCTTGACCGCGCCCTCCGTGATGAGGCCGAGCTCGGCGTCGATCACGTCGTCGGCGAGCCGGCGCCCGTTCAGGAAGCCATCCGACTTCGCCGTGTCGAAGGTCAGCACGTCCGGCAGGAGGACGTCCGCGAGGCCGGCGATCTTCATCGCGTCGTCGGCCTTGTCGTCGCCGGAGGCGTCGTTGAGAGAGAAGAGCACCTGCAGCGAGTCCACGACCTCGGAGCGCCAGCGCGCCCGGTCGTTTTTCGGCTGCGTCGCGTTGAACTGGTTCTTCCGGTACGCCTTGGTCTTCTCGAACGGGTTCTGCGGGATGAACACCGTGTTGATCGCCGGCCGCCCCATCCGGTCGATCTGCCGGGAGCCGACCGTGGTCGCACCCCAGACGCCGATCTGCGTCGATCCGGAGCGCGTCAGAAGCGACGGCGGCAGCTCGAGCACGATGGCCGAGACGTTCTTGCCGGCGAAGAAGTCGGTCCGGGCGCCCGTGCACCCGAGGAACGACTTCCCGGCCTCCTGGGAGAGGATGTCGACGAATCCGCCCAGGTCGAAGAAGAACGGGTCGTCGCGCAGCCCGGCATAGGCCCGCACCTGGCCCTGCCGGTTGACCGTGACGCCCCGGCCCGGGCTCGTCCGGCCCGTGAGGATCACCTTCCCGTTGCGGGTGACGGTCATCGTCTGGACACCGCTCGCGTTCGGCTTGGAGAAGGTGACGCCGAGGTCGACGTCCGCGACCGCGTCCCCGTCGTTGTCCACCCGGAACCAGTAGGTGACGCCCTTCGTCTTCGCGACGGCGGGAACGCCGCTTGCGAAGACCGGACGCTTGCCGGGCGCCGTGAGCCCGTTCACGTTCATCGCGAGGACGGTGTTGCCGTTGCGGGCCCGCCAGGCGTACAGGTCGGTGAGGTCGAGCTGGAAGTTGCCGCCGGGGGGCATCAGCCCTGGGGCGTCGACATGGTCGGCCGCCGCGCTCGGGCGGGGCCCTCCACTGACGACGGCGGCGAGCGCGGCGGCGGCGAGAGCCGTCAGCGCGAGCGCCCCGAGGATCGCACGTCTCATACGTCGCTCCTTCGGTCGGTTGACGCCGCGTATTCGCCCGCGGGAGGGGTCCGGTTCGCCCGACCGGCACGAACCGGGACGGCGTGCGCGGCGAAGTAGGCCGATGAGAGCTACCCCCGTCTTCGCCGCACCCGTGCTAGCGTTGCCCGGCTCTCGGAGCCACCCCGGCATGCGCAGGCACCACGACCACCTCTCCGACGAGGCCTTGGTGGCGCTCGTCGCCCGGGGCGAGGAGGAGGCGCTGGCAGCCCTGTACGACCGCGTCGGACGCATCGCGTACGGCCTCGCGCTGCGCGTCCTGCGCGACGAGCGCCTCGCCGAGGACGCGGTCCAGGACGGTTTCCTCGCCGCGTGGCGCACGGCGGCGACGTTCCGTCCGGAGCGCGCGAAGGCGAGCACGTGGATCCTCACGCTCGTCCACCGGCGGGCGGTCGACCTCGTCCGCCGCGAGGAGCGGCGCCGCGCCGATCCGCTCCCCGAGGATGCCGGGCACGCCGATCCGGAGCCTGCCGCCGACGAGGCCGCGTGGCTCCGCTTCGAGCGCGAGCGCGTCCAGGCGGCGCTGCGGCAGCTGCCGGACGCGCAGCGGGAGGCGATCGAGCTCGCCTACTACGGCGGCTTCTCGCAGTCCGAGCTGGCCGAGAGGCTGGGCGTGCCCCTGGGTACGATCAAGAGCCGGATGTTCGCCGGGCTCACGCGACTGCGGGAGCTGCTCGACGAGCCGGCGCAGGAAGGGTCATGGAGACCGGAGTTCACGAGCTGACCGCGGGCTACGCGCTCGACGCCCTCGACAGCGAGGAGCGGCGCGCGTACGAGGCCCACCTGCCCGGCTGCGAGAGCTGCCGGGCAGAGCTGGCTGCCTTCTGGGAGACGACGGCGGCGCTCGCCGTCGCCGCCTCGGGGCCAGCGCCGCCCGCGGAGCTGAAGGAGCGGATCCTCGCGACCGTGCGCGCCGAGCCGCCGGTCGTCGTCCCGCTGGCGCCGCGGC
>DATMAP010000086.1:0-2357 GCA_035559835.1 Gaiellaceae bacterium
GGGCGACGTCCTCCAGGCCCAGGCCTCGGCGCGTCCGGGCCTCGCGGAGCGTCTCCCCGACCGCGGCCGGCCGTCTCATCGGCGCCCCTCCAGGCGGAAGAAGGCGCGGTAGATCTCGCGGGCCGCGGGCGCCGCCGCCTGCGCGCCGAACCCGCCGTGCTCGATCAGGACGACCACGACGACGCGGGGCTTCGCCGCAGGCGCCCACGAGGCGTACCACGAGTGGTCGCTTCCGGGCGGGGCTTCGGCCGTCCCCGTCTTCCCCGCGACGGGGACGGGGAAGTCGCGGAAGACCGAGGCCGACGTCCCCTCCCGGGCCGCGCGCACGAGCCCCTCGCGGACGAGGTCGAGCCCCGGCAGGCGCAGCCGGGCGCGGGGCGGGAAGCGCAGTCGCTCCGCGACCCGTCCCGACGGCGCGAGGAGCGCGTCGCCGAGGTGCGGACGGACGACGACGGCTCCGTTGGCGAGCGCGGCGTAGGCGACCGCGAGCTGGAGCGGCGTCACGAGCAGGTAGCCCTGCCCGATCGAGAGGTTGACCGAGTCGCCCGGGTACCAGGCGCGCTGCCAGGGAGCGGTGGCTGCTCCCGCGCGGCCGCCGGGGAGCGGGACGAGCCCGCGCTCCTCGCCGGGGAGGTCGAGCCCGGTGCGCCGCCCCAGGCCGAGCCGCAGCGCCCAGCGCTGGAGCAGCGGGTCGCCCGCCCGCTGCCGCTCGTAGAGGCGGAGGCCCACCCGGTAGAACCACGTGTCGCAGGAGATCGCGAGCGCCTGCGGGATGGTGAGCGTCGCGCTCGCCCACGGGTCGACGTTGCGGAAGACCTGGTTCCCGACCCGGAGCGACCCCGTGCAGGGGAGCGCCGACGAGGGGGAGAGGAGGCCGGAGGCGAGTGCCGCGACCACGACGACCGGCTTGAACGTCGATCCGGGCGGGAAGACGCCCTGGGTGGCACGGTTCAGGAGGGGGCGTCCGGGCTCGCGTCCGCTGAGGAGCCGTGCGAGGTAGCGCGGGCTCGCCGCGGCGGCGGCCTGGTCGAAGCCCGGCACGCTGGCCAGGGCGTAGATCGCTCCGGTCCACGGGCTCATGACGACGGCGGCCCCGGCGCCTGCGTCGGCGTGTCCCGCCGCGCGGGCCAGCTCGATGCCTCTGCGGAGCGCACGCTCGGCCGCGCGCTGGAGCCGGAGGTCGAGGGTGAGCCGGAGGCCGAAGGGAGCCCACTCGGGTCCGAGCTCGCGTGCCGGGCCGACCGGCCGGCCGAGCGCATCCACGGGAACCTGCAGGCGCTCGAAGCCGCCGTTCAGCGGCCGGTCGTAGGCGAGCTCGACGCCGGAGCGGCCGGCCTGTTGTCGCGGGCGGTAGCCGCGGAAGCGTGGGTCTCGCAGCTGCTCGGCCGTGATCTCCCCGACGAGCCCGAGCACCTCTTCGGCGGGCGTGTCCCGGGGGTAGCTCCGCCTCGGGATCGCCACCACCCGGATCCCGCGGAAGGCGCGGGCCTGCTCCTCGAGCAGGAAGGCCAGCCGGCGCGGCGCCGTGGACCGAAGCTCGACGGGCGCGTAGGGCAGCTCGGCGAGGGAGCGGCGGATCGTGGCCTCGAGGCGCGACGGCGGGAGCCCGAGGGCAGGAGCCACACGCTCGAGGACACGGGCGCCACGCGGCGAGGGCGCCCAGCGCCCGCTCGGCCCGAAGCGGCCGAGGGCGGCGGGATCGGCCATGATCGCCAGCCGCTCCTCGGTCCCCGCGAGCAGGCGCCCGCGGGCGTCGACGATCGGGCCGCGCGGAGCCGGCCAGGAGAGCACGCGGTGGCTCTGCGCCCGCGCGGTCAGGGCGTACCGCTCGTGCTTCAGCACCTGCAGCGACCAGAGCTGCAGCCCCAGCACGGCGAAGGCGGCGAGCCCGAGGACGCGGAGCAGGCCCAGGCGGAGGAGGAACTCGGGCGTGCGGGAGAAGGGGGGCTCCGCGACCGAGACGACCTCGAGCCGCGGTCGCGGCCGCGGCGCCGGCGGCGGAGGCAGAGCTTGCTCGGACGCCGGCTCGTGCTGTGCGAGCTGGAGATCCTCCGACACTGCGTAGCGCTCCCCGCTACACGACGACGTCTGCGCGCAGGGTAGCGCGCGCCTCTCAGCCTGCGCCGTCTGCCAGGTCCTCGGCGACGAGCCCGTAGAGGACGCCGTCCACCCACTCCCCGTGCCGCCAGTAGGCCTTGCGGCGTACGCCCTCGCGGACGAAGCCGGCGCGCTCGGCGTGGCGCATGGCCCGCTCGTTGAAGCCGTAGATCTCGAGCTGGAGGCGGTGGAAGCCGAGCTCGGCGAAGAGGTAGCGCTGGAGCAGCCGGGCGGCCTCGTCGCCGACCCGGCGCCCGCGG
>DATMAP010000087.1:0-8643 GCA_035559835.1 Gaiellaceae bacterium
TGCGGCCAGCTCGAGCCCGAGGAGGCCTACGAGCTGGTCAGCACCGGAGCGAGGAGGGTCATGGGGCTGCCGGAGGTGGCCGTGGAGGCGGGCTCGCCGGCCGATCTCGTCGCGGTGCGCGGATCGTCCCTGCGCGAGGTCCTCGCGACCGCCGCCGAAGACCGGATCGTGTTCCGGCGCGGCCGCGTGGTGTCGAGGACGGAGGTCGTGACGAAGGGGTCGGGGGCCGGCCGTGTCGAGAAGGAGGTGGCATCGAGATGACCACGATCGGACCGGACGAGGCGGAGATCCGGCGCGTGCACCGGGAGTGGTGGGCCTCGAACAACGGGCTCGACGTCGAGCGGATGCGGGCCTGCTTCGCGCCCGACTACCTGATGTGGAACCTGAACGGGCACCCGTACTTCGGTCTCGACGAGAAGGTCTCCCTCTTCCGCTACTACCGGCGACACCTGGTCCCCACCGACGCCCCCGAGCTCTGGGACATCCGGGTCACGGTCGACGGGGACATGGCCTACCTGACCTCGGAAGGGATCCTGCCGGTGACGGTGACCTCCGAGGAGGGATCCGGCTCCTCGCTCATCGACGCGATGGCGCCGAAGTACGAGCGGCGCGGCGACCAAGTGCTCTTCCGCTTCCGCGAGACGAGCGTCTTTCGCCGGGACGACGGGGAGGGAAACCGCGTCTGGCGGATCTGGCACTTCCACTGCTCGCCGCTCGCTCCGGAGGACGAGCCGCGGCCGGGCTTCGGGGACACGGCACGTGAGCGCGGCCGCCGGGGCGCGGTCGAGCGGATGAGCTGACGACGACAGAAAGGCGGTACCTGCAGTGAGCGGCTCCGAGAACGGGCCGGTGCCCGTCGAGTACCTGATCGAGGGCACGGTCATCACGATGGACGGCGACGGGCGCGTGCTCCGCGACGGCGCGGTCGCGGTGGACGGCGGGAGGATCGTCGCCGTCGGCAAGGCGGACGAGGTGCGCACGCGGTTCCAGGCCGGCAGGGTGCTCGGCGGGAGACGGCATTTCGTCCTGCCGGGGATGATCGACTGCCACAACCATCTCGCCCAAGCGCTCGTGCGCGACTACGCGCTCGAGGACCTGCCGAACATCTACCGCGTCTACATCCCCGCCGAGATGGCGCTCGACGTCGAGGACGCGCGCGTCTGCGCGCAGTTCGGGATCGCGCAGCTCCTGCGGGCCGGAGTGACGACGGTCGCGGAGACGACCTTCACGGAGAGCCACGAGGACGTGATCGCGGAGACCATCCTGACGACGGGAATCCGGTCCGCGATGGCCCGAGGGCAGGGCGACCGCGTGACCTGGCTCGCGAGCAACTACGACCAGGTGGAGCAGAAGTCCTGGCTCCGCGACGACCCCGGCCTCCTTCGCGAGGACCTGGCGCGCACGGAGGACTTCCTCCGTCGCTGGCAGGACTCGCCCGACGGTCGGCTCCGTCCTTGGATCAACAACCTCGGCGTTCCCTCCTGCTCCGAGGACCGCTTCCTGCGGACGAAGGAGCTGGCAGAGCGGTACGGGACGGGGATGATGGTGCACATCAACCGCGACCGGGAGGAGATCGAGCTCTCGATGGCGCTCTTCGGCGAGCGCCCGATCGAGCACCTGTACCGGATCGGCGCGCTCAGCGCGGGCTTCGTCGCCATCCACGCCATGCTGACGACGGACCGGGAGATCGAGATGCTCGCGGAGACCGGTGCCGGCGTCGCCCACGCCCCGGTGGTCTGCACGGACATCGTGTCCGCCGTGACCAAGGTGCCGACGATGCGCGCCGCTGGTGTCCGCGTGGGCCTCGGCTGCGACACCGTGATCAACGACATCCTCAAGGTGATGCGGATCGCGTTCATCATGCACACGCAGGAGTCGGGCATCCGCCTCTTCGATCCCTTCACCTTCACCACCGGAGATGCGTTCGCGATGGGGACGATCGAGGCGGCGCGGCTCCTGCGCTGGGACGACGAGATCGGCTCGCTGGAGGAGGGCAAGGCCGCCGACGTGACCGTCGTCGACGGAGACAACGTGCGTCTCTTCCCCGCCTACGACCCGATCGGGACGCTCGTGCGCTACGCGACGGGAACCGATGTCGAGAGCGTGCTCGTCGCCGGCAAGCTGGTCGTCGACGGAGGCAAGGTGCTCACGGTCGACGAGCCCGCGCTCCTGGAGGAGGCGGCTCGCGTGGGCGAGAAGCTGGGGGCTGCCCTCGCCCACCGCCGCTATCGGCCGCTGCGCGAGACCCTGTGAGGGCGCGAGCTGAGGAAGGAGACGCCATGGCACTGCAACTCGAAACGAAGCCGTCGGACTTCGCGCGCGACGAGAAGTTCCGCGACCCGCACACGCGCCCGTTCCGCGACGAGCATGGCGTGTACCACGTCTTCAGCTACGCGGACGTCATGACCGTTCTCATGAACCGCGACTGCGCCTTCTCGCGGGACCCGTCGCCGTGGCTTCCCCCAGGACCGCACCACATGGCGCTCGACTTCATGTGGGCGGTGGAGCCCTTCACGCTCGAGGGCGAGGAAGGGCGGCACGACGCGCTCCGGAAGGTCGTCGAGCCGTGGTTCCGCACACGGGCCGTGCGCACGATGGAGCCCGTCATCCGCGAGCTGACCGCCGAGCTGCTGGACGAGATCGTCGCCGAGGGAACGGGAGAGTTCAACCTCGCCCGGAAGCTCGCGTATCCGCTCTCCATGCGCGTCATCTGCCGTCTGACGGGTATCGAGCTCGAGCGAGAGCAGTGGTTCCGCGAGAAGCTCGACGAGTTCGCCCAGGCGACGAGCTACGAGGACCTCCCGACCCAGTGGGACGTCCAGGCGTACTTCTGGCAGATGGTCGCCAAACGGCAGGCCCACCCGCAGGACGAGCTCCTCGACCTCCTGATCGAGGCGTGGAGGGACGGACGGATCGACGACGCCGAGCTGCTGGGATACATCTACGGCTTCGTCACGGCGGGTTCGGACACGACCGGAACGAGCTTCGTGAACGCATTCGCGCTCCTCGCCGAGTTCGGACTCCTCGACTACACGCGCTCGGTCCTCGGGGACGAGGAAGCGCTCCGCAGGATCGTCGAGGAGGTGCTGCGCTTCGGGACACCGTTCCCCACGAAGCCGCTCTTCGTGGTCAAGGACGTCCGGTTCGGCGAGCTGGAGGTGCCCGCCGGCAGCGTCCTCCAGGTTTGGTTCGCGGCCGCGAACCGCGACCAGGCCGTGAACGGCGGCAAGGTGCAGAGCGACCCGAGCGTGTTCGACCCGCACCGATGGCCGAACCGGCACGTCGCGCTCGGTTGGGCAAAGCACTTCTGCCTCGGCGGTGACCTCTCGCGGCTCGAGACGCGCATCCTCCTGCAGGAGGCATTACGGCGCCTCCCAGGCCTCGAGCTGGACCGGGAGAAGCCGTTCGTCCGCTTCGCCGGCATCGTCGACGGTGTGACGGAAGCGTGGTTCACATTCGATCGGAGCGAGGCCGAGCGAATCGCCCGCACCGAGCGCGAGGCGATGTGAGGCCCCCGGCTCGCGGCTGGCGAGAGCCGGCCTGCGCGGGCTCGAGGAGCGAGAGGCTCGGGACGTCACGCCAGCCGTTCCCTCGCTGGAGTCGCTCGGCGTGCACAGGCCGGGCCGATCCGAGCGGGCGGCCTGAGGGCGAACGAGGGCGCGGCCGAGCGGATGCTGCGCCGGCGCTCGTCGGCCACTCGAGCAGGACGCACGGCTCACGCGGAGGCGCGGCGACGACTATGGTCCCGCGCTCATGCCCGGCCCGACTCGTCCGCTGGCGCTCGATGCACGCGACGTCGCGTGGCGGTTCCTCGTCGGAGCCGGCGTGGGCGCGTTCGTCGGGCTCGTGCTCGGCGGCATCGGCGGCCGAATCGTCATGCTCGTGCTCCGCCTCGCGTCCGACGACACCGTGCTCGGGATCGAGTCCGACGACGGCTTCGAGATCGGGCGCTTCTCCACCTCCACCGTGTTCCTGCTGCAGGTCGCGGCGGGTCTGGGTGGGGCGACCGGTGTGCTGTACGTCGTCCTCCGGAGCGCGCTGCCTGGTCGCGGGCGGGCGCTCGTGTGGGGCCTGGCCGCGGCGCTGCTCCTCGGCGCCGGCATCGTCAGGACGGACGGGCTCGACTTCACGGCGCTCGACCCGAAGCCCTTCGCGGTCGCGAGCTTCGTCCTGCTTCCGGGTGTCGCGGCGTTCCTGATCGCCGTGCTCGTGGAACGGGCGCTCGCGCTGGAGCCATGGTCGAGGCGCTGGCTGGCAGTCGCGCTCGTGCTCTGCGCGCTCGCTCTGAACGTGGCGCTCGCCGCCGTGGCGATCGCCGCCCTCGCGGCGCTCGGCCTGAGGCGGATTCCTGCGGTCGCGCGGCCAGTGCTCACGGTCGCGCGGGTCGCCGTGCCTGTGTTGCTTCTCTTCGTGAGCGTGCGGAGCGGTCTCGACCTCTACCACGACGCCGCTGCGATCCTCTGACCGTGATTCCTGAGTAAGCCGGCTGACGAGACGGTAGGGATCCGTCCGATCCGCATGCCAGCGTGCTTTGCCGTTGAGGGCACACGACGCGGGAGGTTCACCGTGGCGGTGAAGCAGCAGCGCCGGACGAAGCGGCTGCCGACGGGCGGGGTGCGGCATCTGCCCAGGCTCGAGATCGTCGCCGACGAGGAGACGTTGACGCCGTTCGGCGGCTCGGCCGTCGTCGGCGAGCTGGTGCGGAGGCTCGAGCTCGTCCCCGCGCTCGACCGGGCGATCGCCGAGGCGCCCCGCATCGGCGGGCTGAAGCCGGTCAAGCAGGGCCAGCGCGGGGCTTCGCCGGGCGCGTTGCTCGTCGCGCTCGCCGACTCGCTGCTGCTCGGCGGCGACGCGATGCAGGACCTGGAGCGCCTGCGCGCCGACGCGGCCGGCGCCGAGCTGCGCGCGGTCGAGGAGATTCCGGCCGCCTCCACCGCCGCCCAGCTCGCCCGCCGCTTCCGTCGCACCCACCTGCGCGCCGCCGAGGAGGCGTTCGCCCGCGTCGCCAGCCACTTCGACCGCCAGCTCGGCCGCGAGGCGGGCGGGCCGGTCACGCTCGACTTCGATTCGACCCAGGTCGAGGTGTACGGGCGCCGCAAGCCGGGCGCCCGCGTCAACTACCGAGGCGAGCTCGCCTACCAGCCACTGCTCTGCTCCTGGGCCGAGCGGGGCAGGATGCTCGCGAGCGAGCTCCTCTCGGGCAGCGCCTCGACCAAGGGCGAGGAGCCACGCCAACTGCTTGCCCGCGCGCTCTCCTACCTGCCCGAGGGCCACGGCGAGGTGAGGGCGCGCTTCGACTCCGGCTTCTACCGGATCGACCTCCTGCGCGACTGCCGGGCGCGCGGGGCGCGCTTCTCCATCTCGCTGCCGCGCACGAGCGCGATGTGGAGGGCGCTGGAGGGGATCGGCGAGGAGCAGTGGCGGCCGGCCGAGGGGCTGCGCGAGGCGGAGGTCGCCGAGACGACCTACGCGCCGGAGGGCTGGAAGGACGAGCCGCTGCGCCTGCTCGTCCGCCGCGTCGCCCACCCGGCCGACGCCCTCTCCCAGGATCCGCGCGCCCGCCGCCGCTCGACGATCCCCGCGCAGCAGCTCGCGCTCGGCCTCGAGGGCGCCCTCGACACCGTCTACGGCTACAGCTTCATCCTCACCGACCTCGAGGGCGAGGCGGCCTGGGTCGAGCGCCACCACCGCGAGCGCGCCCAGATCGAGGAGCGGATCAAAGACCACAAGCTCGGCGTCTCGCTGCGGCGCCTGCCCTTCTCCGACCTGGAGGCAAACCGCGTCTGGCTGCACGCGACCGCGCTCGCCTTGAACCTGCTCTGCCTGCTCTCCGACCTGCTCTTCGGATCGGACCCGCCGGGCCACCTGCCCCGCCGCCGCCAGGCGAAGTGGCTGCGCCGCCTGCTCCTCTGCGTGCCCGCCCGCGTCATCCATCACGCCCGCAGCATCAAGCTCCGACTCCCGGCCGGGCTTCCGTCCGCTGCCGCCTTCGGGCGTGCCTACGCTGCCGCCCGCGGGCTCTCGCCACCCGCCTTCGCCCAGTAGGCGGGTCACGACCGGATCGGCGGCGGCGAGGATCGAGGCGAAGCCTGCCCGCGGCCGGGCCGAGATCGGCCCGGCCAGCACCCGCAGCCTGCCCGGCCGGCACCCGCCGCCTCGTGCCCGTGGCCTCGAGTGGCTACAGACAGCCCCGAAGACTCGAGCCAGCCGACGCATGCTCCTATCCATGAATCACGGTCTGAGGACGGCCGTGGGCAGGCGCCGCCGGCGGCGAGTCCCTCGACGCTCGTCGCGTCGAGGCGGCCCGCGCTCGCTACCCGCTTGCCGCGGAGACGAGGGCGCGGCGCCTCGGGAGCCATAGGCGCTGCAGCTGGGGCGGCGGCCAGGTCGTAGGCTCGTGCCTGTGAGCGCGAGCGAAGGAACCGGGCCGCCGCCGCTCGTCTACCCGTGGCCGCCGGCAGGGCCGCGGGCGGCGGCCGTGCGCAGGCTCGGGCTCGACCGGCTGTGGGGGCGCGATCCGGCGCGCGCCTGGCGGCTCGCCCGGCTCGGCGCCGCGCCCGTGCTCGCGTGGCTTGCACCCCGCTCGGCGGTCTACGGGGCGGAGCGGATCCCGGAGCGCGGCGGCGTGCTCGTGGCGGCGAACCACTACACGGCGCTCGATCCCTTCCTCGTCGGCGTGGCCGCGCCGCGCACGC
This sequence comes from Gaiellaceae bacterium, assembly GCA_035559835.1. Taxonomy (GTDB): domain Bacteria; phylum Actinomycetota; class Thermoleophilia; order Gaiellales; family Gaiellaceae; genus GMQP-bins7. Next base: position 6,696 of record DATMAP010000087.1, read on the forward strand.
TTCACTTCTTCGCCAAGGGCCAGCTCTTCCGCCGCTCGCTCCTGACCGAGGCGATCCTCTGGGTGGGGGCGATCCCGGTCGGGCAAGGCGCCGACACGCGTGCCGCCCTGCGGCATGCGACCGGCCTGCTGCGCGCCGGCCGGGCCGTCGGGATCTTCGTCGAGGGCGCGCGCCAGCGCTCGTCCGAGATGGGGGAGGCGATGCCCGGAGCGGCCCTGCTCGCGCTGCGAGCCGGCGTGCCCGTCGTGCCCTGCGGCCTCGACACGTTCGGCTGGTCGCGGCGGCGGCGGCGCGCCTGCGCTGCGGTCTTCGGAGAGCCGCTCCGGCTGGACGGGCTCCCCGTCGGCCGGCCGGGCGTGGAGCTGGGGACGAGGCGGATCGCCGAGGCGGTGGAGGCGGCGCGCCTGCTCGCCGTCGCTGCGAGCGAGGCCGGCCGTCCGCCCCTGCTCCCGGACGGTGCGCGGCGCCGCGGCTGGCGTGAGGCCTGGCTCGACGCGCTCCTGGGCGGGAGCCGTCCCTGACGGCGACGCCTCAGCGCTCGAGGACGAGCTCGAGGCTCGAGTAGCCGGGGACCGGGACCCGTAGCCCGCGGAGCGTGCGGAGCAGCGTGCGCCTTCCGACGAGCCGAGGAACGCGCTTGCCGAGGCGAAAGAGCAGCGGATCGAGGAGCGGAAACCAGAGCTGCCGGCGCTCGCAGGCGAGCACGCGAAAGCCCGCGCCCGTCACGAGCGCGCGGACGGCGTCCAGGTCCGTGTACTCGCGCAGGTGCGAGGGGTCGAGCACGGGCTCGCCGTCGCGGCGGCGGAAGTACCAGGCCCAGGGTCGCTTGAAGACGGTCGTGAGGTACGCGCACCCGCCCGGACGGAGCAGCCTCCGGATCTCGGCCAGGTAGGCGCGCTCGTCCGGGACGTGCTCCATCGCCATCGTCGAGACGACCACGTCGAGCGTGCCGGCTGGGATCGCGGGGGGACGTCGTCGGCCGATGCGACGACCGTCTCGATCCAGGGAAAGCGCGCCGCGACGCGCGCCAGTCGCGTGGGCTCGAGATCGACGGCGTACACGGGCTTCTCCGGCGCGATGTACCCGCCGCGCTCGAGCGCGGGGAAGAGCGGTCCGTCGCCGCAGCCGAGGTCGGCGAGGGCGAGCGGCCCGGGCGGCAGGTGCCGCGCGAGCAGACGGGCAGGTGCGGCGCCTCGAAGTGGAGCGCGGTCTCCGTGTACCGCTCGGGCACACGACGAGCTTACGCGCCGCCGGCCCGGCAGTCCCCGGTCTCGCCCTCGCAGCAGCCGAGCTTGAGGCGGCAGCGGGGGCACTGCCAGGTGCCGTGCCGCCACTCCATGGCCGCGCCGCAGCGCAGGCACAGCTCCATCGGCTCCCGTCCGCCCGTAGCGCTCACACGCCCACCGTACCCCAGCGGGAGGACGGCTACGATGGCCTCGCGGCGCCGTGGCCGAGTGGTTAGGCAGAGGCCTGCAAAGCCTCCTACAGCGGTTCGAGTCCGCTCGGCGCCTCCTTGCCCCGCTCGCGCAGGCGGCCGAAGGGAAGAGGGCGCCCTCGTCGCGCGTCTGGAGGGAAGAGGCAGCGAGCGGAGGTGCTCACCATGGAGGAGATCAGGACGACCGCGACGCTCGTCGAGGAGGACGCCCTCGCCGTTGCGCGCCTCGCCGTGGCGATCCGGCGGGCGGAGCTCGAGTCGGCGGCGAGCGCCGCCGGGCCTGTGCAGCTCTGGCTCGAGCTCGAGGACGAGGAGGGCGGAGAGGCGATGCGGCTGGCGCTCGACCTGCCCGCGGGGAGCGTGGACGAGCTCCTCCGGCGCGCCGCGGGCGAGGAGCTCGCGCTCGCGCTCGACGCCGAGGCCGTTGCCGGTCTCCTCGACGCGGACGTGGAGGCTCACGGCCTGCGTGGGGCGCTGGCGATCGCCGTAGCGACGGCCGCCGCCGCCGCGCCC
>DATMAP010000088.1:0-5772 GCA_035559835.1 Gaiellaceae bacterium
GTGCGGCCGCCCTCGCGGATCGCGAAGCGCAGGCCCTGGTCCATGGCGACCGGCTGGATGAGCTCGATCTCCATGTTCGTGTTGTCGCCCGGCATGACCATCTCCTGGCCCTCGGGCAGCTTGATCGTGCCGGTCACGTCCGTCGTGCGGAAGTAGAACTGCGGCCGGTAGCCGTTGAAGAAGGGCGTGTGCCGCCCGCCCTCGTCCTTGGAGAGCACGTACACCTCGGCCTTGAAGTGCGTGTGCGGGGTGATGCTCCCGGGCTTGGCGAGCACCTGCCCGCGCTCGACCTCCTCGCGCTTGATCCCGCGCAGGAGCGCGCCCGCGTTGTCGCCCGCCTGCGCGTAGTCGAGCGTCTTCTGGAACATCTCCAGGCCGGTGACGACCGTCTTGCGCGTCTCCGGGTGGATGCCGACGATCTCGACCTCCTCGCCGACCGTGATCTTCCCCTGCTCGATGCGGCCGGTGACGACCGTGCCGCGCCCGGTGATGGTGAAGACGTCCTCGATCGGCATCAGGAAGGGCTTGTCGATGTCGCGGACGGGCTCGGGGATGTACGTGTCGACGGCCTCCATCAGCTCCAGGATCTTGGGCGTCCACTCGGGGTCGCCCTCGAGCGCCTTGAGCGCCGAGACCGGCACGACCGGGATCTCCTCTCCCGGGAAGTCGTACTTCGAGAGCAGCTCCCGCACCTCCATCTCGACCAGCTCGAGCAGCTCGGGGTCGTCGACCATGTCGGCCTTGTTCAGGGCGACGACGATGGACGGGACCTCGACCTGGCGGGCGAGCAGGATGTGCTCGCGCGTCTGCGGCATGGGGCCGTCGGCGGCCGAGACGACCAGGATCGCGCCGTCCATCTGGGCGGCCCCTGTGATCATGTTCTTGATGTAGTCGGCGTGGCCGGGACAGTCGACGTGGGCGTAGTGCCGGTTGGCGGTCTCGTACTCGACGTGCGCCGTGTTGATCGTGATCCCGCGCTGGCGCTCCTCCGGAGCCTTGTCGATCTCGTCGAACGACGTCGGCTTCGTCTGGGTGCCGGCCTCGGCGAGCACCTTCGTGATCGCCGCGGTGAGCGTCGTCTTGCCGTGGTCGATGTGGCCGATGGTGCCGACGTTGACGTGCGGCTTCGTGCGCTCGAACTTCTGCTTGGCCATCTTTCCTCCGAAAACTCTGGCCTAGGCGGCCCTAGGCATTGACTTCACTCGCCACGATCGCGCTCGCGATCGCGGCTGGTACTTCCTCGTACCGGTCGAACTGCATCGTGAACGTCGCGCGGCCCTGCGTCATCGACCGCAGGTCGGTCGCGTAGCCGAACATCTCCGCGAGCGGCACGCTCGCGCGGATCGACTGCGACCCGCCGACCGGCTCGAGGTGCTCGACCCGGCCACGACGCGCGTTCAGGTTACCAATCACGTCGCCGAGGTACTCCTCGGGGGTGACCACCTCGACGGACATCACCGGCTCGAGCAGCTTCGGCTGCCCGCGCTTCATCCCCTCCTTGAAGGCCAGCGAGCCCGCGATCTTGAAGGCTCGCTCGCTCGAGTCGACCTCGTGGTACGAGCCGTCCACGAGCTCGACCTTGACGTCGACGACCGGATAGCCGGCGAGGACGCCCGCGCTCATCGCCTCCCGGATCCCAGCGTCCACGGCCGGGATGAACTCCTTGGGAATCGCCCCGCCCACGATCTTGTCCACGAACTCGTAGCCCGCGCCCGGCTCCTGCGGGTACAGGTTCAAGACGACGTCGCCGTACTGCCCGGCGCCGCCCGTCTGGCGGACGAACCTGCCCTGCACGCGCTCGACCGGCCGGCCGAGCGTCTCCCGGTAGGCGACTTGGGGCCGGCCCACGTTGCCCTCCACGTTGAACTCCCGGCGGAGCCGGTCGACGATGATCTCCAGGTGCAGCTCGCCCATCCCGGCGATGATCGTCTGCCCGGTCTCCTCGTGGGTAGAGACCCGGAAGGTGGGATCCTCCTCGGCCAGCCGCTGCAGCGCCTGCGCGAGCCGATCCTGGTCGGCCTTCGTCTTCGGCTCGATCGCGACCGAGATGACCGGGTCGGGGAAGGACATCGACTCGAGCACGATCGGAGCCGAGTCGGCGGCGAGCGTGTCCCCGGTGGTCGTGAACTTGAAGCCGACGATGGCCGCGATCTCGCCGGCGCCGATCGCCTCCCGCTCCTCGCGGTGGTTGGCGTGCATCTGCAGGATGCGGCCGATCCGCTCGGTCTTCCCGTTCGTCGTGTTCAGGACGCGCTCGCCCGCCTTCACGCGCCCGGAGTAGACCCGGATGTAGGTCAGCTTGCCCACGAAGGGATCGGACATGACCTTGAAGGCGAGGGCGGCGAAGGGCGCTTCCAGCGCGGGCGGCCGCGAGGCCTCCTGCGAGGTCTTGGGGTCGATTCCCTGCACCGGCGGGATGTCGACGGGGCTCGGCAGGTAGTCGACGACGGCGTCGAGCAGGGGCTGGATGCCCTTGTTCTTGAAGGCCGAGCCCGCGAGCACCGGGGTGATCTTCCCGGCCAGGGTGCCGGCCCGAAGCGCGCGCCGGATCATCTCCGGCGTCACCGCCGACTCGTCCTCGAGGTACGTCTCCATCAGCTCGTCGTCGAACTCGGCGACCGCGTCGATCAGGGCGTGGTGGCCCGCCTCGGCGCGCTCGACCAGCTCGGCCGGGACGTCGTCGACCTCGAACTCGGTGCCGAGCGGGTTCAGGTAGGTGATCGCCTTCAGCTCGACGAGGTCGACCACCCCGGAGAACCCCTCCTCACGACCGATGGGGAGCTGGATCGGCACCGGGTTGGCGCCGAGCCGGTCCCGCATCGACTGCACCGCGGCCTCGAAGTCGGCCCCGGTCCGGTCCATCTTGTTGATGAACGCGATCCGGGGCACGCGGTAGCGGTCGGCCTGGCGCCAGACCGTCTCCGACTGCGGCTGCACTCCGGCGACCGAGTCGAAGACGGCGATGGCGCCGTCGAGCACGCGCAGGCTGCGCTCCACCTCGACCGTGAAGTCGACGTGCCCGGGCGTGTCGATGATGTTGATCCGGAAGTCCCGCCAGAACGCGGTCGTCGCGGCCGAGGTGATGGTGATGCCCCGCTCCTGCTCCTGGGCCATCCAGTCCATCGTGGCCGCGCCCTCGTGCACCTCGCCCAGCTTGTGGGTGCGGCCGGTGTAGAAGAGGATCCGCTCGGTCGTGGTCGTCTTGCCCGCGTCGATGTGGGCCATGATCCCGATGTTGCGGACGCGGTCCAGGGCAACCCGGGTGGCGACGGCGCTCATCGGGCTCCCCTTACCAGCGGTAGTGGGCGAAGGCCTTGTTGGCCTGCGCCATCCGGTAGATGTCGTCCTTGCGCTTGTAGGCGCCGCCCTGCTGCGAGAGCGCGTCCACGAGCTCGCCCGCGAGCTTCGCGGGCATGCCCTTCTCGCGCCGCTCGCGCGCGGCCTGCACGAGCCAGCGGATGGCAAGCGTGCGGGCGCGGCGCTGCGGCACCTCGACCGGTACCTGGTAGTTGGCGCCTCCGACGCGGCGCGAGCGCACCTCGAGCACGGGCGTGACGCTCTTCACCGCCTGCTCGAGCACCTCCAGCTCCGGCTTGCCCGTCCGCTCGGCCGCGAGCGCGAGCGCGTCGTACACGATGCGCTCGGCGATCGACTTCTTCCCGTCCAGCATCAGCCGGTTGACGAGCTGGGTGACGAGGACCGAGCCGTAGACGGGATCGGGCTCGAGCTGGCGGGGCTGGACCTCGGCGCGGCGGGGCACGGCGTTCCTCCTAGGCCTTCTTCGCGCCGTACTTGGAACGGGCCTGGCGGCGCTCCGAGACGCCGGCCGAGTCGAGCCCGCCCCGGATCACCTTGTAGCGGAAGCCCGGCAGGTCCTTGACCCGCCCCCCGCGCACGAGCACGACCGAGTGCTCCTGCAGGTTGTGCCCCTCGCCGGGGATGTAGGCGCCGACCTCCATCCCGTTCGTGAGGCGGACGCGCGCCACCTTGCGCAGCGCCGAGTTCGGCTTCTTCGGCGTCGTCGTGTAGACACGCGTGCACACGCCGCGCTTCTGCGGCGCCCCGCGCAGGGCGGGTGTCTTCGTCTTCGCCTTGGGGGCCGTGCGGCCCTTGCGGACGAGCTGGTTGACGGTGGGCACGCGTATCTCCTTGATGTGGTCGCTTGCTGTCCTCGCACAGAAAGGCTGGCGGGCGGACGCGCCCGCCGGCCGGGCCGCGAGATGGTAGCAGACGGCAGGCCCCCGTTCGGGCGTGGGCCATGGTCAACGGCCGCTTCCCCGAATAGAGTGAGGCGCAGGGGAAGGGTGTGTCCGAGACGTTGACTGCGGCGGTCGCCGCCACGGCGGCTCTGGTGGTCCTTGCGATCGCCCTCGTCGGCATGCGCCGGGCGGCGGCGCGCTCGGAGCGCCGGTTCGCGGCCGTGCTCGACCAGCTCGACCGCCATCTGCAGGCGATCTCGCTCTCGATCCAGCGGGTCGTCGAGCGTCCCGAGACCGGGCCCGGCGCCGAGCTCGGCCTCACCCTCGACCTGCGCCAGCTGCTCGAGCGGATCGCCGCCGAGGCGGCCGCGCGCACCGGCGCGACCGCCGCCGCCGTGCGCGTCCGCGGGCCGGGCGGCGAGCCCGCGATCGCGTCCTTCGGCCTCGAGGACGGGGTCGCGCTCCTCGAGGCCTCGCTCGGCGCTCCCCTCTCGCCTCCCTATCGGGCCCTCACGCTGGCCTGGACGTACCCGCCCGCGCTCGACGAGGCAGACGGGAGCGCCTTCCGCTCGGCGCTCGTCGTTCCCGTCGTCGAGGAGGGCGAGCAGACGGGCGTGCTCGCCGTCTTCTCCACGAGCGCCGGAGCGGTCCGGCCCGACCACGCCCGCGTGCTCGAGTCCCTCGTCTCCGAGGCCGCCCCCGGGCTCCAGAACGCCCGCCGCTTCGCGGAGGCCGAACGGCGGGCGGTGACCGACGCCCTGACGGGCGTCCGCAACCGGCGCGGCTACGACGAGGAGCTGGAGCGGGAGGTCGGGCGGGCGCGGCGGACTGGCCGCCCGCTCTCCCTGCTCCTCCTCGACCTGGACGACTTCGCGGAGGTGAACAGCCGCTTCGACCATCCGGGAGGCGATCAGGTCCTGCGCGAGTTCGCCGCCGTCCTCGAGCAGGCAGCGCGCGTCACCGACACCGTCTGCCGCCGCGGCGGCGACGAGTTCGCCGTGCTCCTGCCCGAGACGAGCGGCGAGGAGGCCCGGCGGTTCTGGGGCCGCCTGCACGAGCTCGTGGCCACCACCGCCTTCAGCCGCGTCGGCCGGCTCACCTTCTCCGCCGGCCTCGTCGAGCTGCGGGCGAACGAGCCGGCGGAGGCGCTCGACGCCCGGGCGTCGGCGGCGGTCAACCGCGCCAAGCGGGCGGGCAAGGACCGGCTCGAGGTCGAGGTGCCGTAGCCCCGGCGCGTCCAGCTAACGCCGGCGGGCCGCAGCCCAGCGATCCGCTTCCACCTCCGAGAGCGAGAGGAAGAGCGCGAAGCTCGCGAGGGTGACGACGCCGGGCTCGGGCAGGCGGTCGCGCTCGCACACGAGCCGGGACTCGGCCGCCTGCTGCGCGCGCAGCGTCCAGGCGGCCCAGGCCTCCGCGCGCCGCTGGCGCTGGAGCTCGGAGACGATCGCCCGCCGCGCCTGCTCGGCCGGGGCGCCGGCCAGCTCGACCGGGGGACCGAGCGCCCGCAGCCGGTAGCTCCCCTCCGCGGTGCGCAGGGTCGCCGTCGTGCCCGCCGGGACGGCGAACACCTCCC
>DATMAP010000089.1:0-6183 GCA_035559835.1 Gaiellaceae bacterium
GGCGACGACGAGGCCCGAGGCGCCGGCTCGGAGCGCCGCCAGGCACAGCTCGCCCAGCCCGCGGCTGGAGGCGCGCAGGGGGTCGCGCTCCTCCGGGCGCAGGAGCGGGAGCCCGATCGCGGCCGCCGCCTCCACCACCGCGCGACCGTCCGGGAGGAGCAGCCAGCGCGCCTCCACCGGGCGGCCGAGGGGATCCGAGACGAGCGCGCTCCTCCACTCCCCTCCGTGCGCGGCCGCGAGCGCCTCCGCCGTCCCCTCGCCGCCGTCGGCGATGGGCAGCTCGACCGCCTCGCATCCTGCCTCGCGCACCCCCCGCGCGAGAGCCGCGGCCGCCGCGGCGGCGCCGAGCACGCCCTTGAGGCTAGCGGGACAGAGGAGCGCCCTCACGCGCGGCCTCGTCCTCGAGCTCCTCGACCAGCTCGACGACGGCCTCCACGACGTCCTCCTGGGAGGCATCCGCGGACGCCGTCGCCTCCAGGCGCCTGAGCGAGGCGAGCGAGATGCCCTCCCGCGCGAGGGCGACCAGGCCGAGCCCGACGCCGACCGCCATCTCGAGCGCCTGCACGACGATCCCGAAGGCGAAGCCCGTGCCGTAGGGGACGCCGTAGTTGCGCAGGGGGAGCGCGACCGCAGCCTGCACGAGGCCGACGTTGCCGGGCCAGAGGGGGAAGATGGTGGCGATGTTCATCAGCACGAGCACGAGCCCCGCGGCCGGGAGCGGAGCGTCGATGGAGAACGCCTGCATCGCCGCCCACACGGCCAGGAGCTGCAGGAACCAGCCGAGGCACTGGCAGGAGACGGCAGCGAGCGCGGGCAGCGGCGCCTTCAGCACCGACAGCCCCTGGCGGGCCATCGTGGCCAGCCGGCGCACCGTGCCCATCCCCTCGCGCAGAACGGGGCGGTGGTGGCGCTTCGCCCCCAGCCAGGCGACCGCGAAGAGCGCGAAGCCGCCGCCGATCGCGAGGATCAGCGTCCCCACCGCCCAGTGGGGGATCTCGGCGGCGAGCAGCACCCAGACGACGAGCAGGGTCGCCGGGGCGAGATCGAAGAGGCGGTGCGCGAACACGGTTCCGACGAGCGCCGCGCTCGTCCCCCGAGGGGCGTCCGGGAGGTGCCGCCGCAGCGTGGCCACGCGGGCGAGCTCTCCGAGCCGTCCGGGGAGGGCCGCGTTCGCCAAGAGGCCGACGCCGAAGGAGGTGAGAACATGTGCGAAGCGCGGGTGGTGCTCCTCGGGCAGCGCCTGCCCGATGGTCAGGCGCCAGGCAAGGGCGCGGAAGAACGTCGAGGCGAGGTTGAGCAGGACCGCGAGCGCGATCCAGGTCCAGACGACGACGTGGAAGGCGTCCCAGACGGCGCCCCAGTCGGGCCCTCGCCACCAGACGAGCAGGAGCCCGATCGCGACCAGGCCCAGGAGCACCCCGCCCTGCACCCAAAGGCTGCGCCAGAGGCGACGCGCGGTGGTCACGCCGCCCGCGCTCCGGTGAGGGCACTCGCGGTCACCTGCTCGTAGATCTCCTCCAGCCGGCGCGCGATGCGCGGCCAGGCGTAGCGCTCGAGCGCCAGCTCGCGCGCCGCCGCGCCCAAGCGGCGCCTGCGCTCCTCGTCGGCGACGAGCGCGCTCACCGCCTCCACGAGCTGCGCCGGGTCGCCGGGCGGGACGGCCACCGAGGCGGAGGGATCGAGCACCTCCCGGTAGCCCGGGATGTCGGAGGCGACCGCGGGGAGCGCGCAGGCGAAGCCTCGGGTCAAGACCATGCCGAAGCTCTCCTGCCCGAGCGAGGGGGCGACGAGCGCCTTCGCGCGCGCCAAGACGGCCGTCAGGTCGTCCTGGCTCAGGAGCCCGACGACGTCGATCCCCTCGTCCGGGACACGCAGGCGGGCGAGCAGGAGCCGGACGGCAAGCGGATCGGCCCCGGCGATCGTGAGCCGCAGACCGGTGCGCGCGCGCAGCTCGGGCCAGGCCCGCAGCAGCACCTGCAAGCCCTTGCGGGGCTCGTGCCGCCCTACGAAGACGATCCGGTGCTCGCGGCCGCCGGGATCCGCCGAGGGGGGCGCGAGGACCCCGTTCGGGAGCACCTCGTACTCGCCCGGAAGCCAGCGCTGCTGCGACTCGCGGGCGCGCTCGGAGACGGCGAGGCGGTGGTCGATGCGCTCGGCGAGGAAGCCCCAGACGTGCACCCCGAAGCGCATCCAGCCGAGCTCGCCGGAGGCGTGGAAGGTGGCGACGAGCGGGCAGCGGGCGAGCACGAGCGCGGCGACGCAGATGGCGGGGGTCATGGGCTCGTGCAGGTGGAGCACGTCGAAGCGCTCCCGCTCCAGCGCCCGGCGCAGGCGGAAGTACGCGCGCGGGGAGAGGACGATGTTCGGCAGCGACCCGTTCGCCGGGACGATCACGGAGCGGCCGAGGGGGATCACGTTTGCCGGCGGCTCGCCGTGCCGGCCGACGCGCGGGTGGAGCACGCGCGTGAACTGCCCGGGGGGATCGTTGCCCATGAGCAGGCGGACCTCGTGGCCCAGCTCCTCGAGCGCGGCCGCCTGCAGCTCGGCATGCTCCACGACCGCGCCCCAGAAGGACCACGAGAACGGGACGACGATCCCGATCTTCACGGAGCGCACACTAACCTCCGACCGCTAGGCTCGGCGGGATGCGCCTGGACGGCATCCACCACGTCACCTGCATCACCGCCGACGCGCCGCGGAACGTCGACTTCTACACCCGCGTCCTCGGCCTGCGGCTGGTCAAGAAGACGGTCAACCAGGACGACCCGACCGTCTACCACCTCTTCTACGCCGACGAGCGGGGATCGCCCGGCAGCGACATCACCTTCTTCGAGTACCCCGGCGTGCGCCGCGGTCGCGCGGGCGCCGGGATGGTGCACACGATCCAGTGGCGGGTGGGCTCGGAGGAGGCGCTCGCCTTCTGGGCGCGGCGGCTCGCCGGAGAGACGGTCGTGCTCGGCCGGGACGGCGATGGGCTCGCCTTCGAAGACCCGGAGGGGCTACGGCACCGCCTCGCCGTCTCGACGTCACCCGACGAGCCCCTCGTCGCCGAGCATCCCGAGATCCCCGCCGAGCTGGCGCTGCAGGGCTTCGACGGCGTCCGCGCCTTCGCTTCGGAGCCGGCGGCGAGCCGCGACCTGCTCGAGGACGTCCTCGGGTTCGTCCCCATCGCGCCCGACCTCTGGGAGGTGCGGGGCGAGACCCGCGGCGGCTTCTACGCCTACGACCCGCCGCCCGCCGAGCGCGGCCTCGGCGGCGCCGGCACCGTCCACCACGTGGCCTGGGCCTCGACCATGGACGAGCACGAGGCCTGGCGGGAGCGCGTCGCGGCCGCCGGCTTCCAGCCCACGCCGGTCATCGACCGCTTCTGGTTCCGCTCGGTCTACTTCCGCGAGCCGAGCGGCGTCCTCTTCGAGCTGGCGACCCTCGGGCCCGGGTTCGCGCTGGACGAGGACCCCGAGCACCTGGGCGAGTCGCTCGTCCTCCCGCCGGCCTTCGAGCACCTCCGTCGCGAGATCGAGCCGATCCTGACGCCGCTCCCGCACCCGCGCCCCTGGGCCATACCCTCGCGCCCGTAGGAGCGAGCCTTGCCGCTCCCGCTCGTCACGCGTGGTGGCCGTGCGCGACGTGCGCGAGCGCATGGCCCTTCCCGCGCCTGATCAGCGCGCGGTTCACGAGGAACGTCGGCCCCCACGCGACCGCGAGCGCGATCGCGAGCGGGCCCCAGAACAGCAGGTCGCCGAGGCCTGCGTCCATCGCGCCCGGCCACCCGACGACGATCGCGTTGTCCACGAGCTCCATCGTCGCGATCGAGAGCGTGTCGGCGACGAGCGCGATGCCGACGGCCGCCTTCAGCGCCGTCCCGGCCCGAACGAGCGGGACCATCGTCAGCGAGTAGCCGAAGAGGAACGCGAGCGCGACGGCGAGCGCGATCGAGGCTGCGTCCCCCCAGCCCCACCACGTCGCGAGCACGAGCCCCAGCACCTCGCCGATCCCGCAGCCGGTGAGGCAGTGGTTCGTCGCGCTCGCGGCGAGGCGGTTGACGCTCACGGGGGCGACACTAGTACGACGCGGTTGCTGCTCGCACCGGGCTCCTCCCCGCGAGACGGCGTACACTCGCGCGATGACGCGTTCGGGAGAAGGGCTCGCGGAGCTGCACACGCACCTGGGAGGCTCGGTCGCCTCCGACATCCTCTGGAGCCTCGCCCACGAGCAGGGGATCGCGCTTCCGGTCAAGGACTACTGGGAGTTCGACGCGCTCGTCACGGTCTCCGACCCGCGCGGGGTGGCCGGGCTCGACGAGCTCGACCGGATCTACCACTGGACGGAGCTGATCCAGTCCTCGCCCCTCGCCGTCGAGCGCTCCGTGCACGCCGCCATCGGCGGCGCCTACCGCTCGCAGGGGATCACGACGCTGGAGCTGCGCTTCAACCCCATGAAGCGGAACCGCGGCGGCGAGCGCGACCTCGACCACATCATCCTGGCCGCGATCCGGGGGCTCGACCGCGCGAGCCTCGAGTACCCGCAGGTGCACGCGGGGCTGATCCTGATGATGGACCGGACCTTCGAGCGGCGGCTGAACGAGATCATCGTCGAGAAGGCGATCCGCTGGTCGGCGCGCGGGATCGTCGGCGTGGACATCGCGGGCCCTCGACCCGGAGGCGCACGCTACGACTACACGCAGCTCGCGCCGCTGGTCGAGACGGCGCGGGAGGCGGGGCTCGGGGTGACGATCCATGTCGGGGAGGAGGGAGGCGACGTGGGCCGCGAGGAGATCGGCGAGGTGGTCGAGTCGCTCCGGCCGGACAGGATCGGACACGGCATCCTCGCCTCCTCCGACCCCGAGCTCATGCGCGCGATCCGCGAGCTCGGGATCGTGCTCGAGATCTGCCCGACCTCGAACCTCCTGACGAAGGCGCTCCCGGACGAGGACGCGTTGCGCGGTACGCTGCGCGCCTTCGTGCAGCACGGGGTCCCGTTCACGATCGCGACCGACGGCCCGGAGATGATGCGCACCCACCTGCGCGACGAGCTCGAGCTGCTGCGGCGCATCGGCGCCCTCGACGAGGACGAGCTGCGGGAGGCGAACGCCCGCGGACACGCGGCGGCCTTCCGCCGGCGGACGGCGGTTCCCGCCTGAGCTAGGTGGACTAACCACACACCTGCGAGACGCCTGATTGCGTCCGGGCCTCCCGCGAGCCTTGAGGTCGACGAAGACCAAGGTCGCGAAGGAGGCCCAGATGCATGATCGAGTGTGCCCGCCCAGGCGGATGCGTTTCTCGTACGAGTCGCGTTGTCGGCTCGTGTCTCTGATCGTCGATGGAATGAGCCCGCAGGCGGCCGCGGCCGCCTGCGGTGCCTCGCGGGCAACGGGCTATCGGCTGTGGCGGCGCTATCGAGACGGTGGCTGGCACGCGCTCGCCGATCGGCCCTCACGGCCACGTCGGCAACCACGGCGGCTCGCACCCGAGGCCGAGCAAGAGATCCTGCGCTGGCGGGCTGAGCTGAAGGCGGGCCCGGCAGTGATCGCCACGATCGTCGAGCGTCCCGCCTCGACGGTGGGCAAGGTGCTGCGCCGAGCGGGCTGCTCGCGGCTCGAGCGAGCTCGTCGTGACCCACGCGTGCGCTACGAGCGCGAGCGGCCAGGCGAGCTCCTGCACGTCGACACGAAGAAGCTCGGGCGCTTCTGGGAGATCGGCAAGCGCATTCGTCGAGACGGGATCAACCGCTCCCGCCGCGCGGGCTGGCAGTACCTGCACGTCGCCATCGACGACCACTCTCGACTCGCCTACTGCGAGATCCTGCCCTCCGAGCGAAGGGGAGACTGTGCGGCCTTCCTGCGCCGCGCGGTCGCCTGGTACGCCGAGCAGGGCATCGTCATCGAGCGGGTGCTCTCCGACAATGCGAAGGCCTACCACTCGCACCTCTGGCGCGACACCTGTGCCGAGCTCGGGATCGAGCGCCGCTACACGCGGCCGTACTCGCCGTGGACGAACGGCAAGGCAGAAGCGCTGATCAAGACACTCCTACGTGAGTGGGCCTACCGCTTTGCCTATCCGACGAGCGCCCATCGCGCCAAGGCGCTCTCCGGCTACCTCAGGTGGTACAACCAACGCCGACCGCACGGCTCGCTCGGAGCCCGACCACCGATCAGCCGCGTCTCACACGTCTGTGGTCAGTACA
>DATMAP010000090.1:0-7955 GCA_035559835.1 Gaiellaceae bacterium
GCAACAACGGACTGTCGGTGCCGTCACCTATCGCGAGGCCGGCGAGGAGTACTTCGCCCAGCGCCGGCTCCGCCGCCACGCCGGCGTCTGGTCGCTGTGGGCGCTCGGCGTCGCCGCCGTCATCTCGGGCGACTTCTCGGGGTGGAACTTCGGCCTCGACGCCGGAGGCTTCGGAGGGCTGCTCGTCGCGACCCTGATCATCACGGTCATGTACTTCGGGCTCTGCTACTCGATCGCGGAGATGTCGCCGGCGCTTCCCCATACGGGCGGGGCGTACTCGTTCTCGCGCTCGGCCTTCGGCCCTTGGGGAGGGTTCGCCACCGGGGTCGCGGAGACGATCGAGTACGTGGTCACCCCGGCGGTGATCGTCACCTTCGCCGCCACCTACCTCCAGTCGATCTTCGAGAGCTGGTTCGACTGGAGCCCGGCGACATGGGTCTGGTGGCTGATCCTGTACGTGATCTTCTTCGGGCTGAACGTGGTCGGGGTGGAGGCGAGCTTCCGCTTCGCCGTCTTCATCTGCCTGCTCTCGCTCGGCGTCCTCGCTGTGTTCTACGTCGCGTCGCTGTGGGACTTCTCGTGGAACAACCTCACGAACATCGCGCCCGAGGAAGGGAACTCCGACTGGTTCCCGTTCGGGACGGTCGAGGGCGTCTTCCTCGCCCTTCCGTTCGCGATCTGGTTCTACTTGGCGATCGAGGAGCTGCCGCTCGCGGCCGAGGAGTCGCACGATCCCAAGCGGGACATCCCGCGGGGGACGATCTACGGGCTCATCACCCTGATCGTCACGGGGTTCCTCGTCCTCTTCCTCAACCCGGGCGTGACCGGCGCCGAGGAGATCCGCGTCTCCGGTGAGCCTCTGCTCGACGGGTTCCGCGTGATCTTCGGCGAGAGCGAGAACATCTCCAACGTCCTCGGCCTCGCTGCGGTCGCGGGTCTCATCGCCAGCTTCCACACGATCATCTACGCGTACGGGCGCAACATCTACTCGCTCTCGCGGGCGGGCTACTACCCGCACTGGCTGTCGCTCACGCACGGGAAGCGCAACACCCCGTACGTCGCGCTCGCCGCCGGCGCGGTGGTCGGCTTCGGGCTGGCGCTGCTGCTCGACCAGGCGACGAAGAACGAGTGGCTCGGCGGCCACCTGAGCGCCGCGCTCCTCTCGATGGCGGTCGGCGGCGCGGTCGTGTCCTACTTCCTGCAGATGGCGGCGTTCATCCGGCTGCGGCAGACGATGCCGCACATCGACCGGCCGTACCGGAGCCCGATCGGGGTCCCGGGCGCGGCGATCGGCGCCGTGATCGCGCTGATCTCGCTGGCCGCGCTCTTCTGGCGGGACGACTACCGCCCGGGCGTGGTCGGCGTGGCGATCTTCTACGTGCTCGCCCTCGTGTACTTCTCGCTCTCGGGGAGGAAGAAGCTCGTCCTCTCGCCGGAGGAGGAGTTCGCGCTGACGCGGGGCGCGCACGGCCATCCGGAGACGGAGGGGTACGGCAAGACGCACGTCGCAGACATCCCGGCCGTGGCGGGTGAGTAGCCGCTGAGAGCCGGAAGGACGATCGGCTGGGGGCCGGCCGCGCCGGCCCCCAGCGCCGAGGGAGAGCCATGCTGAGCTTCGAGGAGTTGCGCTCTGCGGTCGAGCGGGGCGAGATCGACACCGTCATCGTCGCCTTCACCGACATGCAGGGCCGGCTCATGGGCAAGCGCCTGCACGGCGAGTTCTTCGTCGAGGAGATCGGAGCGGGGCACGAGGTCGAAGGCTGCAACTACCTGCTCGCGCTCGACATGGAGATGGACCCGGTCCCCGGGTACGAGATCGCGAGCTGGGAGCAGGGGTACGGGGACTTCGCGATCCTCCCCGACCTCGCGACCTTGCGGCGGATCCCGTGGCTCGAGGCGACCGCGCTCGTCCTCGGCGACGTCGCCTGGCACGACGGCTCGCCCGTCCAGCCCTCGCCGCGCCAGGTGCTGAAGGCGCAGCTGGAGCGGGCGGCCGCGCTCGGCTACACGCCCATGACGGGCTCCGAGCTCGAGTTCTACCTCCTGCGCGAGACCTACCAGGAGGCCTGGGCGCAGCGCTACCAGGACCTGACGCCCTCCGTCCCCTACATCCTCGACTACCACATCCTCGCCACCACCTACGACGAGGACCTGATCCGCCAGATCAGGAACGGGATGCACGGCGCCGGGATCAAGGTCGAGACCTCCAAGGGGGAGGCCTGGCCGGGCCAGCACGAGATCAACTTCCGCTTCGCGGACGCGCTGACCATGGCCGACAACCACGTCGTCTACAAGAACGGAGCGAAGGAGATCGCGCACCTGAACGGCTGCTCGATCACCTTCATGGCCAAGCCCTTCGAGTCCTGGATCGGCAACTCGTGTCACATCCACACCTCGCTCTTCCGGAACGGCGAGCCCGCCTTCCGCGACGACGAGACGCTCTTCGAGCGCTTCCTCGCCGGCCAGATCGCCTGCTTCGAGGAGCTGGCGATCTTCCTCGCCCCCACCGTCAACTCGTACAAGCGCTACGCGGCCGGGAGCTGGGCGCCGACGACGCTCGCCTGGGGTCACGACAACCGCACCTGCGGGTTCCGCATCGTCGGCCACGGTGCCTCGAAGCGGGTGGAGACCCGTATCCCGGGCGGCGACGTCAACCCCTACCTCGCCTTCGCGGCCATCATCGCCGCCGGGCTGTACGGGATCGAGAACGAGCTCCCGCTGCCGCCGCCGCTCGAGGGAAACGCCTACGAGTCGGATGCGAAGCGCTTCCCGGCCACCTTGCGCGAGGCGATCGCGGCGCTGGAGGCGGGGACGATGGCCCGGGCCGCCTTCGGCGACCAGGTCGTCGACCACTACCTGAACTACGCCCGCACCGAGCAGGCGCTCTTCGACAAGGTCGTCACCGACTGGGAGCGCACCCGCTACTTCGAGCGCGGGTAACGTGAGCGCCGTGGGCGAGCGGCGTCCGGTCATCGGGATCACCTCGTACGCCCAGGAGGCGAGCTGGGGCGTCTGGCGGCTGCCCGCCGCCCTCATCCCGCTCGCGTACATCGAGGCGGTGGAGCGGGCGGGCGGACGCCCAGTGGTGATCCCGCCCAGCGACGGCGCGATCGAGGAGACGCTCGACGCGCTCGACGGCATCGTCTTCTCCGGCGGCGCGGATGTCGATCCCGCGCTCTACGGGGCCGAGCCGCATCCCGAGACGGACAGTCCGCAAGCCCACCGGGACGCCGCCGAGCTGGCGCTGCTCGAGGCCGCGCTCGCGCGCGACCTGCCCACGCTGGCCATCTGCCGCGGCTTCCAGCTCCTCAACGTCGCGCGGGGCGGCGATCTCGTCCAGCACCTGCCCGAGGAGGTCGGCCACGACGAGCACAAGCAGGTCCCCGGCGAGTTCGCGGTGCACCCGGTCGAGGTCCGGGAGGGGTCGCGGCTTGCCTCGCTCGTCGGCGAGCACCCGCAGGTGACCTCCCACCACCACCAGGCAGTGCGCCGCGTGGGCGCAGGCTTGGTGGAGGCGGCCTGGGCGGCGGACGGGACGGTGGAGGGGGTCGAGGACCCCGCGCACCGCTTCCTGCTCGGCGTCCAGTGGCATCCGGAGGCGGGAGGGGACGGCGCGCTGTTCGAGGCGCTCGTGCGGGAGGCGCGCGCCTACCGCGCCGAGCGCCGGCGGGCCCGCGAGGGCGCCTGACGCGGCACGCGCGCGCCGCGTGCGCGAGAATCGGCTTGTGACCCTGACCGTCCTCAACCCCGCGACCGAGGAGCCGATCGCGGAGCTCGAGCAGGCCGGCGTCGAGGAGGCCGACGCGCTGGTCGCCCGTGCGCGCGCTGCCTTCCCCGCTTGGCGGGCGGTGGCGCCTGAGGACCGAGCGAGGCTGCTGCGCCGGCTCGCGACGCTGGTCGAGGAGCACGCGGAGGAGCTGGCCCGGATCGAGTCCCAGAACGTGGGCAAGCCGATCGCCGGCGCCCGCGGCGAGGTGGCGATGGTCGCCCGCGTCTTCCACTTCTACGCGGGCGCGATCGACAAGCACTACGGGGAGACGATCCCGGTTGCCGGCGGGGTCGCCGCGACCTTCCGGGAGCCGCTCGGCGTCGTCGGGCTGATCGTCCCCTGGAACTTCCCCCTGAACATCGCGAGCTGGAAGCTGGGGCCGGCGCTCGCGTGCGGGAACACGGTCGTGCTCAAGCCGGCCGAGCTGACCCCGCTCTCGGCGCTCCGGCTGGGCGAGCTCGCCCTGGAGGCGGGCATCCCAGAGGGGGTCGTGAACGTCCTCGTCGGCAAGGGCTCGGTCGTCGGGCAGCGCCTGATCGAGCACCCGGACGTGGCCAAGATCGGCTTCACCGGCTCGACCGAGGTCGGCCGCTTGGTCATGCAGGGCGCCGCCGGGACGATCAAGCGCGTGACCCTCGAGCTCGGGGGCAAGTCGGCGAACGTCGTCTTCGCCGACGCCGACCTCGAGCGGGCGGCCGCGTCGGCGCCGTACGCCGTCTTCGACAACGCCGGCCAGGACTGCTGCGCCCGCTCGCGCATCCTCGTCCAGCGCTCCGTGTACGACCGGTTCGTCGACCTCCTGGTCGAGGCGACGAGGCGCGTCAAGGTCGGCGATCCGGCCGACGAGTCCACCGAGATGGGGCCGCTGATCTCGGCCGAGCACCGCGCGAAGGTCGCCTCCTTCGTCGAGGGCGAGCCGCTCTTCCGCGGCGAGGCTCCGGAGGGGCCCGGCTTCTGGTACCCGTGCACGCTCGTGGAGGCGACGAACGAGGATCGGGTCGCGCGGGAGGAGGTGTTCGGCCCCGTCGCGGCGGTCATCCCCTTCGAGGACGAGGCCGACGCCGTCCGGATCGCGAACGACACCGAGTACGGCCTCTCCGGGTCCATCTGGACACGCGACGGCGCGAAGGCGCTCCGCGTCGCGCGGGCGCTCGAGACGGGGGTGCTGTCGGTGAACGCGAACACGTCGGTACGCGTGCAGACGCCGTTCGGCGGGTTCAAGCAGTCGGGGTTCGGGCGCGAGCTGGGGATGCACGCGCTCGAGGGCTACTCGGAGGTCAAGAGCGTGTTCGTCTCCACGGAGGGCTGAGCGGTGGGAAGGCTGGACGGGAAGGTGTGCGTCATCACGGGCGCGGGCGGCGGCATGGGACGCGAGGCTGCGATCGTGTTCACCGGCGAGGGGGCGCGGGTGTGCGTCGCCGACGTCGACCTCGACCTGGCCGAGGAGACGGTCTCGCTCTGCCCCGGAGAGGCCTTCGCCTTCCGCGTGAACGTCGCCGAGGAGGCGGAGGTCAAGCGCATGTACGACGCCACCGCGGAGCGCTTCGGGGGGATCGATGTCCTCTACAACAACGCCGGCATCTCGCCGCCCGACGACGCCTCCGTGCTGGACACGAGCGTCGAGGCCTGGCAGCGCGTGCAGGACGTGAACGCCAAGGGCGTCTTCCTCTGCTGCAAGCACGGGATCCCGCACCTGCTCGCGCGGGGAGGCGGCTCCGTCATCAACGTCGCCTCGTTCGTCGCGCTGCTCGGTGCCGCCACCTCGCAGATCTCGTACACGGCCTCAAAAGGGGCCGTGCTGGCGATGAGCCGGGAGCTCGCGGTGCAGTTCGCGCGCGAGGGCATTCGCGTGAACGCGCTCTGCCCTGGTCCCGTCGAGACGCCGCTCCTGCTCGCGATCTACGGCGACGACCCAGCGGCGTTCAGGCGCCGCCAGGTGCACTGGCCGACGGGACGCCTCGGCAAGCCCCGCGAGATCGTGAACGCGGCGCTCTTCCTGGCGAGCGACGAGTCCTCGTTCGTGAACGGGGCGGCGTTCGTCGTCGACGGCGGTATCACCGCCGCCTACGTCACGCCCGAGTAGCGCGCCGTGAAGGTCGAGCGCGTCCGGGAGAACGTCTTCACCGTCACCGCCACGAGCCAGGAGCTGTCGGCGCTCGTCGCAGCCGCGCGCATGGCCCTGGACGCGCTCCGCTCCGATTCGCGGGCGCCCGCCGAGGCGGTCGCCGTCCTCGAGCGCGTCCTCGCAGACTACGACGCGGCCCTCGGGCGCGTGGCTCGCCCGCAGTAGGCGAAGCGGGCGCTTGCGCGCCCGCCGCTGGCTCGCCGCCCGCCTCCGCCCCTCAGGCGGAGACGGCCATCTGCGCCCGCACGTGCTCGGCGATCTGGTCGAACTCCTTCTTGAACCGGTCGACGTCGAAGGCGCGGGTGTTGAGGTACGTGCTCCAGCCCATCGTGCTCTTGGCGACGAGGGCGGCCTCGTTGATCTCCTCGTCCGTCGCGCCCCAGAGGCGTGCCGCCTCCGTGTGGTAGTAGACGCAGTACTGGCAGCGGGTGGCGCCCGACACTCCGAGCCCGATCAGCTCCTTGTACTTGTTCGGGATCGCGGTCTCGGAGAGCATCAGGGACTTGAAGCTCGCCCACTCGGTCTCGATCAGGCGGTCGGGGACCTCCGCGAGGAACTCCGGGACGAGCCCGAGCGTCTCGCGGATGTCGGCCTCGACATCGGCTCTCGACATGTCGCCTCCTTTCGGATCGCGCAAGTCGGGCACGCGGAGCGGCGAGCCGCCCCGATCGTAGCAAGTGACACCAGAACCGGCAGGGCGGGAAGGAGATCCGGGCGCCCTGCGTTACCTTCCGATCATGTGCGTCCGCTGTCGCCAGGCCGAAGCCCCTGAGCCTCTCGGATTGTGCGCGCCGTGCGCGATGCACACGCGGATCGAGATCGGCGATGGGCTGAAGCGCCTCGCCTCCTACCTCGCCGCCTGGGCTGCCTTCGACGCCTGGCTCCGCGAGCAGGGTGCCGCGTAGCGGCGGGAGCGTCCGGCCTCAGACGCCGACGACCTGGACGAGCCAGCGCCGGTCGCGCGCCCGGTCGAGCTCGAGGAAGAGCACCCGCTGCCACTGCCCGAGCGCGAGCTCGCCGTCCCGCACCGGGATGGACTCGCCGGCGGGGCCGAGGAGCATGGACATGCAGTGCGCGTGGCCGTTGCCGACCTCCATGTCCTCCTCGCAGATGTTCTCCGTGCGCCGGTCCCAGTCGTCGTGGGCGTAGTAGTGCTCGCTCGGCACGAGCCGCCGCAGCAGCACGGCGAAGTCCTCGAGGAAGCCGCGCTCCCACTCGTTCACCCGCACCGAGCAGGTGGTGTGCGGCGAGTAGACGCAGCAGATGCCGTCCTGGATGCCGCTCTGGCGGACGGCCTCCTGCACGTCGCCCGTGATGTCGGTCACCGTCAGCCCGCCGGCAGTTCGCAGCTGATGCTCGGCCTGGAACGTCTTCACGCGCCCGACATTGTGGCAGCCGCGGCCGCCGCTCGTCCGGGAAGAACATCCGCTGCGCGACCATCTAGGGTTCGGCGTGGTGATCTGCCCGAGCTGCGGCCAGGAGAATCCTGCCGGCTTCCGGCTGTGCGGGATGTGCGGGACGCCGCTCGCCGCCGCGCCGCAGCCCACGCGGCAGGAGCGCAAGGTCGTGACCGTGCTCTTCGCCGACCTGGTCGGCTTCACCTCGCGGGCCGAGGAGCTCGATCCGGAGGACGTGCGCGCGCTCCTCGGGCCGTACTGGGAGCGGCTGCGCGAGGAGCTGGAGCGCTTCGGAGGGACGGTGGAGAAGTTCATCGGCGATGCGGTCGTCGCCCTCTTCGGCGCGCCGGTCGCGCACGAGGACGATCCCGAGCGGGCCGTCCGCGCTGCGCTCGCGATCCGCGACTGGGTCGCGCAGGAGAGCGAGCTGCACGTCCGCATCGGCGTGAACACCGGCGAGGCGCTCGTCTCGCTCGGCGCCCGTCCCGCGGAAGGGGAGGGGATGGCGTCGGGCGACGTCGTGAACACCGCCGCGCGCCTGCAGTCGGCCGCGCCAGTGGACGGGATCCTCGTGGGCGAACAGACGTATCTCGCGACGCGGCGCGCGATCGAGTACCGCGACCACCGGCCCGTCGAGGCGAAGGGGAAGGCGCAGCCCGTGCGG
>DATMAP010000091.1:0-4736 GCA_035559835.1 Gaiellaceae bacterium
GGGCCTGTTCCGTCCCTCGGCCATCGGGCGTCAGCTTACCCCTCGTCCGGAGCGGCCTCGGCCGGCGCGGACGCCTCCCCGGCGCCGACCTCCGCCGGCGCCGCGGGCTCCGGGCTCACCGCAACCTCCTCGACGCCGGCCTCGACGGCCGGCTCGGCCGGCTCCTGCGCGGCCAGGGCCTGGTGCGCGGGGACGCCGCAGTAGCGGGAACCGGGCAGCGCCGCGTTCGGGCAGCGCTTGCCGTTCGAGAGGACGGCGGCGCAGCGGCCGGAGAAGTCCTCGTCGTCGGCGGCGCCGGCGAAGGCGGCCTCCGCCTCGGCCTGCGCGAACTCCGTCTCCGACTGGATGTCGATCTTCCAGCCCGTGAGGCGGGTGGCGAGCCGCGCGTTCAGGCCTTCCTTGCCGATCGCGAGCGCGAGCTGGTCGTCGGGGACGATCACGGTCGCCTCCCGCGTCTCGTCGTCGATGTACACCTCCCGCACGCGGGCCGGCGAGAGCGCCTTGGCCACGAACCGGGCCGGCTCCGTGTTCCAGGGGATGATGTCGATCTTCTCGCCGCGGAGCTCGGAGACGACCATGCGGACGCGCGAGCCGCGCGGGCCGACGCAGGCGCCGACCGGATCGACGCCCTGCGCGTGCGACTCGACCGCGATCTTCGAGCGGTAGCCGGGCTCGCGGGCGACGCCGCGGATCTCGACCAGGCCGTCGGCGATCTCCGGCACCTCGAGCTCGAAGAGCGCGCGGATCAGCTCCGGGTCGCGCCGCGAGAGGATCACCTGTGGCCCCTTCGTACCCGAGCGCACCTCGGCGATGACCGCCTTGATCCGGCTGCCCTGCTCGTAGCGCTCCCCCTCGACCTGCTCCGAGCGCGGAAGGAGCGCCTCGACCCGGCCCAGGTCGACGAGGACGTTGTTGCGATCGCCGGCCTGCTGGACGATCCCGGTCACGACCTCGCCCTGCCGGTCGACGTACTCCTCGTACATGATCGCCCGCTCCGCCTCGCGGATGCGCTGCTGGATGACCTGCTTCGCCGTCTGCGCGGCGATGCGACCGAAGTCCTTGGGGGTGACGTCCGTGCGCGAGATCAGCTCCTCGGGCACCTGCGACCAGTCGAGGTCGAGGTCGTCGTCGGCGACGAACGTGTGCTGGCGCTCGCCCGTCTCCTCCTCGATCCGCTCCAGCTCGGAGATGCGCGCCTCCCGCGCCTCCTCGAGCAGGCGGGCCTCGATCTCCTCGGGGACCTCGATCGCGTACACGCGGAACTCCCCGTCCTCCCCGAGCTCGACCACGGCGTGCCGCGCAGCGCCGGGCGTCTTCTTGTAGGCGGCGAGCAGAGCGTCCTCGAGGGCGGCGATCAGCACGCCCTCCTCGATGCCCTTCTCGCGCTCGATGGCGCGGATCCCTTCGATGATCTCCTGGCTCATGTCGTCAACCCCTCGTCGATCAGGTTCGCCCGCACGATCGCCTCGTACGGGATACGGAACGGCTCCGAGCCGTTCCCGGACGCGACGGTGACCGCCTCGTCCCCGGCCTCCAGCACCTCCCCGCGGAACCGCGTCCGGCCGGCGACCTGGACGCCCGTGCGCACCGTGACGCGCCGTCCGAGCACGCGCGCGAAGTGGCCCGGGCGGCGGAGCGGGCGCTGCGGCCCCGGGGAGGAGACGTCGATCGTGTACTCGGCCCGGTAGGCCTCGAGCAGCGCGGTCACCCGCGCGCAGAGCGCGTGGTCGACGCCCTCCGGGTGGTCGATGTAGACGCAGAAGCGCGCCGGCGAGAGCAGCTCGACCGCGAGCACCTCGACCCCGGGCAGGCTGCGCTCGACCGCGGGGACGATCGCGGCGGCGAGGGCGCGCTCTCTCGTGTACGTGCTGGTCATCTCCGTCGTCCTGGCGTGGGTCTCAGAAAAAATGGGCGCCGCGCGCCCATTTCTCCGAACCGGTGAAATGTGGTGCCCACAGGATAGCACCCTGGAGGCCGGACCCGGCTCGCGCCGGCCGGCGCCCGAGCGGCTGCTAGGCGTCCAGGACGATCGTGACGGGACCGTCGTTGACGAGCGCGACCTCCATCCGCGCGCCGAAGACGCCTGCCTGCACCGGCACGCCCTCCCCCTGCAACGCGGCACAGAAGCGCTCGTAGAGGGGCTGCGACTCCGCAGGGGGCGCGGCGGCCGCGAAGCTGGGCCGGTTGCCCTTGCGCGTGTCCGCGATCAGGGTGAACTGGCTGACGACGAGCGCCTCCCCGCCGACGTCGAGCAGCGAGCGGTCGAAGCGGCCGGCCTCGTTCTCGAAGATGCGCAGGCGCGCCACGCGAGCGGCCAGACGCTCCGCCTGCCGCTCCCCGTCCCCGCGCGCGACCCCGAGCAGGACGGCGAGGCCCCGGCCGCAGGCCGCGACCACGTGCCCGTCCACGCTCACCGAGGCCTCCCGCACCCGCTGCACGACCGCCCGCACGATCGGATTCTCCCTCCTCTCAGGGATCGGGCGCCCGCAGCCGATACATGCCCGTGGTGGAAGCCGCCCATCATCACTGGCCTGCGCTCGGCACGCTCCTCCTCCGGGACGGGATCATCGACGAGCAGGAGCTGGAGGAGGCTCTCGCCGAGCAGCGCTCCTCGGGCAAGCGCCTCGGCGAGGTGCTGGTCGAGCGCGGCTCCGTCACCCGCATGCAGGTCGCCCGCCTGCTCGCCGAGCAGCACGAGCTGCCCTTCCTCGAGCTGGACGACTCCGAGCTCGACCCGGAGGCGGCGCTGCTCCTACCGGAGGAGCTGGCCCGCCGCTACTCGGCCCTGCCCGTCAGCTTCCTCCCCGACGACACGCTCCTGGTCGCGGTCGCCGACCCGACGAACGTCCTCCACTCGGACGAGCTGCGCCTCGCGCTCGGCCTGCCCCTCCGCTTCGGCGTCTCCTCCCCTGACGCGATCGACGCCGCGATCGCGTTCGTCCACCAGCGGGCCCTGAGCCTGGTCCAGGACGAGGAGCAGGACGAGGCCCCGGCCGGCGTCCTCGACATGGAGACAACCGGGGAGAGCGACACCCCGGCGGTCGCGCACGTGAACAAGGCGATCCAGCTCGCGCTCGCGCTGGGAGCCTCCGACGTCCACTTCTCGCCGCAGCCGCGCGGGCTCGTCGTGCGCGCGCGCGTGGACGGGGTCGTCCGCGAGCTGGCCTCGATCCCCGCCTCGCAGCAGGGCGCGGTCACGAGCCGGCTGAAGATCATGGGCCGGCTCGACATCGCCGAGCGGCGCGCCCCCCAGGACGGCCGGGTCGCGGTCCGCGCCGGAGACCGGACGGTCGACCTCCGGATCGCCGTGCTGCCGACGAAGTTCGGCGAGAAGGTGACCCTGCGCGTGCTTGCCCAGGCCTCGGCC
Source organism: Gaiellaceae bacterium (assembly GCA_035559835.1). Lineage (GTDB taxonomy): Bacteria > Actinomycetota > Thermoleophilia > Gaiellales > Gaiellaceae > GMQP-bins7. The sequence goes on from DATMAP010000091.1 coordinate 3,368, forward strand.
CCCGACTCGCTCTCCGACCTCGGCCTCGCCCGCGACAACGAGGAGCTGCTCCGGAAGGCGATCCACCAGCCCTTCGGCGCCGTCTTCTCCTGCGGCCCCACGGGGAGCGGGAAGACGACCACGCTCTACGCCGCCCTGCAGGAGCTGAACACGCCGGAGCGGACGCTGATGACGATCGAGGACCCGGTCGAGTACCTCACCGCCGGGGTCGACCAGATCGAGGTGAACATCCGGGCGGGCCTCACGTTCGCGCGCGGCTTGCGCACCATCCTCCGCTCCGACCCCGATGTCATCCTCGTCGGAGAGATCCGCGACGAGGAGACGGCGCAGACCGCCGTCCGCGCGGCCATGACCGGCCACCTCGTCCTCTCGACCCTGCACACGCAGACGGCGGCGGCGGCCGTCCAGCGACTGATCGAGATGGGGATCGAGCCCGGCTTGCTCGCGGCCACGCTCACCTGCCTCGTCTCCCAGCGCCTCGCCCGTCGCGTCTGCCCGGACTGCCGCGAGACGCACGAGGCGACGCCCGAGGAGCTGGCCCAGCTCGGGCTGCCCCGAGACGAGGCGGGCCGCCTGCTCGCCGGCGGGCGCGGCTGCCCCGCGTGCGGCGGGACCGGCTACCGCGGCCGCGTCGCCCTGATCGAGGTGCTCCCCTTCACGGAGGAGATCCGCGCCCTCGTCGCCGCGCGGGCGACGACGGCCGCGATCGAGGAGGCCGCGGTCGCGGGCGGCATGCGGACGCTTCGCGAAGACGGCGTCCGGCTCTGCCTGGAGGGAGTCACCACGCCGGACGAGGTGCGCCGCGTCGCCGGAGACTGGGGACGCTAGCGCCGGCCGCCCGGCTCCTCGAGCTCGTCCTCACCGGTGCGGCGCGGCCGGAGCGAGCGGGCGAGCTTGAGGTGCGGCATCGCCTCCCGGCGGCGGCCCTGGTTGGCGAGCGCGCGGCCGAGCGCGTAGTGGGCGAAGTCGTCCGCCGGCGAGAGCTCGACCAGCGCCCGGAACTCGGCCTCGGCCTCCTGCCAGCGGCCGAGGCGGAAGTAGGCGATCCCGAGCGCCTCGCGGATCGAGCGCGAGCGCGGCTCCCGCCGCTTCGCCTTCTCCAGCGAGACCGTCGCCTGCGCCGTCAGGCCTTCGCGGAGGTGGCGCCGGCCGCGCTGGAAGAGGTCGTAGGTCTCGCTCACCGTCTCCTCACCCCTCCCATGCCCGCAGCGAGCGGAGGGAGACGAACCCCCGCGCACGAGCCCGGAGGCCCAGCTCGGCGCGCATCCGGCCCAGCAGGGCGCGTAGCTCGCGCCTCGCGGCCGGCGCCGCCAGGGCGGCCTCGTCCGGAGGCCCGAAGCGCGCGAGCGCGGCCGCGCCCGTGAAGCGG
>DATMAP010000092.1:0-6101 GCA_035559835.1 Gaiellaceae bacterium
GCACCATCGCCACTGGCACGAGCCACGCCAACCCGAGCCTCGGCTGCGCGACGGCGACCGCGACGAGCAGGAGCTCGAACGAGTGGAGCCAGACGAGCGGCCACGCCGCCAGCGCTGCGGCCACGGCGAGGACGAACGCGCCGCGGTCGTCGCCGCGGCGACCGAGCACGACGATCCCCGCCACGAGCGCCGCGGCGAGCGCGAGCCAGAGCGCGCGGGCGAGCGGCGCCGACGCGCCCAGGTCGAGCGCGAGCGCGTACACCGTGTACGCGTCTCGCTCGAACGTCATCCGAACGCTCTCGGCCACGTCTCCGTAGTCGCGGACGCCGGCGAACCCGATGGCCGCCCAGGATGCCAGGAGGATGAGGGCGCCGGCCGCGAGCGACTCGGCCGCCGCACGGCGCCTCCCCGTCGCCGCGAGCCAGACGGCGAGCGGCCAGAGGAAGAACTTCGCCGCGAGCGTGACGCCGACGATGAGCGCGGGCACGTGCGCACGCTCCCGGTAGCGCCATGCGAGCGCCGCGCCGAGGCCGAGCAGGATCGTGATGTTGCCGGTCTGGATCGCCGACAGGACCGGCGTCCAGAGGAATGCGACGACGTAGCAGCGCCAGTCCCGGACACCGAGGAGTCGGAGGGTCCCGGGCACGCCTGCGACGAGGACGAGCATGACGAGCACCTCGGCGACCTCGAGCGGAACGAGCGCCAAGGGAACGGCCACGATGGCCGGTAACGGCGGATAGGCGAGCTGCGGATAGGGGCTCTCGCCGCGCAAGAGCGTCGCGGCGGCGGTGTAGAGCGGTCCGAAATCGATGAGCCCGCCCTCACGTCCCGAGACGACGACGAACGTGTGGACGAGGCCGACCAGGGCCATCCCGCCCGCGGCGAGCAGGAGCCCGGTGCCGAGGACACGCCACGTGCCCAGCGGCGATGAGGCCGGCGAGGTGGTCACGGCCGTCCTCCGATCGTTCTCATCACGACCGCTCCCCGAGCGAGGCGACCCGGGCGGTCGAGCGCGAGAGCAGCGCAGCGATCATGACCGTGACCACGAGCGCGGGCAGGAACGGCTCGACGCCGTCGCCGTGGCCCGCTCTCGGGCTGAGCCACAAGAGCAGCGGGAGGAGCCAGAGCGCCGAGAAGCGCGGGCGGGCGACCGCCAGCGGCACGAGCAGCAGGACGAGGTAGTGGAGCGAGACGATCGGGCTCAGCGCGAGGGCCGCCCCAAGCGCCGACGTGAACGACCGGACGGCGTCCTGGCGCCGGGCGAGAAGAACGGCCAAGACGAGGAGCGCGGCGCCCGTCGCGAGCGCGGCCGACCAGCCGATCGAGACCGGCAACCCGAGCGCCGCCACCATCCCGACGAACGAGTAGCTCGACGCGCCCTGGACGTCCGACAGGCTGCGGAGGAGCCCGGCGTACCCCGTCAGGCCGGCGAAGCCGATCGCGGCCCAGGCCCCGAACGTGAGCGCTGCGGCGACGAGCGCGGCGCGAAGGGCGGCGCGCCACCCGCGGGACGCGCCCAGCCAGACGGCGAGCGGCCAGAGCAGCAGCTTGAGCGAGGCGACCGCCCCCAGCGCCGCCGGTGACCTCCAGGCCGTCCCGCGAGAGCGCCAGGCGACGGCGAGACCGAGCGCGAGGAGCACCGAGGCGTTCGCCGTCTCGAGCTCGTTGAACGTCGGCGCCCACAGGAGCACGACGGCGTAGCAGCGAGCGTCTCGGAGCCCGACGAGCGCGGCCGCGCCGAGCAGCGCCGCCAGCGTTCCGAGGAACGCGAGTGCCGCGGCCACCTCCTCGTCGACGAGCGTGAACGGGGTGAGCGCGAGCGCGAGCTGCGGCGTGTACACGTACGCCCGACCCTCCTCGACGGCAGGCTCGTCGGGCGCGGGGTACGGGGAGCTCCCGTCCAGGATGGCCGCGGCTGCTCCGAGGTACGCGTTGCGGAAGTCCCAGGCGACCTGCTCCGAGCGATCCGACCACAGGGCCGAGAAGGTGCCGGCGGCAAACACGGTCGCGGCGGCCACGAGCACGCCCGTGGACAGCGTGCGACCCCGGCCGGACGCACGAGCCGCCAAGAGCCCCGTCACGCCATCGCCCCCGCGCCGTCGGCCGAGCGCGGCGACGGCCGAGCCAGGAGGAGACCGAGCAGGACCGCGGCGACGATCGCCGGCAGGAAGGTCTGGAGGCCCTCGGCATACCCCGGCCGCGGCGAGACCCAGAGGAGGATCGGCAGGAGCCAGAGCGCCGAGAAGCGCGGGCGGGCGACCGCCAGCGGCACGAGCAGGAGGACGAGGTAGTGCAGCCAGACGATCGGGCTGAGCGCAAGCGTCGCGGCCACCGCGCACGTGAAGGCACGCAGGTCGTCGCCCCGGCGGGCGAGGACGGCGCACGCGAGGAGCAGCCCGCCCCCGACGGCCAGGGTCAGGGCCCGCCCGACCGGCTCGCCGAGCCCGAGCGTCGCCGTCATGCCGACGAGGGAGTAGCTGTTCTCGGCCTGGATCTCGGACAGGCGGCGGAGCAGGGAGGGGTAGCTCGAGAGCCCGGCGAACCCGATCGCCGCCCACGCGGCCAGCGTCACTCCGAGTCCCACGAGGACGGCCCACGCCGTCGTCCGTCCCCGCCGGGTGAGGAGCGTCCAGCCGAGCAGGGGCCAGAGCAGCAGCTTCGCCGAGATGGCCAGCCCCAGCGCGGACGCCGCGGGGAAGACCCGGTTCCGGTACCGCCAGGCGAGCGCGACCGCGAAGGCGAGCGGGATCGAGACGTTCGCGAGCAGCACGCCGCTCGCCACGGGCATCCAGAGAAGGGCGGCCGCGTGACAGCGAACGTCCCGCACGCCGAGGAGGAGGAGCATGAGGACGATGAGAGCGACCAAGCCGACGGCGACGAGAAGCGCGACGAGCTCGATCGGGAGGGGCGTGAGCGGCAGCAGGGCGAGCGCCAGCTGCGGCGGATAGACGTACCCCTTCTGCTCCTCGAGGATCGGGTCGTCGAGCGCGGGATAGGGCGACCCGGAGTCGAGCACGGCCTCCGCCGCGGGGAGGTACGCGTAGCGGACGTCCCAGGCGAGCAGCTCGTCGGCGAGCCCGGCGGCCAGGAGCGCCGGCATCCAGACGGCCACGGCCACGAGGAGCACGACCGTCAGGAGCCGCCCGCGCTCCGCAGGCCACGACCGAGCCGCCTCCAGCGCGAGCCTCATCTCGACGGATGATGGCGCGGTCGCCGGAGTATGCCCAGCCGCCGGGCTCGCTCCCGACCATCAGGCCGGGTCGAACCAACCCATCGGCCAGGTGCTCCCGCGGCGACGGTGGACACATCATGAGCTGTTCGGCCCTTGCGGCCGGACGGCCGAGAAACCACGGATCAGGAGGTCCGACGGCATGAGCGATCTCGTGCTCCGCCCGCTCGTCGCAGCGCAGGTCGCGGTGCACCAGCTCCGTTACCGCGAGGACGGCCAGACCACGACCGAGTACGCGATCCTGCTCGGGTTCCTCGCGGTCGCGATCATCCTCGCGATCATCTTCCTGCGCGACGAGATCAGAGGGCTCTTCTCGCGCGCGGGAAGCTCGATCCAGAACGCGCCCAACTAGCGCCAAGGGCAGGCCGGCCGTCCGCGCCGGGCAAGCCGGGGGCGGCCGGCCCCCATCGTCTCCGACCGGTCGGAGACGATGGGCTGGGCGAAACCACCCGATCGGCCGGTTGCCGGGACGAGGGAAGCGGCTGATCCTGAGAGCCCGGCCCCGGCCGGGTGAAGCGACACCAGAACGTGTCCTTCGTCCATCCCTCCGACCACAGGGGAGGTTCCACCGCATGAGCGATCTCATGCTCCGCCCGATCGTCGCAGCGCAGGTTGCGGTGCACCAGCTCCGTTACCGCGAGGACGGCCAGACCACGACCGAGTACGCGATCCTGCTCGGGTTCCTCGCGGTCGCGATCATCCTCGCGATCATCTTCCTGCGCGACAACATCCGCGGGCTCTTCTCGCGCGCGGGAAGCTCGATCCAGAACGCGCCCAACTAACGCGACCGAAGCCGTCGGTGCGTGCGCGAAGCGCGCCTCGCGGAGACGGCAGGGACGTGCGCCGGCCCGGTTTCCCCCTCGACCGGGCCGGCGCACTTCTTTCCGCGGCCCCTTTCGCACTTCCGGGATCGCGTGCACAATGGGCAAGACCATGGCTCGAGCCGTCGACCGGGGAGGGAGACGCCAGGCTCATGAACCACCGGCTTCGTACCGATACCAGGCGAGAGGTCCCGTGAGGAGTCCCGTCATCGACCGTGCAGACACGAGGCTGGAGCGCGAGAGCGGACAGGCGATCACCGAGTTCGCGCTCGTCCTCTTCCCGCTGCTCCTGCTCGTCGCCGGCATCCTCCACTTCGGGATCGGCCTGAACTACTGGCTCGACATGCAGCGCCTGGCCAACCAGGGCGCACGCTGGGCGGCCGTCGACCGCTGGCCGACCTGCCCGCCTGCCCAGTCATCGTGCACGGGCAGCAACACGCTCCAGGAGTACGTCAAGCAGCAGGCGGTCACGCAGGGCCTCCAGAGCTCGTCGACCGTCACCGTCTGCTTCCCCGACGACAACGACGCGTCGACGATCAACGGATCGGTCGGAACGCCCGTGCGGGTTCGGATCGAGTCGCCCTTCAGCCTCGTCCGCCTCTTCCCGGCGTTCTCGCTCAGCGCGACCGCGACGATGCGGATCGAGAACGTCTACGACCCGCGCAAGCTGACCGGAGTGGTGTCATGTTGAGCGGAGCTCGGCGCGGGGGGCGCGAGCGCGGTCAGGTCATGGTGCTCTTCGCCCTGCTCCTCCCCGTCCTGATCGGGCTCGGGTCGGTCGTGATCGGGGTCGGGAACTGGTACACGCACGGCCGCCACCTCCAGACGAAGGCCGATGCTGGTGCGCTCGCCGGCGGCGGCTCGTGGGCCTTCCCGTGCGGGCCGCAGATCGACCAGCGGATCGAGACGCAGGCGCGGACCTACATCGGCCCGCACACGCAGGCGGACGGAAGCGTCTTCACCGGGCCCACCTACAACGCCCAGGTGGGCGGCGTCGGCGCCTCGCAGGTGCATGCCGTCCTCAACGGCGGCGGCTGGTACGACGACGACGCGAACCCGCCGAACGCGGTCGACCGGGTCGACCCCCCGGGCTCGATCTGCGAGTCGCGGACGCTCGACGTCAAGCTGACCGAGGACAACGTCTTCCCCCTCTTCAGCCTGCTCCCGTTCTTCCCCGACATCAAGCGCAAGGCGAGGGTGGAGATCCGGGAGGCCGAAGGGCTCAACGGCCTGCTGCCGATCGCAGTGCGCGCGCCGGAGCCGGTCAGCGCGGCTGCGGTCTTCTACAACGAGGCCAACGGCAACATCCTCGCGGTCAAGTACCTCGTCCGAGACCCGGGGATCGCCGGCCTGCCCGGGAGCCTGCAGGGGTGGACGACCTTCAACTCCGAGGACCCGAGCCCGTGGGCGAGCTTCCAGACCGCGGCCACGACCGGGATCGTGCTCGCCGTCAGCTTCCGTGGGGCCTGCAACACGGGCCTGCCCAACCCCAACACGAAGATCACGACGCAGGCCGCCCCCTGCTTCGAGGACAACCTCCCCACGGTCAGCCAGCTCTGCAACCAGGGCGGCTCGACGCAGATCGTCAACTGCTACTTCGCAAGCGGGAGCTGGCCCAGCGAGCAGGTCGAGGCCGGGCTCCACTTCCTCCGGGGCTACGCGGACACGAACCCGGGGAACGGCCCGCCCGGGCTCGAGAACGCCTGGCTCGACTACCTGACCTGCTCGTACTTCAACGCGCACCCCAACAACTCGTGCCAAGCACGCCTGAACGTGACCCTCGACCTGGGTACGCTCCTCGGCCAGTACCAGAACCCGAACCCGCCGCCGGGTCAGATCCAGGCACCGCTGCGCGCCTCGGACGTCGAGGTCCGGTACTGCCGGGTCACGCCGGCCTCGGCCGCGACCAACCCGTGCAGCTCGCAGTTCGGCGCAGCCCAGGAGCTCATCGCCTCGAGCCCGGACGCAACCGGAACGGTGACGTTCTCGACCACCGCCTCCCCCTCGACGCACCCGACCTTCACCGCCGGATCCGGGGAGAACGCCTTCGC
>DATMAP010000093.1:0-46112 GCA_035559835.1 Gaiellaceae bacterium
TTCGATCCCAGGTGCGCCCATCGCATCGGGTGGGTCACGGAAGCTGTTCCAAGAGCTCGTGGGAACCCGGATGCCTTGCGCACGCTGCGATGAGGTGCGGACCCGTCGAAGAGGCAGCACGTCGGGGTGCTTCCGAAGACGCGGCTGGCTGCCCCTCCCGAGCGAGGGGGCGCGACGGATGGATCGAGGCGGGCGCGTTCCGCCGCCTACGGGGCAGCGACGCCACGCGAGGGCGAGCTGGTCGCGCTCCCGGCAGGCGAGGAGCCGAGCTGGGAGGGCGCCGCGGCCGCAATCGAGTCGCTCGTCCTCGTCGAGCTGGGCGAGGACGTTCTCGAGCCATACGCCCTCGACGGCATGCGTGTCTTCTACCGATGCGAAGCGTCTCGGAGCACGGCCATCCTGCATCCGTGAGGGGAGCGATCTCGCGCGAGGAGTTGGAGGCGATCGTTCGGGAGGGGCACCACCTCAGGGAGGAGCACCGGCGCGCCCATGCGGGGAGCCGTGCGCGGCGGCTCCTCGGAAAGCGACTGCTCGACTGCGAGCGCAGGTTCGAGCGGCTGCTCGAGGAGTGGGTGGCCGAGGAGGGAGTGCGCCGGGCCTGGCGCGAGCACTTCTACGAAGGCGGGCCCGAGCCGGACGAGCCCGAGCCGCGAGCCCCGCTCGTCTACCGCGGGCGTTCGAGCGCCGGCAGCATCGTCGAGCTCCGCGAGGTCGGGCCCCGCGAGTGCCTGGTCGAGGTGGACGGCAGGCCGGTCAAGCGACTCGAGCTCGGCCACGTCTTTGCGGAGACCCACGCGCCGGTCACCTTCGTCCTCGACGGCTTGGAGCTCACCGAGACGTTCCACGTCTCGCCGCGCGCGCTCGCGGCGCTGCGCGCCTTCGTCGACGGGCGCCGGCCCGATCCGCCCTGGCGGTACGCCGCGGAGCTCGTCGCCGACGGGCTCATCGATCGGAGCTTCGCCCTGACTCCCCGCGGCAGGCGCGCACTCGTCGCCGGCCGGGCGCACCAGTCGTCGCTGGCGTGACGACGCTCGAAGGGGCGTCGGCACGCACGCGGAGACGGTGCGATCCGCGGCGGGTCGGCCCTCGGCTCCTTCGCCGGAAGAGCGCTGCTCGTCTCGTGAGCAGCTTCCGTCGAGGGCGTCAGCTCGTGTAGCCGAGCCGGCGCAGGAGCTCCTTGCGCGCGGCGACGTCCTCCTCCGTCTCCACGCCCTTCGGAGGGCTGCCGTCGACGACGCCCAGGATCGCCCGGCCCTGCGCCGTCTCTCCCAGCACCACCTCCACGGGGTTCGCCGTGGCGCAGTAGATGCGGCACACCTCCGGCACCTGCTTGAGGGCGTTGAGCACGTTGATGGGATAGCCCTCGCGCAGGAAGACGACGAGGGAGTGGCCGGCGCCGACGGCGAGCGCGTTGCGGACGGCGAGCTCGACCAGCTCACCGTCGTTCCCGGCCCTGCGCACGAGGCACGGTCCGGAGGCCTCGCAGAAGGCCAAGCCGAAGCGCAGGTGGGGAGCGCTTCCCGCGAGCGCTTCGAAGACGTCCTCGACCGTCTTGATGAAGTGCGACTGCGCGAGGACGAGGTTGACGTCCTCGGGCATCTCGATGGGAACGACTCGGAGCTCCACGGTTCCTCCTTCCGCTCGTCAGATCAGGATCAGGCCTCGCATCATCGTGGACTCTCCGCACCTCCCTGCTCGCCGTCCTCCGACCGCACGGAGTGCGGGGATGCCGACGGTCGATCGGGAGAAAGCCCGATGCCCTGCGTGGACCGAGCGCGGATGCTGAGCGCACAGGGCCGCAGCCCGCGCAACCTGCACGTCGCAAGAGGAAGCCACAAGAGGAGGACCCCATGACGAGCACGCGACATGTTCGGCTCGGTCTGAGCGAGCAGGAGCTCCGTGACGCGCTCGCCGACGAGCTCGAGCTCGCGTTCCGGACGGAGCGGGGCGTGACGATCCACGCCATCGCCCACTCCATCGCCCGCATCTTGGAGCTCGATCACCTCCGCCTCGCCGAGCAGCTCGAGCGCGCAGGCGTCGTCCTCGCAGACCTCGGCGAGAAGCCGTAGCGGGAGCGTGGCGAGCGCGCTCCGCCGAGCGCCCGAGCGCCCGCCCCGTGGGAGCGGGCGCTCGCGCTCGACCGTGCTGTACCGAGCCGGCTACGCCTTGATCGGGATCTTGCGCGTCTTCGCCTGCTCGATCTTCGGCACGTGCACCTCGAGGACGCCGGTCCGGAACTTCGCCTCGACGTGCTCGAGGTCCACCTCGGGCGGCAAGGTGAACTTCCGCTCGAAGTGCTTCTCCAGCCGCTCGTGCAGGTAGAAGGTCTTCTCCTTCTCCTCCTTCTCCTGCTTGCGCTCGCCCTTGATGGTGAGCGTGTGGTCCGAGACCGCGAGCTCCAGGTCGTTCTCGTCGAAGCCCGGCACGTCGAGCTCGACGACGAGCTCCTTGTCGGTCTCGTACATGTCCGCGGCGGGGAGCGGAGCGGGCGCCATCCCGAAGTCCTCGAGCATGCGCCGCATGCGGCGCTCCATGAGGTCGAGATCCCAGAACGGCGTCCACTTGACGATGCTGCTCATGGGTCTCCTCCTTTCACGGGCATGGTCGCAGCGCCGTCTCTGCGTCGCATCAGCAGAAAGAACGGATCCGGGCACCGGACCGATCCGTGTCCGGCGCCATTGCTACGTTGCGCACATGTCGATGGCGTGGAGACGCATCGCGGCGCTGCTGGTCGTCGTGGGGGTGGCGCTCGCCGTGGTCTCCGCCCTCGCCGACCCGCTCGGCATCGGCGAGGGCGGCGGCTTTGGGTGGAAGCAGGCAGTCGGCGTCGTCGTCGGCGCGGTCGCCGCGCTGGCGGGCGTCGTGGCGCTTCGCCGCCGCCCGGCGTAAGAGCCGCCGCGAGGCTGCTACCCTCCGCCTGCCCGGCCGCGCTAGGTGGGGAGTCAGCGGTTCCCTGAACCCGAAATCCGCTCCATGCGGGGCCGAACGCCGTCCGAGGGGCGGCTGGTCGGGATTGGGTCTGCGCACGCGGTGTTGACAGATCGGGTCCCGCGCACTGGGAGCGTCCGAACCGCGTCAGGTCCGGAAGGAAGCAGCGCTAAGGGCTCCCTCCCAGGTGCCGCGGTCTCGCTCGATCCGAGCCGGCGACGGAGATTCCTCCGGTCAGACCGCTTCGACGACGGAGCGCGCGGCCGGGCCATGGCGCCCGCTCGGTAGCGTGCGCACCGTCTCGACGCGAGCCCGAGCTCGACGGGCCGCCAGGCAAGCCGGACCGGCGCCCTCCCCGGTCAACGAGTATCTTCACCGGAACCTGCACGCCGCCGAGGATGCGGCGAACGGCTTCCGAGTGTCCAAGGCCATCGTCACGAACCCGCCCCCCGCGACCCGGTCCCGGCACCTTCCGCCCGGAGGGAGGCAGGCACCGTGACCGCGCTCTACCGGAAGTACCGCCCGCAGAGCTTCGACGAGGTGGTCGGACAGGAGGCGGTCGTGCGCACGCTGCGGAACGCGATCGAGCACGACCAGGTGCGGCAGGCCTACCTCTTCGCCGGCCCGCGAGGGACGGGGAAGACGTCGCTCGCGCGCATCCTGGCCAAGGCGCTCAACTGCGCGGGCACGCTCGGCCCCACCCCGACCCCCGACACGACCTGCCACGTCTGCACGGCGATCGCGAGCGGCGCCTCGCTCGACGTCGTCGAGATGGACGCCGCCTCGCAGCGCGGGATCGACGACATCCGCGAGATCCGCGAGCGGGTCGTGCTGCAGCCGGTCGAGGGCCGCTACAAGGTCTACATCCTCGACGAGGCGCACCAGCTCACGGACGCAGCCTGGAACGCCCTCCTCAAGCTGATCGAGGAGCCGCCGCCCCACCTCGTGTTCGTCTTCTGCACGACCGAGCTGGCCAAGGTGATCGCGACGGTGCGGTCGCGCTGCCAGACGTTCGTCTTCCAGCGCCCGCGGCTCCCCGAGCTCGTGACGCTGCTCCGCCGGGTCGCCGACGGCGAGGGGATCGAGGTCCCGGACTCGGCGCTCTCCCTGATCGCCCGCAGCGCGCGCGGCTCGTTCCGCGACGCCGTCTCCACGCTCGATCAGCTCGCGGCGGCGACGGGGAACGCGATCGACGCCCAAGCCGTGCTCCAGCTCGTGGGCGCGGTCGAGGAGGACACGCTCCTGCGTCTCTGCGACATGGTCGTCGACCGCGACACGGCCGGCGCGCTCGTCTTCGTCGAGGAGCTCGCCGAGCAGGGCCAGGACGTCGGCCGGCTCGTGACCGACCTGCTCGAGCACCTCCGCCACCTGCTGCTCGTCCAGCACCTGGGTCACGTCCCCGAGTCCCTCCCGGTCACCGAGGAGACGAAGGAGGCCCTGCGCCAGCAGGCGAACCAGCTTCCCGAGCCGACCGTGCTGCGGCTGATCGACCTGCTCGCGGTCGCGCTCGAGGACGTGCGCCAGGGCGGCGACCCGCGCCTCCCGCTCGAGCTGGCGCTGGTCAAGATCACGCGCCCGCACGCGGACCTCTCGCGCGAGTCGCTCGCCCACCGCGTCGAGCTGCTCGAGAGCCGGCTGACCTCCGCCCAGCCGGTGCTCGGAGAGGCGCCGCGTGCGACGGAGGGCCCCGAGACGCCCGCGGAGCAGCCCCTGGCCTCCGAGCCGGAGGCGCCAGAGCTCACGCTCGAGCAGGTCGCGGATGCCTGGCAGCGGAGCGTCGTCGAGGCGGTGCGCGAGCGTTCCATCCCGGTCGCGAGCCTGCTCGCGGAGGCGACGCCGACGGCGCTCACGGACGACACGCTCACGCTCGCCTTCCCCGCCGGCGCCGACTTCCACCGCCGCCAGCTCGCGGAGCCCCAGAACCTCGGCCTGCTCCGCGACGCGCTCTACGAGGTCACCGGGCGCAGGCTCGCGATCGCGCTCGAGACCGGCGAGCCCGAGGAGCGGTCGGCTCCCGCCGGCGAGGAGCGGCTGTCCGAGGAGGACGTCATCTCCCTGCTCAAGGAGACGCTCGACGCCCGCGAGGTGGAGGAGGAAGCGAGGTCATGAAGTTCGATCTGAACCGGATGCTGCAGGAGGCCCAGCGCATGCAGGCCGAGCTGGCGAAAGCGCAGGAGCAGGCTGCGGGCGAGATCGTGGAGGCCTCCGCGGGCGGCGGCATGGTGCGCGTGAAGGCGAACGGGGCGGGTGAGATCGTCGAGATCGCGATCGACCCGCGGGCGATCGACCCGGACGATCCGGAGCTGCTCGCGGACATGGTGCAGGCGGCCGTGAACGAGGCGCTCCGCTCGGCGCGCTCGCTGCTCGAGTCGAAGGTGAGCGGGCTGATGCCGGGAGGCCTCGGCGGGCTCGGCTTGCCTGGCCCCTGATCCCGGGATCTGGGCGCTACCGACCGTCCTCGAGAACGTCGCCCCTCACGAGCAGCTCGCCCGCCGCAGCAGCCGGCTCGTCGTCGAGACGCACGCGCTCGATGCGCAGCCACTCGTCGCCCGCAGCCACCGTCGCGGCTCCTCCCCCGAGGCCCCCGACCGTCCCCGCGGGACGATCCGCGGGCTGCCCGGTCAAGGCTGCTTTGAGGATGTAGAGGTCCTGCCCGCGCCACCGGGCGCGCGGGTGTCCCCAGGGAGAGGGAAAGGGGAGATAGTCGCTCGCGCGGACGAAGTTGACGACCTCGCGTGCGGGCCACCGCCAGCTGAGGCGGCCGCCGTTCGGCGCTTCTCGACCGAAGTAGCGTCGCCTGGTCAGGTCCTGAGGGCGCCTCGGGATCGCCGCTGGATTCGCCGCCGCCTGCTCCACGAGGCGCAGGAGCAGAGGCACTCCCTCGCGAGCGCAGCGGGCCGAGAGCGTAAGGCCCGTGTCCTCTGCGGCGATGGCGAACGACGTCGCGTAGGCGATCGGCCCCGCGTCGATCTCCGGAGCCATCCAGTGCACGGTCACCGCATGCTCGCTCTCTCCGTGGTAGATCGCCCAGCTCGGCGCGTTGAGCCCGGCGTACTCGGGCAAGGGGCCCGGGTGCAGGTTGAAGCTTCCGATCCGCGGCCCGTGAAGGACCTCGGGGTGCACGACGTACAGCGAGTGCACGTTCAGCAGCAGGTCGATCTCCTGAGCGCGGACCCAGTCTGCGGTCTCGGCCTCGCGCACGCGCGCCGACGGAAGGACCGGTATCCCCAAGGCAGCCGCGGCGGCTGCAACCGTGGACCCTCCTCCGCGCGTCGGTTCAGCGGTCAGCGCGGCGACGAGGCGATGCTCCGTCCGCGCGAGCGCGCGGAGAGCCATGATGCCCGCCGCCTCTTCCGCCACGAGCAGGATGTTCATCCTCAAGGAGACTAGTCGCGAGGTCCGGCGGCGGTGCCGGGGCCGCGCTCAGGAGTCGGTAAGCAGAGAGCGGCGGGGGAAGAGGGGATCGGCCTGCTCGGTTCCGTTGACCGCCGTCCACGCCGTGACTGCCTGCTGGAAGTCGTCGTGACGGCCGATGTCGAACCAGAGCCCGTCGTAGCGGTAGCTCGACACCTCGCGCCCGGCCTCGAGCAGGGCCCTGACCAGATCCGGGAAGTCCGCGTGACCCGCGTCCGGGATGAAGTCGAGCACCTCTGGCTCCATCACGTAGACACCCATGGACACGGCGGCGGAGATCTCCGGCTTCTCCTCGAAGTCGACGATGCGGCCGTTCCCGTCCACATGGACGATCCCGTAGTCGATCTTCACCCGCCGTTCCTGCGTGGCGATCGTGAGCACGCTCCCCGACTGCCGGTGGCTGCGCACGAGCTCGCGATAGTCGAGAGTCGTCAGCACGTCCCCGTTCATGACCAGGAAGGTCTCGTCGAGACCGTCCACGAGCTTGAGCGGGGCTGCCGTTCCGAGTGGCTCGCTCTCGTGCACGTAGTCGACGCGGACCGAGCTCGCAACGTGCTCGTCCATCACCGCACGGATGAGATGGGACAGGTAGCCGACGCAGAGGGTGATGCGCGTCATCCCCGCGGCCGCGAGCTGGCCCACGACGATCTCCAGGATCGAATGCTCCCCGACCGGCATCAGCGGCTTCGGCAGCACCGATGTGTACGGCGCCAGACGAGCTCCTCTGCCGCCCGCCAGGATCACTGCCCGCATGTCCGCCAGCTCACCCCGTCCCCTCGTCGCTGCCTCGCCCGGACGAGCGGCAAGCCGCTCGTCCTTCTCACTGTAGGAGCCCTCGGCCATCGGTCAAGCGCTGGTCTGCTCCGCCGGCACCCCGGCGAGCTCAGCCGGAGGCGCCTCCACGGGGCGCGGCGCGACCCGAGTGGAGGGACGCCGCCGGAAGCCCAGCGCTCCCGTCGCCCGATCGACCGCGACCTCGCGCCGCAGGAGCACCGCAACCGCCGTCCAGCGAAGGATTCGCAGGTTGACCCTCGTGCTCCGTCGCTCGGCGTAGAGGGTGTCGAGGTGGATCTTCTGCGGGAGGATGCGCGAGACGTAGTGCTCCTCGCGGTTCTCGGGATCGAGGATCTCCGGCTCGCGCGCGAAGGCGAGCTGCGAGAGACCCGTCATTCCCGGCTTCACGCGCAGCACCGGCTCGAGCTGCGAGCGGAAGCGCTCCACGAAGACCGGGTCCTCCGGTCGCGGGCCGACCAGGCTCATGTGACCCCGAAGCACGTTCCAAAGCTGCGGCAGCTCGTCGAGCTTCGTACGGGCAAGGAAGCGGCCCAGCGGCGTGAACCGCTCGTCGTCGGGTGCGGTCAGGGGCGGACCACCTGCGCCGTCCGCCATCTTGCGGAACTTCAGCATCGTGAACTCGCGGCCGCCTAGACCCACCCGGCGCGACCGGTAGAAGACGGGGCCAGGGCCCTCGAGCTTGATCGCGATCGCGAGGCCGAGGACGAGCGGGGCCAGGAGGATGAGAAGCGCCGCCGACACGACCCAGTCGAGCAGCCGCATGAGGACGGCGTCGAGCGTCCCTGAGACCCGCGAGGCGCGGACAACACGCTCGCTACGCGCTCCGAGCACCGGAGCCCCCAGTTCGGTCACCTCTCCTCCCCCGGTGGACGGACCCGCTCCACCCTGTCGTTACCCTTCTCCCTTTATGGCACGAGCGCGCGACCGCGTCAAGCCGCCCGCCGGCACCGAGCTTACCGACGAGCCCAGGGAGGGAACCCAGCCGATGGCCCAGACCACTCTCGACCAATGGCGCGTCCCCCTCGCCGACGTGCTCGTCGACGACGAGACGCTGGCTGCGGCCGAGGCGGCGGTGCGCTCGGGCTGGTGGAGCATGGGCCCGCGTGTCGCCAGCTTCGAGCAAGAGTTCGGCACCTACGTCGAGGCGCCGTATGCGCTCGCGGTCGCGAACGGGACGGCAGCGCTCCAGCTCGCCCTGCTCGCGGTCGGGTGCGGGCCCGGCGACGAGGTCGTGCTCCCGTCGCTGAACTTCGTCGCCGCGGCGAACACGATCGTGCAGACGGGAGCCCGGCCGGTTTTCTGCGACATCTGCGGAGGGAACGACCTCAACCTCGATCCCGACGACCTGCTAGCTGCGCTGACCCCTGCGACGAAGGCGGTCGTCGTCCTCCACTACGGCGGCTTTGCCTGTGAGCTCGGGCCTGTCCTCGAGGCCGCTCGCGAGCGCGGCGTCGCGGTGATCGAGGACGCAGCGCACGCGCCGGGATCGCGCTGGGCGGGCCGCGCGTGCGGCACGATCGGCGACGTCGGCTGCTTCAGCTTCTTCGCCAACAAGAACCTCCCGGTCGGCGAGGGAGGAATGCTCGTGACCGGCAACGCCGAGCTCGCCGAGCGGCTTCGGCTCCTGCGCTCGCACGGCATGACGGCGCTCACCTGGGATCGCCATCAAGGGCACGCCTCCGGCTACGACGTCGTCGCGCCTGGCTTCAACTACCGGCTCGACGAGCTGCGAGCGGCGATCGGCAGCGCTCGGCTCAGGCGTCTCGACGGAGAGAACGCGTCGCGCCGGCGCCTTGCGGTCCGCTATCGGGACGCGCTCGGCCAGGTGGCTGGCCTGGAGCTGGCCTTCTCCGACCGGCTCGGCGAGGCAGACTCGTCCCACCATCTCGTGGTCGCGCTCCTTCCCGCAGGCGTCTCCCGCGAGGCCGTCCGCTCCGCCCTCACCGCGGAGCGGATCCAGACGAGTGTCCACTACCCGCCGATCCACCGCTTCACCGCATATCGGACGCTCGGCGGGACGCGGGCGTTGCCCCGCACGGAGGCGGTTGCGGAGCGGTTGCTCACGCTCCCGCTGTTCGGGCACATGACCGACGAGCAGGTCGACCTGGTGGCCTCTGCCCTGGCGGCGGCGCTGGCCGACGCCGAGCCTCAGTTCCGGTAGACGGGCGCGTAGGGGTCGCTCACGCCCCCCGAGCGCAGCAGCTCCGAGATCTCGTCGATCCCGCCGGGGACAGGCGTGTCGATCTCGAAGCCCAGCCTGGCCCGAGCCTTTTCGAAGCTGACGCGGTAGTCCCGTGGGTCCTCCGTCTGCCGGACGAACTCGACCTGGAGGTCGGGGAAGCGCTGCTCGAGCAGGCGGACGAGATCGAGCTTTCGGTAGTTCTCGCGTGTGCTGCCGAGGTTGAAGACCTCGCCGGCGACATCGTCGCGCCGCGCTTCCAGGACGAGACGGATACCTCGAGCTGCATCGCGCACGTGGACGTACGGGCGCCAGAACTGCTCGCCGTAGACCACGAGCCGGCGGCGCAGGACGACGTCGCGCGTGAACTCGTTCACCGTCAGATCGAAGCGCATCCGGGGCGAGACGCCGAAGACCGTCGCAAGCCGTACGCACGTCGTGGCGAAGGAGTGGCTCGTGCGAGCGAGGACCTCGAGCTCGGCGGCGACCTTCGTCTCCGCGTACAGCGAGACCGGGTTGAGTGGAGACTCCTCCGTCGCCACCGACTGGCCGTCGATCATCCCGTAGTTGCTGCAGGTCGAGGCGAAGACGAAGCGCCGCACGCCGGCACGCTCGGCGTCGTCGAGCAGTCCCACGGTCGCCTCCAGGTTCACCTCGCGAGCCAGCTCCGGCTGTCGCGCGCAGGCCGGGTCCCCGACGATCGCAGCGAGGTGGACGACCGCCCAAGCGCCCTCCAGAGCGCGGCGGCGAGCATCTCGATCGCGGAGATCCGCCTCGACGAACGCATACTCGGGACGGGAGCGGAACGCCTCGACCGAGGTCCGGTTGCCGTGGAGGAGCATGTCGAGCGCTCGGACGTGGAAGCCACGCCTGAGCAGCTCCTCGACGGCGAGGGAGCCTAGGTAACCGGCTCCACCGGTGACGAGCACGACCTTCGGCACCGTCACAGGATCGTCACGAACGGGCGGCGCCGCAAGGAGAACCGTCTCCCGAGAGCCCTCTCGCGCCCACTACACTCGGACGCAGGCCGATGGCGCGCATCGTCGCACTTGCACGACGCCAACCCGACGGCGGCAGCGCGCTGGCCGCGGCCAGCCTGCTCACGGCCACCCTCGTCGGCGTGGGACTCGCAGCACGGATCCCCATCGGCGTCGCGGTTCTGCTGGGCGCGCTGTACCTCCCGCTCGTCTTCACCAACTTCCCGCTCGCCGTCTCACTGTGGATACCCCTCGTCTTCCTCGAGGGCCTGCCCGCCCTCAACCTCGCGGGCAAGGCCGCAGGGCTGCTCCTCGCCGCCGGCTGGCTGGGAGCGATGCTCCGAGGCTCGGCCTCGCGCACCGTTCTCGCTCGGCATCGGCGACTGTTCGAGGCGCTCGCGCTGCTCGTCGTGTGGCTGACGCTCTCCCTCGCCTGGGCTCCGCACACCGGACAGGCGGCAACCGCCGCGTGGCAGTGGTGGGCGGTCACGCTCGTCTTCCTCATCGTCGCCACGTCGGTGACCTCGGCCGAGACGCTCATCCTCTCAATCGGGGCCTACGTCGCCGGCGCCGTGCTCGCGGTCGGACTCGGAACAGCGACCGGAACCCTGACCAGCGAGAATGGCCGGCTGGCCAGCTCGATCGGCGATCCGAACTTCCTCGCAGCCGCACTCGTCTCCGCGATCCCCCTGGCGTTCGCGCTCTCCGCCGTCCGATCAGGGCACGGCTGGCGCCTGCTCTGCTACGGAGTCGCCGGCGTCCTCGCGGCAGGCGTGGTGGCCAGCCAGTCGCGGGGTGGGATCGCAGCAGCGCTCGCCATGTGGGCGGCTGCCGTCGTGGTGCTCCCGCGACGGCGACAGGTGATCGCGGGAGGTGCGGTCGCAGTCGCAGCCGCCACCGTTGCCTTCTCCCTCAATCCCGCGGCCTGGGACCGAATCACGAGCCGCGACTCGCGCGGGACCGGACGTGTCGACCTGTGGACGGTCGCCTGGAACGTCTTCGAGGACCACCCCTTGGCCGGCGTCGGCGTGAACAACTTCGGGCGGGTCGCCGGCGATTACGTGCGCAGCGTGGGGCCCCTGGAGGACGTACAGCTCGTCGTGAAGACCCCCGACCGGGCCGTACACAACACCTACCTCCAGTTCCTCGCCGAGAATGGCGTGCCTGCGCTCGCCCTCTTCCTGATCGTCGCAGCCGGCTGTCTCGCGACCGCGCTCCGAGCCGCACGCGTATTCGCCGCCCTCCAACGTCCCGACCTCGTCGCGCTCGCGCACGCGCTCTTCGTCGCGACGATCGGGCTGCTCGCGAGCTACGTCTTCCTCTCCGGGGCCGTGGACCGCCGCCTGTGGATCCTCTTCGGCCTCAGCCTGGCGACACTCGGCATCGCGCAGCGCGCCGCGGCCGAGCGGGCATCCGCGCCGATCGTCATGCCGCCGCCCTAGCCAGGGCGCGACGAACCCACATGGTCACGGGCGAGACCTTGACCCTGAAACGGACCGGCGAGTCGATTCCGTAGACGCCGACGCGCGGCCAGCAGAACGTGCCCTCGGTGGTCACCGAGAGCGAGCAGCCAGCCTCGTACCCGGCGGCTGCAGCGGCGGCGGCGACTCGCTGGTCGACCGCCCCGTACGGGTACGCGATCGAGCGGCAGGGCCGGCCGAGCGCCCGCTCGCAGGCCGTCCGGGAGTCGCGCAGCTCGTGCGCGAGAGCACGGTCGTCGAGCTCGGTCAGACGAGGATGCGTGCACGTGTGGGAGCCCACCTCCCAACCCGACTTGGCAAGCTCGCGCAGCTCGGCCCAGCCCAGGCTGCGGCGCGAGGCCTCGTCCCGGCCGAGGCCGGACTCGTCCAAGCCGGCCCAGTCGAGCGGGGCGCCGGTGCACGCGAAGGAGGTGACCGCGAATACGGTGGCAGGGACGCCGAGCCCGGCCAGCACCGGGTACGCATCCTCGAGCACCGACGAGTGGGCGTCGTCGAAGGTCACCGCGAACCGCTTCCCGGAGGCCTGCTCGGTGACCGCCCGAACGAACGTGACCGGCTCGTATCCGCGCCGGAGCAGGATCTCGACGTGCCGGCGGAGCTGGCCCGGCTCGACGGAAGCCGGCCACCTCACGCCTACGGCGTGGTAGCAGAGGACGAGCGGCTCCTGCATGAGCCGGTTTCTTACCTCAACCCGCTCCCTCGTGAAAGACGGTGCGCGGCCGAGCCTGCGTTCCCGGCAGAGCAGGGCCCGACGGCGCCTGAGCTACAGTTCGAGCCTTCATGAGAGCCGAACGGAGCGCCGCACCCGAGGTGAGCGGCCCGCGCTGGGCGGCCTCTCCGACCAGGCAGCCCCAGAGCGGGCTCGAGCCCTACGTCGAGGCCGTTCGCGGCCATGTCGTCCTCGTCGCGGCCATCCTCGTCGCCGTCGTCGTCGCCAGCATCGCCTGGCTCGCGGTGCGCGCCCCCGAGTACCGGGCGAACGCGGAGATCTTCGTCACCCCGCTCCCGGCCGAGACGGTCGCCCTTGTCGGACTTCCCCTGATCCAGGACCTGCGCGAGCCGACACGGACGATCCAGACGGCCGCGGCGCTCGTCGAGTCGCACGCCGCCGCCGCGCGCACCGCCGAGACTCTGGGACCCACGTGGACCCGCAGGCAGGTGGAGCGCGCCATCACCGTCGAGCCCAAGGGTGAGACGAACATCCTCGAGGTGAGCGCCGTCGCCGACAGCCCGCAGCTCGCGGCCAACCTCGCCAACACCTACTCGAGCTCCGCTCTCGCCGTCCGGCGGACGACGCTGCAGCAGCTCGCCCGGGCCACGATCCCGAGCGTGCGGGCTCGACTGCGTCAGCTCAACCCGGCCAATCCCGGAGCCTCGGAGCTGCAGAGCGCGCTCAACCGGCTCGAGTCCCTGGCTGCAGGTCGAGACCCCACCCTCTCCCTGGCGCAGGCGGCCACCCCGCCGACCTCTGCGCTGGGAGCGCCGGGCTGGCTGATCGTGGCCCTCGCGCTCCTCGCAGGCGGCGTCCTCGGCGTAGCCACGGCGGTGGCCATCGACCGGATCACCCCGCGCCGGATCACGAGCGAGGACGAGCTCGTGGAGGTCTTCCCGCTCCCCATCCTCGCCCGCATCCCCATCCTGCCGCGCCAGCAACGCGGCGTGCTCTCGCTCGACGTGCATCCGGAGGCGCGGGAGGCGCTTCGCAGTGTCCAGGTGCAGCTCGACCTACAGGGGGAGCGGCCGCGGACGGTGATGATCACGAGCCCGTCGCCGGAAGACGGCAAGACGACGACCGCCCTGGCGTTCGGCGTCGCCATCGCAGACGCCGGGGCGCGCGTGATCCTCATCGACACGGACGTCCGGCGTCTGCCCATCCGCACCGGTCTCGAAGCCGACCGGGACGCGGTCTCCACCATCCAGGCCAGGACGCGAAGGCTGGACCAGGGCGGCGAGCCGAGGCCGTCGCTCCGGCCGCTCCTGCGCCGCGTCGCCGGGCATCCGAACCTGCAGCTCCTCGACGCGATGGATGTTGGCTTCGACAGCGCGGATCCCCACTCTCGCAGTCGCTTCGCCGACCTCGTCCGAGCAGCCGGAAGCGAAGCCGACTACGTCCTGCTCGACACGCCGCCGGTCGGAGTCATCAGCGACGCGCTGACGCTGCTCGAGCTGGTCGACGACGTTCTGGTCGTCGCCCGGATTCGCGCCACCAAGCGGCTGCACGTCGAGGTCGCACGCGACCTGCTCGGGCGAGCGGGCGTCGTCCCGGCGGGGTACCTTGTGATCGGGGAGCGAACGCTGGGGTCGTACCCGTACCCGGTCGCCCCCCGCGCCAGGTGACGTCCGGGAGCCGGCGTCCGCCTCGGCTCCCCGACCAGGGCCTCGCGAGAGGTCGGAGCGGAACCCCCGGCAGGGTCGGTCCGGCGGCGCCGGGTCACAGCGCGCTTCCGTCCGCGATGCCCGGCGGGTACGGCGTGCACTGGCTCACGCTGGTCGTTCCCGCGGCCGCGCGCCGCTTCCGTGTCACGCACCCCACCGTCGCGGCTGCGCTCGCCGACGCCGGCGCCGAGCTCGTCGAGCGCGGGCCCGACGTGGAGATCTCCCCAGCCTCCGAGCTCCAGGGAGCGGCAGCCGTCGCGGTGGTCAGCGTGGAGTCCCCGCTCCACGACGGTGCGCTCCCTCTCCTGGCGAGAGCGGTCAGGCGGATAGCGCTCTCCATCCGCGCCCGGGCCGCAGCGACACGCGCGGCACGCGCTCTCGCCCGCCGCGGGTACCGCGCCTCGGTGCTTCCCTGGGATCTCGCCCAATCCGTGCAGGTCGCGCCGGTCGAGACGTCGGTTCCAGCCGCACGGCGACGGCTCCCGGAGCGGTTCCCGCAGTGCTTCCTGGCCGTGGGTCGCCGGGGCACGCCCGGCCCGAGCGTGCTCGAGGCGGTGCTTGCCAGCGCCTCCGAGTCGGCGGGCCGTTCCCTGCGAGCGCGGTCGGCATCGGTGCGCGCAGGCTTCGTGCTCGTGCGCGGCGACGACTGGGTGCTGCGGGTTGCGATCGGCCCGACCCGAGGCCAGCTCCACGGACACGTCCGCGTCCTCACGGCGCTCGGCCGTCTGCCGGCGCCACCCGAGGTCGTCGCGCGAGTTCCGACACTGCTCGGGGCAGGCCGGCACGGGCTCGCCGACTGGCTGCTCGAGGAACTCCTCCCGGGCTCTCCCCCACGCGTCCCCTTCCCGGGCCCTCTGCTCGACGAGTGCGTCGACTACCTCGTGGCCCTGCATACGGTTCCCGGCTCGGAGGTCGAAGCGCAGCCCCTGGGGCCCGCAGCAGAGGTCGTCGGCGCCTGCAGCCGGTCCGGGCAGGAGTCTGTCGCGCGTCTCTTGGCCGACCGCCTGGAGCTCGCCCTCTCGGAGATTCGCCGTGGCTTCGCGCACGGTGACTTCTTTCCCGGCAACCTGCTCGCGGAAGGCGGGCGGCTCGTCGGCGTCGTGGACTGGGATGCGGGCGGGCAGGGCCGCCTCCCCCTCGTCGATCTCCTCCACCTGCGGCTCCACCTCACCGATCCGCCCGCGGATCACGAGTGGGGCCCGGCGATCGTCCGCAGGCTCCTCCCGTGGGCGCGGCGCGGTGGCGATCCGCTCGCGTGCGAGTACCTCCGGCGCATCGGGGTCGAGCCCCACCCGAGGACGCTCGAGGCGCTCGTCGTGACCTACTGGCTCGAGCGCACCGCCTACCAGCTGCAGACGCACGCGATCCGCCAGGCGCAGCCGCGCTGGCTCGCCGCCAACGTGGACGGCGTCCTGGACGCCCTCTCGGGGAGCCCGTTGCTCGCTCCCGGAAGGAGCCGCTAGGTCCGGGTTGCCCTCGCTCGGTCGGGGACTACCATGTCCGGGTTGCCCTCGCTCGGTCGGGGACTACCATGAGCCCACGGGTTCCGGAGGCGACGGGGAGGCGCGAGGGATGGGCAGGACCGAGCTGAGGTCGACACGCCGGGGTGAGCGGTGAGCCGCCTCCTCCAGGACCTTCTCGCCCGCCAAGCGGAGGAGCGCGCCGACGCGACAGCGCTCGTGCTCGGCCCGACTCGCGTCTCCTACGGCGAGCTCGAGGAGGAGAGCAACCGGCTCGCGCGCCTGCTCGAGGCCGCCGGATGCGCTCGCGGCGACCGCGTCTGCCTCTTCCTCCCCAAGTCGCCCGAGGCGGTGATCAGCATGCTCGCCGTCCTGAAGGCCGACTGCGCCTACGTGCCGATCGACCTGGCCAGCCCTGCTCCTCGCGTCGCCAGGATCGTGCAGTCGGCCGAGCCCCGCCTCGCGCTCGTCGCGGCCGAGGCCCTCCCTCTCGTCAACGAGCTGCTCGGGAGCGGCGCCCTCGACCGAGATGTGGCGATCGGGACGGTCGAGCCCGAAGCGGTCGCCGGGCCGGCATTCGAGTCGCGCTTCTCGCGGGCCGACTGGAGCGCGTTCGACCCGACGCCGCCCCCGCGCGCGAACGTCCCGGACGACCTTGCGCACATCCTCTTCACCTCCGGCTCGACGGGCATGCCCAAGGGCGTGATGATCACCCACCGGAACGTCCTCCACTTCGTCGACTGGGCGACGGCGTACTTCGGAATGCGGCCGGGCGACCGCATCTCCGGCCATCCTCCGCTCCACTTCGACCTGTCCACCTTCGACATCTTCGGAGCCTTCCACGCGGGGGCCGAGCTCCACCTCGTCCCGCCCCAGGCCAACCTCCTGCCCACGAGGCTCGCCGACCTGATCCGGTCCGCGGAGCTGACCCAGTGGTTCTCCGTCCCCTCGGCGATGACGCTCATGGCCGCGTTCGGGGTCGTGCAGCCGGGCGCGTTTCCCTCGCTCGAGCGCGTGCTCTGGTGCGGCGAGGTGCTCCCGACTCCGGTGCTGCAGAAGTGGATGGACGCTGTCCCGCAGGCTCGCTTCACCAACCTCTATGGTCCAACCGAGGCGACGATCGCGTCGAGCTACTACACGGTCCCGGCCCGGCCGGCGAGCGAGACCGAACCGATCCCGATCGGCAGGCCGTGCCCTGGCGAGGAGCTGCTCGTGCTGGACGACGACCTCCGCCCGGTGCCCCCGGGCGAGGTGGGGAACCTGTACATCGCGGGAGTCGGGCTGAGCCCAGGCTACTGGCGGGACGCGGAGAGGACGCAGGAGGCGTTCGTACCCGACCCTCGGTCGCCCGAGGGCGGGAAACTCATCTACCGCACCGGCGATCTCGCTCGGATGGACGAGGATGGCCTCGTGTACTTCCTCGGCCGGGCCGACTCCCAGATCAAGAGCCGGGGCTACCGGATCGAGCTCGGCGAGATCGAGTCGGCGCTCAATGCCATCGACGAGGTGAGCGAGAGCGCCGTCGTCGGCGTCGAGACGGACAGGTTCGAAGGGGTCTCGATCTGCTGCGCCTACGCTCTCGCGCCGGGAGCGTCGCTCGAGCCGCCGGCACTTCGCGAGCGCCTGCGCACCCAGCTTCCTGCGTACATGCTGCCGGCCGCCTGGCTCC
This sequence comes from Gaiellaceae bacterium, assembly GCA_035559835.1. Taxonomy (GTDB): domain Bacteria; phylum Actinomycetota; class Thermoleophilia; order Gaiellales; family Gaiellaceae; genus GMQP-bins7. The sequence goes on from DATMAP010000093.1 coordinate 17,280, forward strand.
GTCTGGAGACGTTGCCGAAGAACGTCAACGGGAAGATCGACCGGCGTCTGATCCGAGATCTCTTCGCAGCTCGCGCGCCGGAGGCCGATGCGTCCGAGGCCGGCGCCGACATGGCCGCCCACGCCCGGTAGTGGTCGCGGTGGAGAGTCAGCCTCCGGTCGAGCGCATCCGCGATCTCTTCCGTCGCGTCCTCGCCGTCGATCCACCCGCCACCGATACGGACTTGATCGAGAGCGGGCTGCTCGACTCGCTCGCCCTGGTCGAGCTGATCTTCGCCCTCGAGCAGGAGTTCGGGCTCACGCTGCCGCTCGACGCGCTCGAGCTCGATGCCTTCCGGAGCATCCAGACCGTCGCCGAGTTCGTCGAGAACGCGCGGCGCGCGGGGGATGTCCGGTGACCGCGATCCGGCCCTGCGAACGGGAGGACGTGCCGGCGGTCGCAAGCCTCTACGAGCAGGTCGCCCGCTCGGGCTCACGCACGCCTGCCCCGGGCCTCGCGGCGTACTTCGAGCGAACTCTGTTCGACCATCCCTGGTTCGACCCCGAGATCCCCTCCCTCGTCTACGTGGACGACGACGGGAGGATCGCCGGCTTCCTCGGCTCGAGCGTCCGCCGCCTGCTCTTTCGCGGCCAGCCGATCCGCATGGGCGTTACCGGGCAGCTCGTCACCGATCCCGGCGTCCGCAGCCGGGCAGCGGGGATGTTCCTGCTCCGGGAGTACCTGGCGGGGCCCCAGGATCTGACCGTGACCGACACGGCCTCGGACCTGGTGCGCAGGCTCTGGGAGCGACTCGGCGGCGACACCTTCCACCTCGCGTGCGTCGGCTGGGTGCGTGTCTTCCGGCCGCTGCGCTTCGCGGGCGAGTACGCCGCCCACCGGGAGCGTCGGGCGCTGGCACAGACAGCCCGGGGCCTCGCGCGAGCCGTCGACCCCTTGGCGCGAAAGGCGCTGTGGCGCGCCTCCGAGCACGGGGCGCCGCCGGCTCGGACCGAAGCCTTGACCCCTGCGGCGCTCGTCGAGCACCTGCCCGAGATCACCCGGGGCCTCGAGCTCTACCCCGCCTACGACGAGCCCTTCGCCACCTGGCTGTTGCGAGAGCTGGCCGCGGTCGAGCACCATGGGTCGCTCGTCGCCCACCTCGTCCGGAGCGAGCAGGGCGACGTTCTCGGCTGGTACGTCTACTACCGGAAGGCCGGCGGGATCGGCTCCGTGCTGCAGGTGGCGACACGCGCGGAGACGGCCAGAGCCGTTCTCGACGCGCTGTTCCACGACGCCACGACGACCGGCGCGGCCGGCCTGCAGGGGCGCGTCGAGGGGCCGCTCCGGGCGGCGCTCGCACGTGCGGGAACGCTTTTCCATCCCAGCGGCTACCTTGCCCTCGTGCACGGACGCGACCCCGCCCTCCTGCACGCCGTCCACGCGGGGCACGCGCTGCTCACTCGCATGGAGGGCGAGTGGTGGATGGGTCACCACGTGATCGCAACGGCCGACGAGAGCTCGTAGGCCGAGGCGAAGGCGCCGCCCAGGACGCTCGGCAGCGCGCGAGTGACCGCGCTCCGCCAGCGCCGCCGCATCCGGACGCCCACCGCCGCGAGTCCGAGCAGCGCGCTCACGTCGAGCCCCCGGGTGACGCCGACTGACTCGAGGCCCGGATCGTCGGTCGCGAGGCGGTACTTGTACGCCTCGCCGCCGCGAAGCAAGCGGTATTCGGCAACCCCATCGGAGAGCGCCTCGCGAACGGCGTGGAGCAGGACGAGGGAGCCGACGGAGCTCGACTCCCACGCCGGATCACGCCCGCTCTGGTAGAAGCACTCGACGTCCCCGAAGCGGAAGCCGTAGCAGGCCGCGCGCGGCTCGCCCTCGACCTCGAGAAGCCAGAGCCGGAGCCAGCCGCGCTCCAGCGCGACCGCTGCGAGCTGACGATGGAAGGACTCGTGGCGCACGAAGTCCGTCCGAGCGCTCGCCCAGCGCGCCCGGTGCAGCGCGAACAAGGAGTCGAGATCTGCGGGCAGCCGCTCGGCGTCGGCGGCCAGGCGAAACGCAGCCCGGTACCGGGTGAAGAGCTTCCGCTCGCGGCTGCGCACCTGCGAGCGGAAGTTCCGGCTGCGCGAGCGCAGGAAGGCTTCCCAGCCGCCGTCGCCGAAACGCACCCTCGGGCTAGGCTCGTGTACGAGCCTGCGGCCGCCGAGGAGCCCGGGCCATCCCTCCTCGGCGGAAAGGCGCTCGGCCACCAGGACCCGGGCCCCGACCCGGGCAAGGAGAGCTCTGCTCGCGCGCCCAGCCTGTTCGCGATCCTCGGGCGCGCAGATCGGCCCCAGCTGGTCCGCTGTGTCGTGAGCAATCAGCCGGACGACGCGAAGGGGCCGCCGGCGCCAGAGGAAGAAGGGCAGGATCGCACGCACGTCGCCGTCCGGCGATCTACACGCAGTTGCGAGGAGGCTGCCCGGGCGACCGTAGTGCTGCCACCAGAGCGCGTTCCATTCCCAGGTGGCGAAGATGTTCTGCGTCCGCTCCGCGAGCTTCGTCCATTCGGCGCGCACCGAGCTCAAGTCGGCGATCGGCTCGAGCTCGAGCGGCTCCTCCGCGCTGTCGCGGACGCTCCCAGACGGCTGCACGGCTGTCACCGTGCTCCCACTATCGCAGACGCTCGACGATGCGCTCGACGAAGAGCCGGTCGAGCGACCTCGGAGCGATCGCCTCTCCCCGCCGCAGGCGCCGGAGGACGTCGGCCAAGATCGGCTCGCGAGGATTGAGCGCGAGCGCGATCCGCACCTCCTGCACCGCCTCGCGCCGCCGTCCGTCCAGCGAGCGTGTAAGCCCTAGCTCCAGGTGCGCGTACCAGCTGTGCGGGTTGCGCTCCAGCGCACGCTCGAAGTGCAGGCGCATGCGCGGCCGGTCGTCGAGCCGAGCCGCGATCGCCCCGGCGTAGAGGTCGGGCTCGTCCGAGAGGGGGTCGAGCATCCGCGCCCGCTCCAGCCGCTCGTAGGCGACCCCGGGAGCCTGCGACCACACCGCGAGCGCTCGCTTCAGCTCGCGCGCGGCCAAGTAGGGAGCGCCGAGCGAGAGCGCAGCGGCGACGGCGGCGACGCCGACCGCCGCAAGGAGGAGAGGCGAGGGCCGCCGAGGCCCGGCGTCCGCTCGCCGCGAGCGCTCGACGGAGGCGGTGAGGGCGACGACGGCGAGCACGGGCGCGGTCACGGCCGGAATCTCGTAGAACCAGTCGAAGGAGGCGTGCGCGAGCCAGTACACCCAGAGCCCGAAGGCAGCGAGGCGAAGCGTGCCTAGAGCCGGTTCGCTCGAACGACGGGGCCACACGATCAGCGTGGCGAGCACAGCGAAGATGGCGAACAACACACCGCCCATGACCCCGAGCTGGGAGAGGATCCCGACCTCCAGGCTGTGCGGGTAGCGGGCATCAATGGACGTGCGGCGGGCCTTCAGGTAGTCGACGGTGAACTGCTCGGCGCCGATCCCGGTCAGTGGCCGGTCGAGGAAGCGGCGCATGGCGACGCGCCAGTGGTCCCAGCGCTCGCCGCCCAGAGTGCCGAACCGAGACGCCCCCTCCGGGTCGGGAGCATTGCTCGTGAGCTGGTGCCAGCCCGCTCGCACGTGCTCGAGCGGCTCGCTCCGGGCGACGAGCGCCGCGCCGGCAAGTAGCGCCGCGGCGGTCGCAACCGCCGCCAACAAGGTGGCTGTCCGAAGCACACGAGGCGGAATCACGAGCCGTCGATCGGCGGCGGCCCAGGCAAAACCGGCCACGACGGCGGCCGCCGAGGTGACTGCCATGAACCAGGCCGACGGCTGCATCGCATCCTCCAGGAACGCTCCTCCGGCCTCGGCCTGCTCGAACACTCGGAGGTGGACGTCCCAGCCGGCGACGAGCGGAGCGAGGGCCACGGCCAGGCCGAGCGCCGTGCGCAGGCGCGCGGGGGAGCCGATCAGGACGAGGACGGCCGCCAGGGGAACGGCAACGAGCGCGGCTCGGCTCTGCACGATCAGGGCGGCCTGCGGGAGGAAGGCGACGGCGCCGAGCGCGAGCGCCCGCACGAGGACCGGCTGGTCTCGTCTCGTCGCCAGCGCGAGCGCGACCCAGAAGCCCGCCATGAAGAGTGCGACGTTGGCGTTCGCGTACCCGGTCGGATACGAGAAGCGGCCGTCGACGAAGTACTCGTCGTTCTGCGTGGTCGCCACGTGGAAGACCGCGAAGGCGGAGACGGCGGTCACGCCCCCGGCGAAGAGCCAGAGCGCGGCCGTGGCAGCCCGGGCAGTCCACGGCAGGAGCAGGAAGATGGTGAACACGACCGCGTAGAGGAGCGTGCGGTTGGCGCCGATCCAGGCGTCACCTCGCACGTCGGCCCAGAGCAGCGACGCATACGACCACGCTGCGAAACCGACCAGCGCGAGCAGAGCGAATGTTCCCTTGCGTCCGAGTCGAGGGACTCCCGCCGTTCCGATCACGACGACCGTCAGCCCCAGCGCGAGGAGAGCTCCGGGAACCCACACGGTGGTCTCGAACCCGCCACCCTTCTGCCCCCAGACGACGAAGACGGCGATGAGGGCCAGGCCGCCGACCCAGGCCGGCGCATCCGCGAGACTCGGCCTGCGAGCCAGCGCCCGCCCGGCGTCCGGCTCAGCCCCGGCGGCTGCCGCGCCTGGAGCCGGCGAGCGAGCTTCCTCTACGACCACGTCACCTCACCGCGCACGCCCATGCACCCAGGTTAGGGATCCTCCACGGCGGTGTCGAACGTCACGCGCGATGCACCCGACCGCGGGTCGCGGATACGCTCTGCTCGTGCGTGCCGGGCCGCAAGCGGGCAACCCCCGAGCGGGCGTGAAGGAGTCACACACCGCGCTCGGCAGCTCGAATCGATGAGGCGGAGCGAGCTCATCGCGATCGTCGGCGGCAAGCATGGCGTCCTGCGGGAGCCGAACCTCTTCCTCGACTTCACCGAGCTCCGCCGGCGCCTCCTCGCGCAGCTTCGCTACGCGGTCGAGGTCGAGCTGGCGGCCGGATCGGAGCTGCTCAGCGCGGCGGAGCAGGTCGGCGCCGCCGAGGTGCTCCTCGACTGCTTCCTCCTAGCAGCCGGCCTGAGCCAGATCCTCGAGGACTACCTCCAGCGGGACGTCACGGGATTGCGGCGAGCCTCCGCTCATGTGCCACCGTGGCTTGCCGCGCCCATGTCGCTCGCCGCCCGGGCCGAGCTCCGACTCCGGGCGCATGCCCGAACGGCGCGACGCCTCGCACGGCGGCAACGCGCGCTTGCCGGGCTCGTGGCAGGCCTGGCGGACAGAGTCGCCGGCGACGTGCTTGCTCGGGAGCATGGCTCGACGGTTGCGCTGACCCGTCCGGCGGCGGCTGCGCTCCTCCGCGACGCCGAGACCTCCCTGTTCCCGCTCGAGAGCTTCCCGGCCCGGCTCCGCCGTGAGATCCAGCGCCTGCCGAACTGCTTCCGCGCCTTCGATCAGCACCCGGCCGACTGCCTCCGGCTCGTCGAGCACTTCGCCGAGCGCTGGCCGAACCGGAGTCGCCCGCTCCTCGTCGTCGGGCTACGCACGTCGGGAAGCTATCTGGCTCCGCTCACCGCATCCTTCCTCACCGCAGCCGGCTACCGCAGCGTGACCGCGATCACGCTCCGCCCCGGGTCGTTCCTCGACCGCAGGCACGCGCGGGCGATCGCCGCCGTCGGCGCGGCAGGCGGCCTAGGCCTCCTGGTAGACGACACGCCGCGGACAGGCACGCAACTCGACCAAGCGGCGAGCGAGGTCAGAGCGCGCGGGCTCGCCGAGGTCGTGCTCCTGCTCGCGCCTCCCGGTGACACCGGTTTCATCCCCGAACGCCTTCTCCGCCACCCCATGGTGCTCCTCCCGTCGGCCGAGTGCGAGGCCTCCAGGCGCCTCGCTCCCCAAGCCGTCGAGGAGACGCTCGAGGAGCTCCTCGTCGGCCGCGAGATCCACGCGGAGGGCGCCGAGTCGCTGCGGGTCGTCGTCGCCGGCGTCACCGTCGAGTCGGTGTTGCCGCGTCCACCGCGGCGAGGGCATACGGGCGCACGTGTCGTCGCTCGCATCCTCGACGGCCGCTCAGGTCGCGAGGTGCACGCATCTTTCTACGTCGAGGGGGTTGGTCTCGGCTACTTCGGACGTCACGAGGAGGTGGTCGCAACGGCTGTGGCCGAGCACGTTCCCCGCGTCTACGGCGTTCGCGACGGCTTCCTCGTCCGCGACTGGCTGCCGGAGGACCGGCGAATCGATGTCGCCGAGCTGCGCCGCGGGGGGAGCGCGTTCTCGCAGGCGGTTGCGCGCTACCTCGAGGCACGCCGGAGCGCGCTCCCCCTCGCCGATGATGTCACCCTCCGCCTCCCCGGACGGGACGCGACGTGGGAGCGCATCGCCCTCATGCTCGGACAGGCCTTCGGACCCGCACGTCAGCTCGTGCGACCGCTCACGCACCATGCCGCAAAGCGCCTCGTCGCCGTCGAACGGCCCTCGGTGACGGACGCCTGTACTCGCACCGATCACTGGTTCGATGGCGAAGCCGGCGGTCTCCGCAAGCTCGGATTCGAGCAGCGCGCATCCTCGAACGTCGGCACCCAGAGCTGTGACCCGGTATTCGATCTCGCCGAAGCGGCCGCTAGCGCAGAGGAGGACGGTGCGCTGGGCCTCGCCGACCGATTGCGACGAGACTACGAGTCCCTGACCGGCGAGCCGATCGACGACGAGCGCTGGCTCCTCTACCGCCTCCTCCATCACCTCTCTCGCTACCGGGCAGCGCTGGACGAGGCGTCCGCCGACCCCCGCGCGTGGGAGCACCCCTTCTCGCGCGCCCTCGTGCTCGAGCGCGCGATGGCCAGCGCGCAGCGAACGTACGTCGCCGACCGGTACGTGGGTGAGCTCGCACCCCGTGCCGAGGGGCCGCTCTGCGCCATCGACGTGGACGGGGTGCTCGAGACGCGCTGGACTGCCTTCCCGGCGCTCGCGCCCGCGGGCGCGCTCGCGCTCCGCTTGCTCAGCCTCCACGGCTACAGGGCCGTGCTCGTGACCGGGAGGGCGCTCGAGGAGGTACGGGACCGGTGCGCGGCGTACAGGCTTCCGGGCGGTGTCGCCGAGTACGGCGCCGTGATCTACGACCACGTCGGCGGACGAGTGCGCGACCTCCTGACCCGGGACGACCACGCCGCGCTCGACGCCCTGCGTGGCGCGCTCGCGCAGCTCGACGGCGTGCACCTCGACGCCGCGCACGTCCACTCGCTCCGCGCGCACACGGTCGCCGCCGACGGCGTCCGGAGCGCGCTCCCCTCGGAGACGATCGCTGCCGCCCTCTCGGCTGCGGGCGTCGAGGGGCGCATTCGGGTCGTCCAGGGCTATCTCCAGACCGACTTCATCGCCGCCGGTGTCGACAAGGGGCGCGGCCTGGTCGCTCTCGCCGAGACCTTGGACGGAGCGGATCGCCCGGCGCCCATCGCCTTGGCCGTCGGCGACACCGCCTCCGACTTGCCGATGCTCGCTCTGGCGAGGCGGTCATTCGCCCCTGCGAATGCGCAGGCCGAGCTGCGCGGAGACGTGCAGCGGCTCCGACGGACGTACCAGTCCGGACTCCTGGAGGCCGTGCGCAGGGAGCTCGGCCACTCCGCGCGTCGCTGCCCGGCGTGCCGACGACCGCGGCCCAGCTCGCCGGAGAGCGGCGTCCTGCTGACGGTCCTCGCGGCCCTCGACGGCGGTGGACGTAACCGGGTCGCCCGGGCTGGGGCCCTCGCTCTCCGTCTCGCGGCAGACGGGTACGCTCGCAAGCGACGCACCGGCTCCGTCCCGACAACGGCGAGCGACGCCCGATGACGTCGTCCCCTGACGTCTTCGACGGGCGTCGGTCGTTCGTCGCCGTGGCAGGACTGACGTACGGAACGAACCTTGCGGTCGCCGTGCTCTCGCTCGCCAACGTCGTCATCACCGCGAGGGTGCTCGGGCCGAGCGGTCGCGGAGACGTGGCGCTGATGACCACGATCGCGATGCTCACCGCGAGCCTGGCCGCCTTCGGGATCCACGAGGCGAACGCCAACATCGGCGCCGCCGAGCCAGAGCGTCGGCGGTCGCTGGCAACCAACTCCGTGCTGCTCGCTCTCGCGCTCGGCCTTACCGCGGCCGGCGTGCTCGCCGGCCTCGTGCAGGTCTTTCCCGCGCTCGACGGCGACACATCGACGCCGGTGCTCGCGCTCGCATTGGCCGCGATCCCGATCCTGATCCTTCAGGCCGGGCTGCAGATGCTGATCCAGTCGCAGTATCGCTTCGCAGTCACGAACGCCGCTTGGCTGCTGGGGCCGGTGACGAACGTCAGCGTGAACGGTCTGTTCGCCGCGATCGGGGTGCTGACGGTCTCGAGCGCCGTCGCCGTCTGGGTCGCCGGTCAGCTGCTCGGGACCATCCTCCTCGTCTGGTACGCCGCGCGCCGGGCAGCAGGTTTCGGGGCCCCCGATGCCGGGCTGGCTCGGAGGTCGCTCGCCTTCGGCTCCCAGACGCACCTCGGACGGGTCATGACCATGGGGAACTACCGCCTCGACCAGTGGTTCGTGGGCTCGATCGCGGGCACGCGCGAGCTGGGCCTGTACAGCGTCGCCGTCGCTTGGGCGGAGGCGCTCTTCTACCTGCCGACGGCCCTGCAGATGGTGCAGCGGCCGCGCCTCGTCCGCGCGGCGCCGCGAGAGGCAGGCGCCTGGGCCGCAACCGTGTTCAGAGCAGCCACGCTCCTAACGGGCGTGCTGGCGATCGGGCTCGTCGTCGCCGCCCCCGTTCTCTGCGTCGGGGTCTTCGGCGACGAGTTTCGCGGCTCGATCGACGATCTCCGCATCCTGGCCGCCGGCGGGTTCGGCATCGTGGCGCTGAAGCTCTTCGGCAGCGCCCTCAACGCGCAGGGCAAGCCGATGCTGACGAACGTCGGCATCGGTGTCGCCTTCACCGCCACCATCGCCCTCGACCTGCTCCTCATCCCAGCGTACGGCGGGCTCGGAGCAGCGATCGCATCGACGCTCGCCTACAGCGCCGGCGGCGTGGCGATGGCGCTCGTCTTCAGCCGCGCGCTCGGAGTACGCAGGGCCGATCTCGTCCCCCGCGGCACGGAGCTCCGGCCGGTGTTCGGCGCGCTGCGCGCTCGCGCGCAGCGCGGAGCGGCGCCCTGAGTCGAGCGCGCGGCTGTCGCCTCGGCTCGCTCCTGCCAGCTCCCTCGGCGCACGCCGCCGGGTAGCCTGCGCGGCCGATGCTCGGACGTCACGAGCCCGCCCGCGCCGCAGCCGAGGAGCAGATGCCGGTAGCGCCGGTCAGCCGGCCGGGCCCACGCACAGGCGGGACAAGTCCCGAGCGCGCAGCTTCGCCCCGCTTGTGCATTCTCACGCAGTACTGGCCGCCCGAGCTGGGAGCTCCGCAGGGGCGGCTCAGCGAGCTCGGGGAGCGGTTGATCGATCTCGGGTGGCAGGTTGAGGTGCTGACGGCGCTTCCCAACTACCCGACCGGCCGCATCTTCGACGGGTATGCGCGAGCGCGGGTAACCGTCGAGACGGTCGGCCGGATCAGGACTGCCCGTGTGCCCCTCCTCCCATCACAGCGCGGGTTCGTCCGTCGCCTCATCTGCTACCTCTCCTTCGCCGGAACGTCGGCCGCACTCGGGCCTCGCCTCTGCGCGCGACCCGAGCTCCTGTGGGTCGAGTCGCCGCCTCTCTTCATCGGGCTCGCCGCCCGCGTGCTCACGCGCAGATGGCGCTGCCCCTACGTTTTCAACGTCAGCGACCTCTGGCCCGAGAGCGCAGTGCGGCTCGGAATGGTCGGCCGGGGCACCCTCACCCACCACCTTGCCGAGAGGTACGAGCTCACGCTCTACCGAGGGGCGGCCGGGATCACCGCGCAGTCGCTGGAGATCATCGGCAGCGTACGCGCCCGCGTGCCGAACGTGCCGACCGAGCTCGTGACCAACGGCGTGGACACGACGAGGTTCGGACGCCATCTCGCCGACGACTGGGCTCGCGCGCTCATAGGCCCCGAAGACGGCCCGGTCGCGATCTATGCCGGGCTCTTCGGACATGCCCAAGGACTAGAGCAGATCCTTGCTCTCGCCGCCTCGCTCCCCCCGGAGCTTCCGGGACGCTTTGTGCTCGTCGGGGACGGTCCGCTCCGCGAAGCTCTGGCACAGCGGATCACCGCGGAGCGCATCCCTCGGGTGCGTCTCTTGCCGCCCGTATCGCGCGACCGGGTTCCCGCGCTGCTGGCAGCTGCCGACATCGCGATCGTCCCGCTCGGCGCACGGCTTCCGGGAGCCGTTCCCAGCAAGATCTACGAAGCCATGGCCAGCCAGCTGCCGGTCCTGCTCGTCGCCGACGGCGAGGCGGCGGATCGCATCGAACAGGCTGGGTGCGGCTTGACCTCGTCCCCGGGAGACGACGAGGCTCTGCGGGCCAACTTCGAGCGACTCGCCCGCGATCCCGACCTGCGAGCGCGACTCGGGCTGGCTGGGCGGCATGCGGCCGCGACGATCTACGATCGCACAGCGATCGCACGGCGACTCGACGACTTCCTTCGCTCGTGCCTGCAGTCCGGCAGCGCAAGGCAGGTTCGGTGAGGCTCGCGGTCTTCGTCGGCACGCGCCCGAACTTCGTCAAGGCGGCGGCGGTCGTCTCCGCGTTCCGACGACGCGGAATCGAGGTTCCGATCATCCACTCGGGCCAGCACGCCGATGCGACCCTCTCGGGCTCGTTCTTCGCCCAGCTCCAGCTGCCGGAGCCCAAACACCACCTCGGCGTCGGACCGCGCCCGCGAGGGGCGCAGCTCGGCGAGATCGTCGAGCGCTTTTCTGTCCTGCTGCCGTCCCTGCAGCTCGACGAGCTGATCGTCGTGGGAGACGTCACGTCGACCGCTGCGGGAGCGCTGGCCGCCGACGCGTGCGATGTTCCGGTCGCGCACGTCGAGGCCGGCCTCCGGAGCTTCGATTGGACGATGCCCGAGGAGCGATACCGGCGGATCGTCGACGCGATCGCTCAGAAGCTGCTCGTCACGGAGCCGTCGGGAGTCGCGAACCTCAGAGCCGAGGGCAGAGAGGAGGCTCAGATCCACTTCGTCGGCAACGTCATGATCGATACCCTGCTCCGCTTCCGCGCCCGGGCAGAGGAGGCCCGGCCGTGGGAGCGCTACGGCTGCGAGCGGGGCCGGTACATCGTGGCGACGCTTCATCGCCCCCACAATGTCGACGAGCCCGTAGCGCTGGCCGAGAGCGTCGCTGCGCTCGAGGTGGCTGCTCGCCGGTATCCCGTGCTCTTCGCTGCACATCCACGTACCCGGACGAAGATCAAGGACTTCCGACTGGAGATCCCTTCGGGCATCCGGGTCCTGCCGCCGCTCGGATACCTCGAGTTCATCGGGCTCGTGACGGGTGCGCTTGCCGTCCTCACCGATTCGGGCGGCGCACAGGAGGAGACCACCGTCCTCGACGTGCCCTGCCTGACCATGAGGGAAACCACCGAACGGCCGATCACCTGCGAACTGGGCACCTCGCGCCTGGTCGGCCGCTCTGTCGAAGAGATCGAGCATGCGCTCGACGAGATCGAGGACGGCACCTACCCGCACACGCAACCGATCCCCCTCTGGGATGGAGGGGCGGCCGATCGGATCGCCGCCGTCTTCCTCGACGGGAAGCCCGGAACCGAGATCGGCGGCGTAGAGGCCGAAGGCTAGACTCGACCACTATGTGCGGGGTATGCGGGCTCGTCTCGCTGAACGGCGCGCGGGTCGAGCGGCAGGCCCTCGAGGAGATGAGCGGTGCGCTCGTGCACCGCGGGCCCGACAGCGACGGCATCTTCGTGGATGGCCAGGTCGGGATCGCGGCTCGACGGCTCGCGATCATCGACCTCGCCGGTGGCGACCAGCCAATCGCGAACGAGGACGGCTCGATCCACGTGGTGCAGAACGGGGAGATCTACAACTACCGGGAGCTGCGCAGGGAGCTCGAGAGCCGCGGCCACCGCTTCGGGACGCAGAGCGACACGGAGGTTCTCGTCCATCTGTACGAGGAGCACGGCCTCGGGTTCGCCGAGCGCTTGCGGGGCATGTTCGCGATCGCGATCTGGGACGCCCGCGCACGGCAGCTCGTCCTCGCGCGCGACCGCTTCGGCATCAAGCCGCTCTACTACAGGGCTCACGAGGGCTCGCTCTCGTTCGCTTCGGAGCTCAAGGCCCTACTCCGGACTCCCGGGTTCTCGCGGGACGTGGATCTCGACGCTCTGGACGCTTTCCTCGCGTTCGGCTTCGTGCCCGCTCCGCTCACCATCTTCCGCGAGGCGCGGAAGCTCCAGCCGGGGACGCTGCTCACCTGGCAGGAGGGAGAGGGCGCCAGCGTGCGCCTCGTGCGGTACGCGGGCCGCGGCCCGGCCCACGCGGCCGAGGTGCGGACGGAGAGTGCAGACGCGCTCGCCGCGGAGCTACGGGAACGGCTCCGGGACTCGGTGCGTGCACACCTCGTAGCCGATGTCCCGGTCGGCGTCCTGCTCTCAGGCGGAATCGACTCCGCGACGCTGGTGGCGCTGGCCGCGGAAGCAGCCTCGGAGCCGGTGCGCACGTTCACGGTCGGCTTCGAGGAGCGCCACTTCGACGAGCGCGCCGCGGCCCGGCTGGTGGCGGAGCGCTACGGCACGGACCACCACGAGATCGTCATGCGGCCAGACGCGGTGTCGCTCCTCCCTGCCATGGCGGACATCTTCGACGAGCCGTTCGCCGACGCCTCCGCGATCCCGGCGTTCCTGGTCTCGCGACTCGCGCGCGAGGAGGTCAAGGTCGCGCTCTCTGGCGAAGGAGGCGACGAGCTGTTCGGCGGCTACAACTACTACGTCGGCCATCGGCTGGCTCCGGTGCTCGGCCGCGTCGCCTCGCTCGCACGGCCGCTGGTCGAGCGACTGCCAAGCTCCAGCGCGAAGGCCAGCACCCTGGACTGGCGCGCGAAGCGCTTCGTGCGCAGCGCGGAGCAGCCGGCGCTCAGGCGGCACTACGCCTGGAAGACCTATATCCCGCCCGACGAGCGGGCGGCTCTCCTGCTCCCCTCCCGGCGAGGAATGGCTGACCCGTTTGACCTGCTCTCCGAGCAGTACGCCGAGAGCAAGGGCCGCGACGAGCTCTCCCGAGTGATGGATATCGACATCGGCCTGTTCCTCGTCGACGACATGCTGGTGAAGACGGACCGGGTCAGCATGGCCAACTCGCTCGAGGTGAGGGTGCCGATGCTCGATCCCGTCGTCGCCGAGCTCGCGCTCGCCCTGCCCAGCGAGCTAAAGGTCCGCGGCCTCGCCAAGAAGCGCCTGCTCAAGAAGGCGGTCGAGCCGCTCGTCCCGCCCGAGATCATCCGGGGCGAGAAGAAGGGTTTCGCGATTCCGCTCGCGGCCTGGCTGCGGAACGAGCTGGAGCCGTTCGCGCGAGATGTGCTCTCGACCGAGAATCTCCGCAGGCAGGGCTTCTTCGACCCACAGGCGGTCGGCCGCCTGCTCGAGAATCACGTCTCCGGACGCGCGGACGAGGGCCGAAAGCTCTGGGCGCTGCTCAACTTCTGCCTCTGGCACGACCGCTTCGGCAGTCCTTCCGCAGGCCCATGAGCACACAGCGCCCGACGCCCGCGATCGCGCGCGCCCTGCTGCTCGTGGCGCTCTCGGTCGCCACCGCCGGCGCAGGTTCGGCTTCCGGTGGACGGGGAAGCACGATCGCGGCCGCTCTGCCGCCGCTCCTCGGGCCGAGCACCGGGCGTGCCCTCTACGTCTCGCCGAACGGCTCCGACTCGAATCCGGGTACGCGTGAGAAGCCGCTGCGGACGATCCAGAGCGCCCTGGACCGGGCCCGACCGGGGCAGCGTGTTCTCGTGCACGGCGGGGTGTACGAGGAGAGCCTCCTCGTCACGCGGTCGGGGACGCGACCGAGGCCGATCACCCTTGCCGCCGTGCGCGGGGAGCGGCCCGTCGTCCGCGCCCGGCAGCGAGATGGCGACGACAGCTACGCGCTCGAGATCACGGCGTCGTACATCCGCGTGAAGGGGCTCGTGCTCGAGGGCGCCACGGGTACCTCGTCGGCCAACGTGTACGTCGAGAACGACGCGAGCTACGTCGAGCTGCGCGGCAACGAGATCAGGAACGGACAGGACCAGGGCATCTTCACCGATCCGGAGACGAGCAACGTCCACATCATCGGCAACCTCGTGCACGACAATGGAGCCGGGCTCCCCGGCCAGCACCAGAGTCACGGCATGTACCTCAAGGGCTCCTCCCACCTCGTCGCGAACAACGTCGTCTACAACCACCCGTACGGGTTCGGGATCCACATCTACCGGGAGAACATCGGGACGATCGTGGTGCAGAACACAGTCGCATACAGCGGACTGAGCGGGATCGTGATCGGAGGTGAACGGGTGGAGCGCATCACCATCCGCAACAACATCTTCGCCTACAACGCCCGCTACGGGATTGCCCACGACAGCGACAATCCGTCCGACTCGGTCGTGGACACCAACCTCCTGTACGCCAACGGGTGGGGCGGGATCGAGCCCGGCTTCGAGGGGACGGACTTATCGGGCGGGAACCGCTCCGCCCCTCCCCGGTTCGTCAGCGCGCGCGCTCGTGACTTCCACCTCACTCGCCGGAGCCCGGCCGTGGATCGGGCGCAGCCGGCCTTCTCGCCGCGCGCAGACCGCGATGGTGTGATCCGCCCGCAGGGACGCGGCCCCGATCTCGGGGCCTTCGAGTGGGCCCAAAGGCGGTAGCGCGCCTCGGCACGCGAGCGCCGCCAAGTCCCTCACCCGCTCGCTCGTTCGGGGCGATTCCCTCGTTTGCGTCCCTCGTTCGCGCCACGAGGAGCTTCGAGGCGCAGCCGATGGGATACCCATGCTCATCGCCGCCTCTTCCCTCCGCCGCGCCCTCGGGCCGCTCGTCTCCGCAGGACTCCTGCTCGTCGCCATCTTCGTCCCGGCCACCGGTGCCGGCCAGACCTCGGCTACCGCCACGGTGCGGATCGGCGCCGACGCCGACGCCCGCGTGGTCGAGAACCGTCCGACCAAGAACTTCGGCAAGTACTACCTCCGTGTCGACGGAGGAAGCGAGCCCGACGAGGAGTCGTACGTCCGTTTCGTCGTTCCTGCCGTCGGCACGGTCGAGCGCGCGACGCTCCGGCTCTACGACTACTTCGAGACCGAGGACGGCCCAGCCGTGTACCAAGCCGCGAACGAGTGGTCGGAGAGCTCGGTCACCTGGAGCACCCGCCCGCCCAAGAGCGGACCGGCCCTTGCCGACTCCGCAGTGATTGCCTCCGGCACCTGGGTCGAGTTCGACGTCAGCGCAGCCGTCCGCGGAGCTGGTACGTACACGTTCGCGCTCGTGCCGACGTCGAGCGACGGCGCCAACTTCAACTCGAAGGAGATGGGCTCCGGCCCCGAGCTCGTCCTCCAAGTGGCCGCGTCGGAGAGCACGCCTCCGCCGCCGCCTGCGTCATCGGGTGATACGCAGCCGCCGAGCACGCCGCAGGACCTCGCCCGGACGGGCGCGACCCAGACGAGCGTATCCGTGTCCTGGTCGGCCTCGACCGATAATGTTGGCGTAGCCGGCTACAGCGTCTCCCGTGACGGGATGAACGCCGGCACGTCCACGGGGACGAGCTACACCCTCGCAGGTCTGTCCTGCGGCACCACCTACACGATCGGCGTCTCCGCCTTCGACGCTGCCGGCAATCGCTCGCAGCCTGCGCTGATGACGGCGTCGACGAGCGCCTGCTCGACGGAGCCCGCACCGAGCGGCTCGGTCTTCTACGTCTCGCCGAGCGGCTCGGACGCCAACCCGGGAACGCTGGCGGCGCCTTGGCGGACGCTCGCCAAGGCGATGGCGACGCTGACCGCCGGCCAGACCGCCTACCTGCGGGCCGGCACCTACCAGGAAGCGACGAACGTCTCCTGTAGCTCCTCCTACAACGCGCTCACCTGGTCACGCTCCGGCACGGCCTCGGCGCCGATCACGATCGCCGGCTACCCCGGCGAGGAGCACCAAGTCGTGGTGAAGACGAAGCTGATCTTGAGCGGAAGCTACCTCAGGCTCGTGGGTCTCGTCGTAGACAAGAACCTGTCCTACAGCTCGGCTGACGGGGCCTGCACCGGTGAGCCGAACGTGAACGTGACAGGCGACGACATCGAGATCCGCCGCCTCGAGATCCGCAACAGCAACATGAGCGGGATGTGGCTCCGAGGAGCGGACCGGGTGAGGATTCTCGACAACTGGATCCACGACAACGGCTCGCACCTCAAGTACGACCACGGCATCTACTTCAGCTCGGGCTCGGGCGGCGTGATCGCCAACAACGTCATCGAGCGGGCCAAGGGCTTCGGGATCCAGATGTACCCGGATCCGTCGGGTCAGCTCGTCACCCAGAACACCGTGGTTGGAAGCTACATGTCTGGGATCGTGCTGGACACCTCCGGCGGGGGCATCACGGTCACGAACAACATCTTTGCCCTCAACAACCAGTACGGCATCTCGTACCGGCGAGGAGCCAGCTGCAAGGCTGACACGAACGTCCTCTTCGCCAACGTGCTGGGCACGCTCGCTGGGAGCCTCTCCGCCGGCACGGTCATCACCGCCGATCCGCTCTTCGTCGACCGGTTCACCGGCAACCTCCGCCTCCGCTCGGGGAGCCCTGCGGTCGACGTCGGGCTCACTGCCTACTCCCAGGCGACCGATCACGATGGCGTGGCTCGCCCACAAGGCGCCGGCCCGGACATCGGCGCCTTCGAGCGCTAGCGAGAGCCGATCAGGGACGCCGCCGATGCACGCCCCTGCCGCGGGCGTGCTTCGGCACGGCTGGACGCCGGGCGCGGAACGCGTACCCTGATGCCCGTGGTGAGGTTGACACTATGAGTGGTCGGAAGCTGGTCCGGCGGCTCGGCTGGGTCTTCACGGCCGCCGGCTTCGTCCTGCTCGCGTGGGGACTCGCCACCTGGCGCTGGGGAGATCCGGTGACCACCCTCTACACCCGCTGGGAGCAGCGGCAGCTCGCGGGCGAGTACCAGCGCTTCGCGGCCGAGCATCGGCTGCGAGCCGGCCAACGCTCCGAGACGGGGCCGAGCCCGAGCGAGATCCGGCGGGCCGCGCGGCGCCTGCGAGAGGGGGTTGATATCGGCCAGCCGATCGGCAGGCTCGAGGTCGACCGCCTCGGGCTCAGCATGGTGATCGTGAACGGAACGGATGCGGGCAGCCTCCGCAAGGGACCCGGACGCGACCCGCGGACATTCCTGCCCGGGGAGGGCAGGCTCGTGTACATCGCCGGCCACCGGACGACGTTCGGCGCTCCCTTCGCCCACATCGAGCGCCTGCGGCCCGGGGACCGGGTCGTGCTCGAGATGCCGTACGGACGCTTCGTGTACGCGGTCACGGGCTCGGTGATCGTCCCCGCCGACGACCTCGACCGCCTGCGCTCGCGCGGCCGCGAGGAGGTTGCGCTCCAGGCCTGCCATCCACGGTTCTCGGCCACGCAGCGGTACATCGTCTATGCCCGACCGGTCGGCTTTTCCCCGGCTGCCGAGCAGCCGGACGAAGCGTCCTGAGCGCCCGCCGACGGCTGATGCGCGATCAGGGGAGACGGCGACCCATCCGCCGCCTGGGGGTGTACTCCGACGGGCCGTTCGGCCTGATCGACGCCAACGGGGCGCCGCGTCTCGTCCCGGACCCGGCGGATCACCCGTTTCTGACCTTCGCGTACGCGGTCGGACGAGCGCTCGGTACCACGGTCGTCTTCGCGCGGGCACGCCGAGTCGACGACGCAAGCACGCCGCTGCTGCCGGACGATATCGGGGTCGTCGAGCTTCCGTATTACTCGAGCCTCACGGATCTCGGGGGACTCGTGCGTGCGGTTCCCGGGACCGTACGTGGCTTCTGGCGCGGGCTGGCGCTGGTGGACGGCGTGTGGGTGCTCGGCCCCCATCCCTACGCGTTCCTCCTGATCCCGCTCGCGCTCGTCCGCCGCAGGACCGTCGTGCTCGGCGTGCGCCAGGACAGCCTGTCCTACTACCGAGCCCGGCTGCCCAATGCGCGCTGGAAGCCGGCGCTCGCCGCCGCGTGGGTCTGGGAGCTGGGCTTCCGTCTGCTCGCCCGAGGCCTGCGGATCACGGTCGTCGGCCCCGAGCTCGCGCGCCGCTACGGCGGAAAGCGCGAGGGCTTGCTCGTAACGACCGTCTCGCAGCTCCGGGACGCCGACGTGCTGGACGAGCCCGAGCCCAAGGACTGGACAGGCCCGATCTCGCTCTTCACCGCCGGACGGATCGACCCCGAGAAGAATCCACTCCTCCTCGTCGACGCGCTGGCTCGCCTCGAGGCGGAACGGCCGGGCCGCTTTCGCCTCGCCTGGGCCGGGACGGGCCCGCTCGAAGGGGAGGTTCGCCGCCGAGCGCTCGAGCTCGGCGTCGCCGAACGGATCGAGCTGCTGGGCTTCGTCCCCTTCGGGCCTGCGCTCCTCGAGCGCTACCGGCGCGCCCACGCCTTCGTGCACGTCTCCCTGACCGAGGGCGTCCCGGCGACCGTGCTCGAGGCACACGGGTGCGGAACGCCCGTCGTCGCCACCGCGGTCGGCGGGGTGCCGTTCGCGCTCGACGAGGGTGCTGCGGGGATCCTCGTCCCGCCGAACGACTTGGACGCCCTCGTGGCGGGCATCCTCCGGCTCGTGGACGAGCCCGAGCTCCGCGAGCGACTCGTGCGCAACGGGCTCCGCTTGGCGCGGGAGCGGACGCTCGAAGCAAGCTCGTCCAGAGTCGCCCGCTTCATCGCCGGCGAAGACGCCGGTCCGGCGCCGGACCTAGCCGAAGGTACTGATCAGCCGGCACATGTTTGACAGTGGAGCCTCGTGCGGGCATGGTTCGAGTGTTCATGGGATCCTCCAGGGGGATGGGATGAAGCGTCTGTACGTCGTGTCCGTGGCCTTGCTGCTCGTCGCGCTGGCGCTTTCGCCGCTGGCGACAGCCGGAAACGGCACCTCCGAGGCCGGCTACGGTGGGGAGTCCGCG
The DNA here is from genome assembly GCA_035559835.1 of Gaiellaceae bacterium. GTDB lineage: Bacteria > Actinomycetota > Thermoleophilia > Gaiellales > Gaiellaceae > GMQP-bins7. Next base: position 36,316 of record DATMAP010000093.1, read on the forward strand.
GTGCAGGTTGCGCTCGTGGAGAGCGCGCAGGCCAGCTCCGCGGGAAGCCTGCCGGTGACCGGAACCGATCTCGGTCTGGCCGTCGCAGGTGGAGTCGTCCTCCTCCTGGTCGGCTTCGGCATGAGGCGCCTCGGCCGCCAGCGCCAGTAGGCTCAGGGGACAGGAGGCACCGCAGGGTGCGCGGCGCCTGTCTTGGCTTGCGCCGCCTCGGAGCGGCGCCTCGCGGTCCTGCCCGATGAGGCAAGCTCGGCTCGCGCAGCCTGAAACGCGACCCCGATGTGCCGAAGCTCCGCCTCCGAGGCGGGGACGTCGAGGATGAAGGTCGCGTACCCGAGCGCCACGTAGCGGGCGAGCTCGCGGCCAACGTCCGCGTAGCTCCCGACGAGGTACGGGCAGAAGGTCTTGTAGTTCTGGAAGGGGCCCAGCCAGTACGGGTTGGCAGCCGAGACGGGGCTCTCGCCCAACCTCGAGAGCTGAGCGTGCCAGCGCGAGTCGGAGACGCTCATCGCCAGCGCGTGCGTGATCTGGCCCTTGCGGTCCTCGGGAAAACGTTCGAGCGCGACCCGCCAAGCCTCGGCCGCGTCCTCCCGCGCGATGATGCCGACTCGGATGCCACAGGAGATCGAGTCCCCGCTGCGGTCGACCTCCGCACCGGGGGGCTGCGGGTACTTGACCGCGGTCGCCCCGATCGCCCTCGCCGCCTCGAGGCCAGCCTCCGACGACCCGGAGACCATGAAGCCGGGGAGGTGCTCCGGCGGAACCTTGGGGGTGAGGCGGAGGCTCTCCACCTGGTAGTAGCTCCCGTGGGAGCTGACCACCCCGCCGCCGAGGAGCTCTTTCATGATTCTCGTGTACTCGACGAGGCGTGCGTAGCGCTCGTCGTGCTCCGTGACGTCTCCGAGCGCCTTCAGGTCGCCCACGAACCCGCCTGCGACCATGTTCAGGTAGAGCCGGCGCTGGTAGAGATGCGCGAGCGAGGCGACCATCTTCGCGGCCGTGTACGGGTGCATGTACACGGGCTGTACGGCGACGAGCGGACAGAGGCTCTCCGTGTGCTGGAGGATCACCTGGGCGAGCAGCCAGGGGTCGACCAGGCTGTTGTCGGTGTAGACCAGGATCCCGCGGTAGCCAGCCTCGTCGCTCCAGCGTGCGACCTCGGCGACCCGCCGCAGATAGTCGTCGCGCGGAACAGCCCACGACGGTGGACACGTCGAGAACAGCTCCAGACTCCGGTCACCCTCGCTCTCCATCACGCCCCTTCCCCGGCGGGTTCTCCTGAGTCTACGGGTGCAGCAGCGCGTGTCCAGGGCGAATGGGATGCACGGGCGGTGCAGACGGGTACGCTGCGGCCGTGCTCAGCCCGGCCGTCGAGAACCTCGTCGTCCAGCTCGCGAAGCTGCCCGGGATCGGGCGCAGGACGGCGCAGCGGCTCGCCTTCCACCTCCTCTCCGCCCGGCCGGAGGAGGCCCTCGAGCTGGCTCGCGCGATCGAGGAGGTCAAGGCCCGCGTCCGCTTCTGCCGGGAGTGCGGGAACCTGACCGAGGAGGAGCTGTGCGCGATCTGCGCCGATCCTCGCCGCGACCGGACCGTCATCTGCGTCGTCGAGCAGCCGGTGGACGTCGTCTCGCTCGAGCGGACGGGCGAGTTCCGGGGGCTCTACCACGTGCTCGGGGGCGCGCTCTCTCCGCTGGACGGCATCGAGCCCGGCGACCTGCGCATCGAGGGACTCCTGCGCCGGGTCGAGGAGGACGGGATCGCGGAGGTCGTGCTCGCGACCAACCCGACGATGACGGGTGAGGCGACGGCCGCCTACCTCGCCGACCGGCTGCGAGGGCGGGTGCGCGTGACGCGGCTGGCGAGCGGTCTGCCCGTCGGCGGCGACCTCGAGTACGCCGACGAGGTCACCCTCGGACGCGCGCTCGCCGGCCGCCGGGAGCTGTGACCCGCACGTTTTTCGCGCAATTTCCGTCTTTCTCCGCGGAGCCCTCTTGACTCCGGACCCCGGAGCTTCGTAGAGTGGCGCCACTGAACCGGTGGGCCTTCGGGTCGGCCGGTTCAGTGTTTTCAGGGACGGAGCCCGGCTTCGGTCACGGGCGGGGGGCCGGACCGCGATAATGCCGACACCCATGGCCGGCAACCTCCTCAGCTCGCTTCGGATCGGCGTCGTCGGCGCGACGGGAGCGGTCGGGCGAGTCACGCTCGAGCTCCTGCGCGAACGCGGCTACGAGCAGATCTTCCCCTTCGGGTCGTGGCGCTCGGTCGGGACCACGATCGGCGGGCTCGAGGTCGAGGAAGCTGCGCCCAAGACGCTCGCGGCGGCCGATCTCGACATCTGCTTCTTCTCCGTCGGCTCGGCGCTGAGCCGGGAGCTGGTGCCGCCGACTGCTGCCTCGGGCGCACTCTGCATCGACAAGTCCTCGGCCTTTCGTCTCGAGGAGGGCGTCCCCCTCGTCGTGCCCGAGGTGAACGGCCAGCGGGCGCAGGCCCACGACGGGATCGTCGCGAACCCCAACTGCTGCACCATCCCCCTGACCATGGTGCTCGCACCGCTGCACGAAGCAGCGGGCCTGGAGCGCGTCCGCGTGGCCACCTACCAGTCGGTCTCCGGCGCGGGCGCGCAGGCGATGGAGGCCCTCCGGACGGAGCCGCCGGAGCGTCACGACCTGCGGATGGACTGGGCGCTCGAGGACGACGAGCTCGAGGAAGAGGCCAAGATCCGCGCCGAGACCAGGAAGATCCTGGAGCTGCCCGATCTGCCGCTCAGCGCATCCTGCGTCCGCGTCCCCGTCATGGTCGGGCATGCGGAGGCGGTGTGGATCGAGACGCGGGAACACCTGAAGCCGGCCGATGCGGAGCGCATCCTGCGGGCCGCGCCGGGGCTCCGCTACGAGCCGCTCCCGTCGCCCGCCAAGGCCGCGGGCACGGACGACGTCCTCGTCGGACGGATCCGCCGGGACACCGCCGTGGAGAACGGGTTGGTGCTCTTCCTCGCCTGCGACAACCTCCGCAAGGGAGCGGCGCTGAACGCCGTGCAGATCGCGGATCTCGTCGTCCGCGCGTCGCTTCCGGCCTCGTTCGGCGCCCGCACGGCGTAGGCCGCGGGTCGGCCGGAAATCAGCTCCGCGCCGGCGGCGCGGGCGCAGGCGCGGGCTGGAAGGCCTCCTTGACCGCGCGCAGCACCTTCGCGCGCGTCCCCTCGCGGACGGGCACGAGACCGCCCAGGTCGAGCCTCGTCAGCTCGATCCGGCCCGCCGAGCGCAGCGTGCGGAAGCCGAAGTCGGCCAGGAAGTCGCGCGGGAAGATCGTGCGGTGGACGAGGAAGCGTTCCGCCGCGGGCGTTCCCTCCCGGTAGCGGTAGGCGAAGGCCTCGAGGGCGCGCACGCCGCGATCGCGGGCCTCGCCGATCGCGGCCAGGAAGAGGGACTGCTCGACCCAGGGCTGCGAGTCGGACAGGAGGTAGGCGCAGGTGATGAGGACGGCGTCGTCCGACGGCGGGCCGGCAGGGAGATCGGCGGCGCGCGGGAAGAGCGCCGCCGGCCCGTACTGAATCGAGCCGAGCACCCGGCCGTCGTCGTCGCGGTAGATCGAGCCCCAGGCCCCCCACTCGCTCTCCGCGCGCTCGATCCAGCGGCGCTTGTCGGGCTCCCGGTTGCCGCGCGTCTGCCACCAGACGCAGCTCTGACAGACGGCGGGAACGGTCTCCAGCGTCGCCCCGGTCAGCCCGGCGAGGCGCGGCGTCATCGCTACGAGCGGATCGGCGGCGGAGGCGCGATGGCGTCCACGACGACGTCGACGGAGGCCGGCCGCACGCTCGCCATGCGCTCGAGGTACTCGGCTACCCGGCGCTGCACCGCCCGGCCAACCTCGGCCGCGCTCCGGCCCCACTCGAGCACGAGGTGCACGCGGATCGCGAGGGCGCCGGGCTCGCCGGAGACACTCACCCCGCCCCCGCGGTGCAAGGGCCCGGCAGCGAGGCCGGCCACCCCCTCCACCTCGCGCGCCGCGTCCCCCGCGTAGCGCGCGAGCACGTCCGGGGAGATGAGCGAGCCGGCATCCATCTAGCCCGATCGTACAACCAGCTCGGTGACCTCCGGCCGCGCGAAGAAGCGGAAGGGGACGAAGGTCGTGCCGAGCCCGGGCGAGACGTGCAGGACGGTCGGGCCGTAGCGGTAGACCCCCTCCACCTCCCTGGCGCGCGGGTGGGCGAGGCGGAGCTTGCCGCCGGGGAAGGGCACCGCGATCTGGCCTGCGTGCAGGTGCCCGGCCAGGACGAGGTGGAAAGCGCCCGCCGGGATCCGTCGAACGATGCCGGGGAAGTGGCAGAGGAGGATGCGGAGGTCGATTGAACGGTCGATCAGCTCGGCCGGTCGTGCCTCGCGCCGAGCGTAGGAGCGTGGATCGACGCCGACGACCTGCACGCGCCTCTCCCGCACGTCGACCTCGATCGACTCGTCAGTCAACAGGCGGACCGACGCGATGCCCGCCAGGAGCACGGGGTCGAGACGCTGCGAGAAGGGATCTCGGGTCTCGTCGAGGTCGTGGTTGCCGAGCACGACGAGGCAGGGCGGGAGCGCACGGAGCAGGCGCTCGAGCAACGGCGACCCCGAGCGGCGGGAGAGGAGATCGCCCGTGATGCAGACGAGGTCCGGCCGCCGCTCGGCGACCCAGGCCACGGCGTCCTCGGCCGCGCGCCGCCCCCGGCCCGGCAGTCCCAGGTGGAGGTCGGAGAGGTGCGCGATGCGCAGGCCGTCCAGCTCCGCGGGCACGCCCGGCAACCGGATCTCGAGCACCCGCCGCCGCAGCCAGCCCGCCTCGAACCATCCCCAGGCCACCGTCGCCGACGCACCGGTGACCACGAGGACGAGGAGGGCGACGAAGGAGGAGGTCATCGCGGACGCTGCCCTGGCGCGCGTCGACAGCCTCCAGGCCGGACGAGGACGACGAGGCTCGCGGCAGTCATCGCAGCGGAGAGCGCGAAGGTGCGCGCCTCCGGCCTAGTGACAAAGTGTCACTTGGCCTTCGGGCTTCATCCGCCGGCCCGCTCCCCCGCTCGGTCAGACCCGCAGCTTCTCGACGACCGGCTCGACGGAGACGACGTGGCGCTTGAACTTCAGCTCCGCCTCGTCGAGACCCGCCGCCACCCCGATGAGCTGCGCGAGGTGGAGCACCGGCATCTGGAAGTCCTTGCCGGTCTGCTTGCGCAGCTTCGACTGCCAGGCGTCCAGCGAGAGGTGGCAGAGCGGGCACGGCGTCACCATCGCGTCTGCGCCGGCCTCCTTCGCCTGCTCGATCGGCTGGATCAGCTCGGCCAGCGCCACCTCCTCGCGCGCCTGGATGATCGGGAAGCCGCAGCACTTGATCTTGGCCGGGTAGTCGACCGGCTCGCCGCCGCAGGCGACGATGATGCGCTCGAGCGACTCGGGCTTGTCCGGATCCTCGAAGCCGAGCAGCTTCGAGGGCCGCAGGATCTGGCAGCCGTAGAAGGGCGCGATCCGGAGCCCTCTGAGGCCTTTGTGGGCGGCCTCCTGCAGGCGCTCGTACCCCTCCCCGGCGGAGACGAGCCAGAGGAAGTGGAGGACGTCGACGCCACCCGAGTAGGCGGGCGCGCCGACCGCCTGGAGGTTCCGGTTCACCCGCTCGAGCAGCGCCTCGTCGCCGCGGAGCTGGTGGTTGGCCTGCCGGAGGTTGAGCGTGCACACGTTGCAGACGGTCATCAGCGTGTCCGCGCCCGTCGCCTCCGCGTAGCCGAGGATGCGGGCGTTCAGGTGCAGGTAGTAGTCGGGCTCCGCCTCGTGGATGTCTCCGGCGCCGCAGCAGGTGACCGACTCCAGCTCGATCAGCTCGAGCCCCACCTTCGGCGCGAGCGCCTGCGTCGCCGTGTCGAGCTCCTTGGCGCTGAGCGACGCCAGGCACCCCTTGTAGTAGGCCACCGTTCTCACGCGCGTGCCTCCTCTCCGTCCTCGCCGGGCAGGTAGGGCTTCGGGAACGACCCCGGCCCGTACGGGCCCCGCTCGGCCGCCTCGCTCGCGCCCTCCCCGTGCTCGAGCCGCGAGAGGGCCTTCTCGCCTTGGACGATGCCCTGAGCGCCCGCGCGGCCCTGCTCGGCGACCAGGTCGTAGAGCGCCCGCGCCTCGTCCACGTGCTTGGCCACGTGCGGCGGGAACGGCGCGGGCACCTTGCCGTGGCGGAGGAGGCGCATGGCGAAGGTCACCTCCTTGAGCGAGCGCACGATGCCCTGCGTCTTCGGCACGAGCTCCGTCTCGCGCAGCCAGCCGGTCGTCTTCGCGGAGGTGACGAACCACTTCGCGTGGCGCGCGCCCATGTCCGAGTCGATCCCGTGCCGCATCGCCTCCGCACCGAGCTTCGCGATCGCGTCGCGCGGGTCGACCCCCTTCGGGCAGCGCTCCTGACAGAAGTAGCAGCGGGTGCAGTCCCAGATCCCGTGCGGCCCCGAATACTCCTGCAGGCGCTCCGCGGTCGCCTGGTCGCGGGGGTCGCCGACGAAGCGCATCCCCTTGGCCAGAGCCGCCGGGCCGAGGAAGTCGGGGTCGGCCTCGAGCGAGTTGCACTCGGAGACGCAGCAGCCGCACATGATGCAGAGCGACTCCTTGTGGATCGTGGCCATGCGCTCCGGCGGGACGACGTGCTCGGCCTCGCCCGGGTCGGCGTAGCCGGGCTCGAGCCAGGGCCGGACGGCGCGGATCTTCGCCCAGAAGGGCTCCATGTCCACGACCAGGTCCTTGACGACGGGCAGGTTGCCCATCGCCGAGATGACCGGAACGTGGCCGGACTGCGCGATCTCGTACATGCGCGTCTTGCAGGCGAGGACGGCGGCGCCGTCCATCCGCATCCCGCAGGAGCCGCAGATCATCATCCGGCAGCTCTTGCGGTAGGCGAGGGTGCCGTCGATCCGGTCCTTGATCAGGTCGAGGCAGTCGAGGAGGGTCGCCTCCTCGGGAGCATCGAGCTCGTACTCGCGGAGCGCGCGCTCGCCCGTGCGCGAGTCGAAGCGCCAGATCTTGAGCGCGACCTGCATCAGTAGCTCCTCACCTCGGGCTGCCACTTGGTCATCCGGACCTCCGCGTAGGAGAGCTCGGGGCCGTCCTCCCTCCAGCGGCTGATCGAGTGCTTGAGGAAGTGCTCGTCGTCGCGCTCGGGGAAGTCGGCGGGGCGCGAGTGCGAGCCCCGGCTCTCCTCCCGGGCGAGGCCGGCCTGAACCATGCACCAGGCCAGGTCGAGCATGTACCCGAGCTCGAGCGCCTGGGTCAGGTCGGTGTTGAAGACCTCGCCCTTGTCCTCGACGACCACGTTCTTGTAGCGCTCCCGCAGGCCGGCCAGGATCTCGAGCTGGCGCTCCATCCGCTCCGGGTAGCGGAAGACGCCGAAGTTCTCCAGCATCGACGCGCCCAGCTCGTCGCGGATCCGCCACGGACGCTCCCCCTCCGTTCGCGCGAGCAGGGACCGCAGCTCGGCCTCGGCGTCCGCGAGCGGCGCCTCGGAGACCTCGACGACGCCGGCGCCCGCCGAGAGCGCGTCCTCGGCCGCGGCCTGCCCGGCCCTGCGCCCGAAGGTGATCGTCTCCATCAGCGAGTTGCCGCCCAGGCGGTTCGCTCCGTGGACGGAGACGCAGGCGACCTCCCCGGCCGCGTATAGGCCCGGCAGCTCGGTCGCGCCCCAGTTGTCGGTCGCGACCCCGCCCATGTGGTAGTGGGCGCCCGGACGCACCGGGATCGGGTCGTAGATCGGGTCGACCCCGGCGAAGGTCAGCGCCAGCTCGCGCGAGCCGGGCAGGCGGGTGAGGATGCGCTCGGCGCCCAGGTGCCTTAGGTCGAGCAGGACGGAGCCTGAGATGCCCCGCCCGGCCTCGATCTCGGTCGTCTCGGCGCGGGAGACGACGTCCCGCGAGGCCAGCTCCATCGCGTTCGGCGCGTAGCGCGCCATGAACCGCTCCCCGTCGCGGTTCAGGAGGTAGCCACCCTCGCCGCGGCACCCCTCGGTGATGAGGACGCCGCTCGGGTAGAGCGTGGTCGGGTGGAACTGCATGAACTCCATGTCCTTCAGGGGCAGGCCCGCCCGCAGCGCCATCGCCATCCCGTCGCCCGTGCACGCGTACGCGTTCGTGGTCGCGCGATAGATCCGGCCCATGCCGCCGGTCGCGAGGACGACCGAGCGGCCGGTGACGAGCTTGAGGCCGCCCTGGAGCAGGTCCCAGCAGATCACCCCCACGCAGCGCCCGTCCTGCTCGACCAGCTTCCAGGCGAAGTACTCCTCGTACACACGCAGAGGCCCTTGCGCCATGCGCTTCAGCACCTGCTCGTAGAGGACGTGGATCAGCACGTGCCCGGTGATGTCCGCGGAGTACACGGTGCGAGGCGAGCCGGCGGCGCCGAAGGGGCGCTGGGCGAGCTTGCCGTCCTCGGTGCGGGAGAAGACGCAGCCCCAGTGCTCGAGCTGGTAGATGTCGCCCGGAGCCTCGTTCGCGAGGATCTCGATCGCGTCCTGGTCGCCCAGGTAGTCCGAGCCCTTGACCGTGTCGAAGGCGTGGCGCTCGGGGCTGTCCTCGGCCGCGTTCCCGAGCGCCGCGTTGATCCCTCCCTCGGCCGCGCCCGAGTGGCTGCGGGTGGGGTGCAGCTTGGAGACGACGCCGACGTCGGCCCCGGCGTCGAAGGCCTCGATCGCGGCGCGCATCCCCGCGCAGCCGGCCCCGACGACGACGACGTCGTGCATCACCTCCACGCCGACGGACGCTACCGGATCGCTCGGCGTCCTCGCGGAGGAAGGCGCAGGGCCCGATGCGGTGCCTCAGGGAGCCGTGACGAGGACGGTGACGCGTCCGAGCGCGCCCCGCTGGGTCACGCGCAGGAACAGGGTCCGCTGCCCGCAGACCGTCGCCGACGCCCGCTTCGTGCTCTGTCCGACCCACTGCGCCCGGCCGAGCACCGTCGTCCGGTTCGGGCCGACGAGGGCGACCTCGTGCAGGCCGTTGCGGGGCAGGGAGACGCGCACCTGCAGCTCGCCGTCGAGCGCCGTCGAGAGCGGGATCCACCACACCTTCTTCGTCCGCTTGCCGAACACACGGCGGAAGACGGTGGTGGTGCTGCCCGTCCAGGGCTCGAGCACGTCGCGCTCGGCCGCCTGGAGCGCCGCCTCGTCGGGGTAGAAGCTCGGCGCGATGATCGTCCAGCGGCCGGTCGTGATCCCGGCGCGGCGCTCGTCCATGAGCCGGTACACCTCCGCCCAGGCCTCCCCCGGGTTCTGCGCGTAGTTTCCGCCCTCGTCCCCCGGGAACGCCTCCTTGCGGACGACGCGCGCGCACACCCCGGCCGCGCTCGCCCAGCGCTTGGGGCCCCAGTCGATCGCCGGCCAGGGCGGGTTGAGGCGGTGGAAGGCGACGTGGTGGCCGTACTCATGGCGCAGCACCTCCTCCGGTGAGGCGTCGTCCGGGAGGGCATCCCCGATGGAGACGATGCGGTTCGCCGAGTAGCAGCCGAGCGCCTGGTCGCCGCACAGCTCCTGCACCTCCGCCAAGGGCGCGATGTACACGGTCACGAGGGCCAGCTCGGGGCCGTGCGCGAGCCCGCTGAGGAACTCGGCCCACGCCTCGGGGGTGACCTGGTCCACGGGGTAGGTGTCGGAGACGAAGACCCGCACCGTCTCCCCGGCGGAGGTCGTGATCGAGCCGCCGCGCCAGGTCGCGGTGACCGCGGCCAGGCGCTGTGCCCGAAGCGCGGTGCCGGGGAGAGCGTCGATCGCCCGCGCGAGCGGGGAGGCGACGGCCGGCGCGGGCCCCGAGGCCG
>DATMAP010000094.1:0-21296 GCA_035559835.1 Gaiellaceae bacterium
GCGAGGAGGGCGAGGGCGAGGAGGGCGAGCGCGGCATACGCCCAGCTGCGCTGACGCAGCGCGGGCGCGAGCGTGCGCCGGACGCCAGCTGCGCGCCGGCCGGGCCCGGCGAGCCAGGAGGCGACGACGACGGCGAGGCCGAGCACCACGAGCCAGCGCAGCGAGTGTCGCAGGGGTGCGGCCACGATCGCCCAGGCGTCGCCTGCGGCCGCCCGCGTCTCCGCATCGCTCGTCAGGGAGCCGGCGAGGTAGTCGCCGAGGATGCCCGCAGCGACCAGCCCGACCACGCCGGTGGCGGCGATCGCGACTCCCGCGGCGCGCACGAGCCGTCGCCGCCTCGGCGCGAGCCCCACCGCCAGCGCGAAGGCGGCGAGCGTGAGCAGCGGGAGCAGCCACGCGAGCGTCTCGAGGACGTGGAACCCGTCCTGGGCCGCGTCGAGCTGGTCGGAGCGGAGGATCTCGATCCGGCCGACGTCGGCGGGCAGCTTGTCCTCGACCTGGGCGCGGATGCCGATCCGGTCGGCTGCCTCCAGGACGATCTGGCCCAGGTCGAGCGTGACTACCCCGCCCTCGGTGGAGACGGCGCCCGTGTCGCCTGCGAGCACCTGCCGGAGCTGCCGGTGGGCCTGCTCGAGCGCGCGCTCCCAGAGGCGCTGCAGCGAGGGCTGCTCGAGGGCGCGATCGACCAGTCGGTAGGAGGCCTCGCGTAGCCCGGCCGCCGCGGGCCCGGAGAGCGGCTTCAGGTCCTCCGGGAGCTGAGCCTCCAGCTCGGCCTCGACGTCCACCGACTCGAAGAGCTCGTCCACGGCCCGCGTCGCCACCGCCGCCCGGATCGTGTCGTCGCCGATCAGCGCGGCGCTCGTGTCGGTGAAGCCCCGCGTGTCCAGGGCGACCCGGTCGACCCAGACTGCGAACGCGGAGAGGAGGAGGAGCGCCGCCGCGACGGCGAGCACGGCGTAGGCGGCGAGCGTGCGAGCGGGCGAGGTCTCGGGCCTGCTCACGACGCCGCCGGCGTCGTCGACGGCGCCGTCTCCGGCGCCGACCCCAGGTCGAACGCGGCGTGCAGCGCCCGGACGGCGCGGGCGAGCTCCGTCCGCGCGATCAGGCAGGAGATCTTGATGGGGGAGGTCGAGATCAGCCGGAGGTTGATCTCCTCGTCTGCGAGCGTGCGGAACATCTTCGCGGCCACCCCGGGGTGCGAGCGCATGCCCGCCCCCACGATCGAGACCTTGCCGAGGTCGCCGATCTCCTCGACCGCGAACTCCCCGAGCGCCTCCCGGGCTCGCGCGAGCGCGCGCCGGGTGGCCGGCACGTCGTCGGCGGGGACGGAGAAGGACAGCTCGGCCTCGCCGTGGGCGACGTTCTGGAGGATGGTGTCCACGTTGACGTGCTCGGCCGCGATCGCCTCGAAGACGGTCGCGGCGACGCCCGGCCGGTCGGGGAGCCCGTCCAGGACGACCAGGACCTCGTCCTCGGCGTGCGTGACCGCGGAGACGATCGGCTGCTCCATCCCGACGACGTCGGCGACGCGCGTTCCGGGGTCGTCCGAGAAGGTCGAGCGCGCGTCGATCGGCACGCCGTGCTTCCGGGCGAGCTCGACCGCGCGCAGCATCAGCACCTTGGCCCCCGAGGACGCCATCTCCAGCATCTCCTCGTAGGAGACGACGTCGAGCTTGCGCGCGTCGGGCACGAGCCGGGGGTCGGCGGTGAAGACGCCGGCGACGTCCGAGTAGATCTCGCACCTGGCGCCCAGGGCGGCCGCCAGCGCGACCGCGGTCGCGTCGGTGCCGCCGCGCCCGAGCGTGGTCACGTCCATCGTGTCGCGGGAGAAGCCCTGGAACCCGGCGACGAGGACGATCTTCCCGCGGTCGAGCGCGTCGAGGATCCGGACCGGGGTGATCTCGCGGATCTTCGCCTTCGTGTGCACCGGGTCGGTGATGATCCCGGCCTGCGAGCCGGTGAAGGAGACCGCCTCGTGGCCGAGGTCGTGGATCGCCATCGCCACGAGCGCGCAGGCGATGCGCTCCCCGGTCGAGAGGAGCATGTCCAGCTCGCGCGGGTTGGGGCTCGCGGAGACCTGGTGGGCCAGCTCGAGCAGCGAGTCCGTCGTCTTCCCCATCGCGGAGACGGTGCCGACGACCCGCAGGCCTCGCTCGTGCGCGGAGACGAGCCGCCGGGCGACGTGACGGATCTTGTCCGGGTCGGCGACCGAGGAGCCGCCGAACTTCATCACCACGGTCCCGGGGACGGGCTCGGGGGCGCTGCTCATGGCCCGGATTGTCGCGGTCCCGGCGGTCGCGTGCGCCGCTTCGGGCTACGCTCCGGCCGTGGCGCGCAGGGTGATGCTGATCGGGCTCGACTGCGCCGAGCCCTCGCTCGTCTTGGAGCGCTGGCGCGACGAGCTGCCGACGCTCTCGGGCCTGATGGAGCGCGGCGCGTCCGGCCGTCTCACCTCCGTGATCCCGCCGATCACGGTGCCGGCGTGGAGCTGCATGATGAGCTCGAAGACGCCGGGCGACCTCGGCGTGTACGGCTTCCGGAACCGCTCCGACCACTCCTACGACGGCGCGTTCATCGCGATGAGCGACGCGATCCGGGAGCCGCGGCTGTGGGACTTGGTGACGCGCGCGGGCGGATCCTCGATCGTCCTCGGCGTCCCCGGGACGTACCCGCCCCGCCCGCTGAAGGGCGTCCTGGTGAGCTGCTTCCTCACGCCCTCGCTCGTGAGCCGGTACACCTACCCGGCGGCGCTTCGGGAGGAGATCCAGGAGGTGGTGGGCGAGTACCTCTTCGACGCGAAGGACTTCCGGACGGAGGACAAGGAGCACCTCCTGCGGCAGGTGTACGAGATGACCGACCGGCGCTTCCGCCTCGCCGGCCACCTCCTCTCGACGCGACCCTGGACCCTCTTCGCGATGGTCGAGATGGGCCCCGACCGGATGCACCACGGCTTCTGGAAGTTCATGGACCGAGAGCACCGCAAGCACGAGCCGGGCAACCCGTACGAGACGGCGATCCTCGACTACCACCGTCACCTCGACGGGCTGATCGCGGGCCTGCTCGAGCACGCGGACGAGGAGACGGCCGTGGTCGTCCTCTCCGACCACGGCGCGAAGCGCCTCGACGGCGGCATCCGGATCAACGAGTGGCTGCGCCGCGAGGGGCTGCTGGTGACGCTGCGCGAGCCGGAGGGCGTCACCTCGCTCCGCGACGTGGGCGTGGACTGGGCGCGGACGACCGCCTGGGGCGAGGGCGGGTACTACGCGCGCGTCTTCCTGAACGTCAAGGGCCGCGAGCCCGAGGGCGTCGTCGATCCGGCCGAGTACGAGGCCGTGCGCTCCGACCTCGCGCGGCGTATCGCCGCCATCCCCGACGACGCCGGCAACCCGATCCCGACCGCCGTCTACACCCCGGAGGAGCTGTACGAGGACCCGCAGGGCGTCCCGCCCGACCTGATCGTCGTCTTCGGCGACCTCTACTGGCGCTCCGTGGGGACGGTGGGGGGCGACGAGGGGATCCAGACGCTCGAGAACGACACAGGTCCGGACGACGCGAACCACGCCCAGGACGGCCTCTACATCGCCGCCGGGCCGGGGATCGCCGCGGGCGGGAGGATCGACGCGCACCTGCTCGACGTCGCCCCGACCGTGCTCGAGCTGCTCGGGATCGAGGAGCCGCCGGGGATGCGCGGTCACAGCCTCGTGCCCCGGCTCGCGGCTCGCTGAGCGAGCGGCGCCCGCCCGTCAGCCCACGAGCTCGAAGGCGACGCCGAGGCGAGCGTACGTCTCGGCTGCCCGCGCGTCCCGCGTGACGAGCGTTCGCTTCGCCTCGGCCGCGGTGAGGCCCACCAAGGCGTCGTACACGGCGCCGCCCTCGAGGCCGAGGCTGCTGCACCGCTCCACCAGCCGCCGGCTCAGTCGAGCGGACGGAACGAGGGTCCTCGCCTCGGGAAACCAGCGCCCGACGAGCACCGCGGCGATGTCGGCGGCGAGGCGGTGAGGCGGCGGCAGGCGTGTGAGGACGGAGTAGGTCTCGAGGCGGGCGTGGGCGGGGATCCCGGCCCCGCTTGCCGCGTGCCGCGCTCGCTCGTGCGCCTCGTGCCAGCCGACGAGTGCCGCTACCGCCACGCTCGTGTCGACCGCGATCACCGGCGGACGCGGTCGATCGTCTCGCGCACGAGCTCGTCGGCGAGCGGTGGAAGCTCGTCCCGGGGCAGCACCACCGGGCCTTCGTGCGTCTCGACGATGGTGACCTCGGCCGGAGCGGGCCGAAGCTCGACCACGCCGTCTCGCTCCTCGACGTCGAGCGTCTCCCCTCCTCGGAGCTGGAGCCGCTCCCGGATCGGCTTGGGCACGACGACCCGCCCCAGACGGTCGATGGTCGTTCTCATGGCAGCAATGTTACCATTGAAACTGGCAAGCGAGCCTACCGAGCTCGTCGAGCTCGCGGCGGCCTATTGCACGGTCGTGCCGCCAGCCCCGGCTTCGTCAGCGGCGCAGCTCGCGCTCGAGCTCGTCCAGGAGCTCGAGATGGAGGTCGAGCAGCCGGCGCAGGAAGCCGTTGACGAGGTGGAGGTACTTCCGCCGGTGCGGCAGCCTCTCGGCGCTCGCCTCGGCCTCGTCGAGGCACGCCTCCAGCTCCGTGAGCTCCGCCCGGAGCGCGAGCGCGCTCTCGCGGGTGACCTCCTCCCCGACGAGATCGGCGATCAGGAGCCGGATGAGCAGCTCGCTCTTCACGGGCGTGAAGCGGACGGGCGTCCGCGCCCAGGTCGCGAGGGCCTGCCGTCCCTTCTCCGTGAGCGTGTAGACCGTCCGCTCCCGCGTGCGCCCTGGCTCCTTGCGGGCCTCGAGGTAGCCGAGCGCGGCCAGCCGCTTCGGCTCGGCGTAGTACTGGCTCTCCCCCGCCCAGTCGAGCAGGCGGCCCCGCCGAACCATCTGGCGCAGGTCGTGCGGGCCTGCGCCCAAGCGGCCGATCAGGCCGAGGATCTCGTAGGAGAAGAGGCTCAGGTCGTCCTTGCTTGACACGGCAGCAGGCAGTGTGCGAAAACTACGAAACGTAGTTTAGTGCCAAGGCCGGAAGCGGCGAGAGGAGGACCCGTGGACGAGTTCAAGCAGCAGCAGCGCGCGATGTGGGCCGCCGGCGACTACGCGTCGCTGTCCGAGCTGATCGCGGACGTCGGCGAGCGCGTGGTCGCCCGGGTAGGCGTCAGGCCGGGGATGCGCGTGCTCGACGTCGCCTGCGGAACCGGCAACGCGGCGCTGCCCGCGGCCCGCGCGGGCGCGCGGGTGACCGGGCTCGACCTCGTCCCCGAGCTGCTCGCAGCGGGCCGGAGGCAAGCCGAGGCCGAGGGCCTCGAGGTGGAATGGGTGGAGGGCGATGCAGAGCAACTGCCCTTCCCGGACGGTTCCTACGACTGCGTCCTTTCGACCTTCGGCCACATGTTCGCGCCGAGGCACCGGCGCACCGCCGACGAGCTCGCGCGCGTGTGCGCGCCGGGCGGGGCCCTCGGCCTCTGCTGCTGGACCCCCGAGGGCGTGACGGGCGACGTCTTCCGCGCGGCCGCGCCGTACCAGCCGCCCCCGCCCGAGTACGCGTCGCCACCCCTGCTCTGGGGCACCGAGGACTACGTACGCACGATGTTCCCGGAGGCGGCGGGGTTCGAGTTCGAGCGGCACTCGGCCACGATCGAGTGGGACTCCGTCGAGGGCTGGGCGGACTACTTCCTGGAGCGGTTCGGGCCGCTGGTGATGGCGCAGGCGATGCTCGGCGACCGGTTCGCGGACCTGCGCCGGGAGCTCGTCGCCGCCTGGGAGGCGCGGAACGAGGCCGACGACGGCCGGCTGGTGCTGCCTCAGGAGTACCTCCTCTCCCTCGTCTGGCTCTGATCCCGGAGGCCGCCCCGCCGGCGCGCCCGGGTGACCGGGCCGCTCCGCCTCGTCACTACAATCGGCCGCGCTGTGAACGTCCTCGTCTACGTCTCGGACGCGTTGCGCGCCGACCACCTCGGCTGCTACGGCGCGCGCTTCCTGAACACGCGCACGATCGACGACCTCGCCGCCGGCGGCGTCCGCTTCGACCAGGCGATCAGCGCCGCCCCCTGGACGGCGCCCTCGACGACCTCCCTCGTGACCGGGCTGTACGCCCACCACCACGGCTACCTGCACTGGGATGCGACGCTCGACCCGACCATCGAGACCGTCTTCCGCGCGTTCGCCGCGCACGACTACGAGGTCGCGAGCTTCGTCTTCGACCGGAACTACCTCTTCAAGGACCTGCCGGAGGCGAACGTGCTCGGGACGAGCGAGTCGCTCGACGGAGCCGTGGCCTGGCTGCGCGCGAACCGCAGGCGACCCTTCCTCCTCTACTTCCACAGCTGGGCGACGCACATGCCCTACGACGTCCTCCACGCCGAGCGCGGCGACTGGCTCGCCGCCAAGCAGGAGGTGATCGACGGCATCCAGTCCGACTCGGCCTCCGCGCTCGAGGCGCTGCGAGAGGCCTACCGGCAGGCGGTCGAGCGCCAGTCGGAGACGATCTTCGCCTCGCTGCTCGAGGAGCTGGACTCACTCGGGCTGCGGGAGCGCACCGTGCTCGCCTTCACCTCCGACCACGGCGAGTCCTGGGGGGAGCGCTTCGCGGCCAAGCAGGACGTGAAGGGCGTCTACCACCTGCACGGAGCGACGGTGTACGACGAGATCGTCCAGCTCCCGTTGATCCTCTCCGCGCCCGGAAGGCTCGCACCGGCCACCGTCCGCTCCCAGGTGCGCTCGGTCGATCTCGTGCCGACCCTGCTCGAGCTGGCCGGCCTGCCGGTCGGGGAGATCGACGGGCGCTCGCTCCTCCCCCTCCTCGACGGCCGCGAGCAGGGCGACCGGCCGGCGGTGATCGCGGGCACCGACCTGGGCGCTCTCACCAAGCTCGCCGTGCGGATGCCCCCGTGGAAGCTCATCCTGCACGTGGAGACGGGCGAGGAGGAGGCCTACCGCCTCGACCTCGACCCGCGGGAGCGCGAGAGCCGGCCCAGCGAGGCGCCGCCGGAGCTGCGCGAGCTGGTCTTCCGCGAGCTGGAGAGCGCCGAGCGGCACGAGCTGACGGAGGAGGAGGAGGCGACGGTGACGAAGCGGCTCTCCGACCTCGGGTACCTGTAGATGAGCGGCACGCCACTCGCCGCCCTGTACGAGCGGATGGTCTTCATCCGCCGCTTCGAGGAGACGCTGCTCGACCTCTTCTCGCAGGGGAAGCTGGTCGGGACGACGCACACCTACATCGGCCAGGAGGCGAACGGCGTCGGGGTGATCGACCACCTCGACCCGGCGCGGGACGTGGTCTTCTCCAACCACCGCTGCCACGGCCACTACCTCGCCTTCACGGACGACGCCTTCGGGCTCCTCAGCGAGGTGATGGGCAAGGCGACCGGCACCTGCGGCGGCAAGGGCGGAAGCCAGCACCTGTGCCGGGGGAACTTCTACTCGAACGGCGTGCTGGGCAGCATCGTCCCCGTCGCCACCGGCATCGCCCTCGCGGAGAAGCGGAAGGGGACGGGCGCGGTCTCGACGGTCTTCCTCGGCGACGGCACCCTGGGCGAGGGGGTCACCTACGAGTCGCTCAACCTCGCTTCGCTCTGGAAGCTGCCCGTCCTGTTCGTCGTCGAGAACAACCACTACGCGCAGTCGACGCCCGTCGAGCTCGAGCTGGCGGGCTCGATCCCCGCGCGGGCGCAGGCCTTCGGGATCGAGACGGACGAGCTGGACACGACCGACGTGGAGGAGATCCACGCGGCGGCGGGACGGGCCCTGGCCCGGATCCGCGAGACGGGCGAGCCCTTCTTCCTCGTCCTGCACACGTACCGCTTCAGCCCGCACTCGAAGGGCGACGACAACCGCGATCCGGCCGAGATCGCCGAGCGGCGGCTGCGCGACCCGCTGCTCGTCGCCGGCGCCCGGCTCGCCGAGGCCGAGCGCGCGGCGATCGAGGCCCGCTGCGAGGTGCGCCTCGCGGAGACGGTGGCGGCCGCGGAGGCGGCGCCGGACGCCGTGCCGGAGGCAGCGTGAGCCCCTCCCGGCGCTGCGTGCAGGTCCTGAACGAGGCCCTGCACGAGCTCTTCGCCGAGCGGGACGACGTCCTCCTGCTCGGGGAAGACGTCCTCGATCCCTACGGCGGCGCCTTCAAGGTCACGCAGGGCTTGAGCGACCGCTTCCCGGACCGCATCCTGACCACGCCGATCAGCGAGGCCTCCCTCTTCGGGGTCGCGGCCGGCCTGGCCCTGCGGGGCCAGCGCCCGATCCTGGAGATCATGTTCGGCGACTTCATCGCCCTTGGCTTCGACCAGATCGTCAACGGGATCTCGAAGTTCCGGGAGATGTACGACGGCCAGGTCACGGTGCCGCTGGTCGTGCGGACGCCGATGGGGGGCCGCCGGGGGTACGGGCCGACGCACAGCCAGTCGCTGGAGAAGCTCCTGCTCGGCGTGCCCAACCTCTGCGTCGTCGCCATGAGCGAGTGCCACGACCTGCGGGGGCTGCTGCACGCGGCGGTCGAGGACGAGCGGCCGGTGTTCCTGATCGAGAACAAGCTCATGTACGGCCGCCCCCACCGCCGGCCCGAGGACGGACACGTCGGCGAGCTGGCCGTTCGCGAGACCGGCGCCCGCTACCCGGCGCTCACCTTCTCCGGGAACGGCTTCGCCGAGGCAAGCGTCACCGTCGTCACCTACGGCGGCATGCTCCCGATCGTCCTCGACGCGGTCACCGAGCTGATCCTCGAGCACGAGCTCTTCTGCGAGGTGGTCGCGCTCTCGCAGCTCCTGCCGGTCGAGCTCGAGCCCGTGCTCGAGTCGGTCGCCCGTACGGGGGCGCTCGTCACCGCCGAGGAGGGGACGCTCACGGGCGGCTTCGGGGCCGAGATCGCCGCTCGCGTGAGCGAGCTGGCCTGGAGCGACCTGCGCCGTCCCGTCCGGCGCGTGGCGGCGCGGGACGGGATCATCCCCTCCGCGCGCCCGCTCGAGGACGACGTCCTGCCGAGCGCCGCCGACGTGGTCGAGGCGATCCTCGCGCTCGAGGGCGTGCGGAGCTAGGCGCGTGCTCGAGATCGTCCTCACGCGCGAGGACGCGAACACGGAGTTCGCGCTCCTCGCCGAGTGGCTCGTCGAGGACCGCGCCGCGGTCGAACGGGGCCAGCCGGTCTGCGTCGTGGAGACGACGAAGGCGACGGTCGAGGTCGAGGCGCCGGGGGCGGGCACGATCGTCCAGCTCTTCCCGGACGGGGTCGAGGTGGAGCTGGGGAAGACGATCGCTTACGTGGCCGAGAGCCCCGAGGAGCTCGCCGCTCTCGAGGCCGAGCCCAGGGAGGAGCCGCGACCGCAGCCGTCTCCCGGAGAGCGCAAGGCGACGCGCAAGGCGGTCGAGCTCGCAGAGCGCCACGGGATCGACCTGGCCGCGATCGACAAGCGGGGGTTCATCACCGAGGCCGACGTCGAGGCCCTGCTCGCCGCGCAGGCCGCGGCCGTCCCGCAACCGGCGGCTCGCCCCCTGCTCGCGGGCCTCTCCCTGCAGGGGGTCACGCTGCCCGCCTCCTTCGACCTGGAGGAGAGCGTGGGGGAGCTCGAGCCCGCCTTCCTGGAGACGCTGCGCGCCGATCCCGAGGGCTTCCGCGCGCTCTCGGCCGAGGAGAAGCTGCGCGCCTACCGCGAGCACGGCGCGCTCGTCGGCGAGGGCGTGCAGCTCGGGGAGGGCGCCCTGCTCGTGGCGCCGCGGATCGTGCTCGAGGACGGCGTGCAGCTCGGCCCCCGTGCGACCGTCGTCTGCGAGGAGGTGGTGGCGATCGGGGAGCTGACCCAGCTCGGCCCCGACCTCGAGCTGCGCTGCCGGCGCGCGTTCCTCGGGGCCGGGATCTGGGGAGGGCGCTCGGTTCGCTTCGGCGGCGGCGGCCACCGCGACCCGTGGGCGCTGCTCGCGGTCGGCGACCTCGCCTTCCTCGGCGACGAGGCCTTCGTCAACGTCTGCCGCCCGGTGCTGATCGGCCGCGAGGTCTTTCTGACCATGCGGTCGATCCTCGTCACGCACAACATCGGGCACTCCCTGCTCGAGGGGTTCGAGAACCGCTTCGCGCCCATCGTGCTCGAGGACCGCTCGCAGATCGGCCTGGGCGCGGTCGTCTACGCCGGCTGCCGGGTCGGTGCGGAGGCCATCGTCGCCTCGGGCTCGTACGTCGTCGCCGACGTGCCGGCGGGGGCGTTCGCCATCGGCGTGCCCGCCAAGGTGACCGGGAGCGCGCGCCACAGGCTCTCCGAGCAGCGCCGCCTGGAGCTCGCGCGGAGGATGATCGACGACCTGCACGAGCTGCTCGCGCTGCGCGGGCACGCGGTCTCCGCGATCGAGGAGGGCGATCCGCGCGGGTTCGAGGTGGAGGGCACGCGCGTCCTCTTCACCTCCAGCTTCCGGGGGGCGGTGGAGGCCCCCGCGGTCGTCCTCGCCCTGGAGGTGCGGGGGGAGGTGCCGGAGGGGGTCGCCGTGCTCGACCTCCTCGCACGCCGCGTGCACGGGTCGGGCGGCGTCGTGCTCGACTCGGTGCGCGAGTTCTGCCGCAAGCGCGGGATCCGCTTCGAGCCGGGGCCCTGGCGCTACCGCGGCGGGTTGGTCTAGGCCGCGAGCCGGCCGCGAGCGAGCCGGTCACATCGCGGGCCCGGGGGGCGTCTATCCGATCGGAGAGTTCCACCACCGAGAGGAGGAGCACGTGTCCACGGAGCCCAAGGAGATCGTCCGGCGGTACCTGGAGCGCTACGTGAGTGGCGGCGACGAGTCGGTCGCAGACGAGCTCGTCGCCGAGGAGATCGTCTTCGCGAGCCCGTACACGCCGCAGCCGGTGCACGGGCTGGCGGTCTTCAAGCAGATGATCGCCGGCCTCCGCGACGCCTTCCCCGACCTCGCGATCCGCGAGGAGGCCCTGATCGCGGAGGACGATCTGGTCGCCGCGCGCTGGGTCGCCTCGGGCACGCACACGGGCACGCCCTTCGCCGGGCTCGAGCCGAGCGGCCGCCGCTTCGAGATCGCCGGGATGAGCTTCTACCGCGTGCGCGCGGGCAGGATCGTCGAGGGCTGGGTGTGCGACGACAGCCTGGGGATGCTCACCCAGCTCGGGGCGATCCCGGCGCCGGTCGCCTGAGGCCCCCTGTGGCAGACTCGGGCGCCGTGACGGCGGAGACGCTGGAGGCCCTCGCAGGCAGGGCGCGGTCGGGCGACCAAGTCGCGCTCGATGCCTTCGTGCGCCGGATCCAGGACGACGTCTACCGCTTGGCGTTGCGCATGCTTCCCGATCCCGAGGACGCAGCCGACGCGACCCAGGAGATCCTGGTGAAGGTCGTCACCCACCTTGCCGGGTTTCGGGGCGAAAGCGGCGTGCGCACCTGGGTCTGGCGGATCGCGGTCAACCACGTCCTCTCCTTCCGCCGCTCGCGGCGCGAGCCCGGAGTCGGCTTCGCGGCGCTCGAGGAGCTGCTCGCCGCCGGGCTCGAGGCGGACGCGGCGCTCGGCGAGGCCCCAGGCGACTCCCTGCTCGAGGAGGAGGTCAAGCTCGGGTGCACTCACACGATGCTCACCTGCCTCGACCGCGAGCACCGGGCGGCCTTCGTGCTGGGCGCCATCTTCGAGCTCCCGGGGGAGGAGTGCGCGCAGATCCTCGGGATCGAGCCGGCAGCCTTCCGCAAGCGCCTCTCCCGGGCGCGGGAGCGCATGCGGGAATTCATGGAGCGGGCCTGCGGGCTCGTCTCCGACGCGGCTCCCTGCCGCTGCCGGCGCCAGATCCGTCCCAGCGCCGAGGCGGGGCTGCTCGACCCGGAGCGGCCCGTGTACGCGCTGCACCCGACCCGCGCCCGGGACGAGCCCGGCCTCCTCGAGACGTACGGCGCGATCGGGGCGGGCGAGCGCTTCCTGCAGGTGCTGCGCAGCCACCCCGACTACGCAGCGCCCGAAACCGTGCGCGAGGCCCTGCGGGCCACGCTCGCCAAGACGCCGACCTGACCGCTGCGACGCTCGTGGAGCGGACGCGGTCGGCCGGCCTCCCGCGGGCCCGCGCGCTCGCCGCCGGAGGCGGCCGCTAAGCTGTGGCAATGAAGCTCGCGGTCGACGACCTGGTCGTGTACGGGGCGCACGGGATCGGCCGCATCGCCGCGCGTGAGGAGCGGGTCGTCCTCGGCGCCGCGCGCGAGGTCGTCGTCGTCGAGCTCGGGGACGAGCTGACGATCACCCTGCCCCTGGAGCGGGCCCGCGAGCAGCTGCGGCCGCTGGCCGGGGCGGCGGACCTGCGCCGTGTGCGGGAGGCCTTGCGTGCGGATCGCGAGCTCAGCGACGACCCCTGGTTGTCGCGCCGGCGGGAGGTGCTGGAGAAGCTCGCGGGCGGCGACCCGGTTCAGCTCGCCGAGATCGTCGGCGACGGCGCCCGGCGGGAGCGGGCGCGGCGCGCGAAGGGGGCCAAGCCCGAGCTGTCGCCGGGGGAGCGCGAGGTCTTCACCAAGGCCTGGAAGCTGCTCGCCGGCGAGGTCGCGCGGGCTCGCGGCCTCGATCAGGCCGGCGCCGACGCCTGGATCGCCGAGCAGCTCGAGCGGCCGGCCGTCTAGAGCGGGCGCCCTACCACTTCGAGCGGCGGCCGCGGCGGCTCGTGTACACGAGCTTCGGCCGTGCCGCGCGCAGCCCCGCCTCCTCGAACTGCTCCCGGTGGCCGAGACGGCTCGCCACGCGGCTCGTCTCCGCCTGCTGGTCGGGGAGCACGAAGGTGATCGCGGCCCCGCTGCGGCCCGCACGGCCCGTGCGTCCGGTGCGGTGGACGTAGCCCTTGTCCTCCTCGGGCGGGTCGTAGTTGACCACGTGGGCGATGTCGTCGATGTCCAGGCCGCGGGCGGCGACGTCGGTGGCGACGAGCACCGGCACCCGACCGGTCTCGAAGCGCTCGAGCGCGCGCTGGCGGGCAGCCTGGGAGAGGTCGCCGTGCATGGCCGCCGCGCGGACGCCGTGCCCGGCGAGCTTGCGGACGAGCCGGTCGGCGCCCCGCTTCGTCCGCACGAAGACGAGGGTGAGGCCGTCTCCGGCGCGAAGGTGCTCGACCAGCGTCTCGACCTTCGTGTCCGCCTGCACGGCCACGAAGCGGTGGGTGATCTCGCCGGCCTTTCGCTCGCTCGGGAGCCCGGCCTCGAAGCGGGAGGGCGTGGTCGTGTACTCGCGGGCGAGCTCACCGACCTCGCCGTCGAGCGTGGCCGAGAAGAACATCGTCTGCCGGTTCGCCGGGAGGCGCCGCACGATCCGGTCGACCTGGGGCTTGAAGCCCATGTCGAGCATCCGGTCGGCCTCGTCCAGGACGAGGATGCGGACGGCGCCGAGGTCGAGCGCCCGCCGGTCGAGCAGGTCCTGCAGGCGTCCGGGAGTGGCGACCACGACGTGCGCCGCGCGGGCGCGATCGGTCTGCGCGCGCAGCGGCACGCCGCCGTACACCGCGGCGGTGCGCAGCCCGCTTCCGGCGGCGACGGCGGTCAGCTCGTCGGCGACCTGCTGCGCCAGCTCGCGGGTGGGGACGAGCACGAGCGCGCTCGGGCGCTGGTCTGCCCGGTCCGTGCGCTCCACGATCGGGATCGCGAAGGCGAGCGTCTTGCCCGACCCGGTCGGGGACTTGGCGAGGACGTCGAGCCCGGCGAGCGCGTCCGGGAGGACGCGGGCCTGGATCGCGAAGGGCTCGGTGATGGAGCGGGCGGCGAGCGCGTCGACGACGCGCGACGACACGCCGAGCTCGCGGAACGAGGGCTGGGACATGGGGTTCACTCCTTCTCTGACGTCGAGATTCGCCTGCCTCGAACGTCCGAAGGAGGAACGAGAAGCTCATCTCACCGGCCGGCGGGATTGCCGACCGTGCGCACACCCTAGCAGCAACGCTCCCGTCGTCCCGCCGTCATGCTCCGGCGGGAGCGGGGGCGAGCCGCGCGTGCGGGGACGGTAGCCGCAGGCAGAGCAGCGCCGCGGGGACCGGCGCGACCGCGCAGAGGAGCAGGGCGGCTCGCAGGTCGACCGCGTCGGCTACGGCGCCGAGCCCGACCGCCGCCACTCCGCCCAAGCCGATCGCCAGCCCGACGTTCAGCCCCGAGGCCATCGCCACGTGCCGGGGGAGGTAGAGCTGGCTCAGGACCATGACCACCCCGAACGTCCCCACCACGCAGGCGCCGACGAGCATGAGCGCGAGCGCGCCCGCGACTCCGCCTGCGTAGACGAAGACGAGGACGAGCGGGGGCAGGGCGACCGTCGTCGCGAGCAGCGTCCGGCGGAGGCCGAAGCGGTCGGCGACCGGCCCGAAGGCGAGCGCGCCGGCGACGCCCGCAACGAGCATCAGCGAGAGGAGGCGGTTGCCCTCCGCCTTCGTCTGCCCGAGCGAGACCGCCCAGAGCGGCACGAAGGTGACGAGCCCGAACCAGGTGGTGCTGCGCAGGAGGATGATCGCGAGCAGCACCGCCAGCGCGCGCGGCCGGTCCTCGCCGGCGAGCGCGTGCTCCCGGCCGCGGGGCCGGAGCTCGCGCAGGTAGGGGAGGACGGCGCCGATCGCGACTCCGAGGGCGAGGATCGGCAGCGCGGCGACGAGGGTGCCGCCGCCGAGCCCGAGCCAGAGCACGAGCGGGGTGACGACGATCGGGCCGAGGGCATACCCGAGGTTGCCGCCGACGTTGAAGAGGGACATGCCGCTCGCCCGCCGCCGGCCGCTCGCATAGGCGGCGAACTTCGCTCCCTCCGGGTGGTAGGCGGCGATGCCGAGCCCGGCGACGAAGACGGCGACGAGGGCGAGCCCGTAGCTGGGCGCGGGCCCGGCGAGCGCGATGCCCGTCCCGGCGAGGAGGACGCCGCCGGGGAGGAGCCACATCGCCCCGCGGCGGTCGGAGAGGAGCCCGAAGAGCGGCTGGACGAGCGACGAGGAGACCGTCGCGCACAGCATGAGGAGCGCGGTCAGCGTGTAGGAGAGGTCGAAGCGCTCGGCGAGGAAGGGGAGGAGGGCGGGGACCGAGCCGGAGGCGAAGTCCACTGCGCCGTGGCCGCCCGAGAGGGCGGCGATGCCCCGCCGGTCGAGCTCGGAGCGCATGGCTCGAGCGTACACAGGCCCTGCCTGCGAGCTCGGCGGTACCCGCTTCGCCGAGCCCGAGACGATGTCGCTCTCCCGGACGAGGCTCAGCTGCACCCCGGAGGCGTGGGGCGGGCGGATCGGCGCCCCGGAGGGCGCTGGCAGGCCTCGCCGGCGGCACGTGCTAGCGCGGAGCGCCGGGGACGGTCGACCGCGCCCAGGGAGAGGTGCGGGTCGAGGGATACATCGTCCGAGGAGCGACGCGCCCCGGCGGCGGACCGAGCCATGCCATCCGCCACCGGGCGCGCGCGATTGGACGAAGCTCGCCCTCTACGACGCGGCTACGACCAGAACTCGTCCCAGGCGTGGAGGTCGGAGAAGTGCTCCCGACCAGAGATCACCCGGCCGTCCCTGACCTCGAAGACGACGCAGCAGTCGGTATCGAGCCGCTTGCCGTTCCGCTCGCCGCTGTTTCGGTGCAGGCCGATCACGCCGCCGTCCGGGCTCGTGAAGACCTGCCTCAGCTCGGCCTTGAACGTGCCGCCCGTCTCGCCCCCGTAGCGCCCGAACTGCGCGAAGACGGCATCACGGCCCTGGTAGGCACCGGCGATGGGGCTGCGCCCGGGCGTGTGCCACGAGGCGTTCTCGTCGACGATCTCGGTGAGCGCCTCCAGGTCGGCTGCGTTGAAGGCCTCGTATCCGCGACGCACGAGCTCGGCGTTCTCCCTGTCCTCCATCGTGTCCTCCGGTTCTAGGCGTCGAAGTCGCCGACGAGCTCGGCCGCTTGGGGCTTGCCTCTGTGCCCGGCTGCGGCGAGGATCGCCGGCACCTCGGGGTCCGAGACGAAGCTCTGCCAGCCTTCTGGGGTCCAGTCGAAGATCGCCCAGAGGCGGTCGGTCTCGTTGGGATCGCGATAGACCTGCGCGCCCTTGGACCCGTGCTGCGCACGCTTCTCGGCGCCTTTCGTGGAGAAGATGTCGAGGAAGCGGTCGATATCCTCGACCGTCGTCGTTGCGAGCAGCATGGTGCTCCTCCTTCGGTCGTTGACGGGAAGAGCATGCGCGCGGCGGTGCCGGGCCGCGTCGGGCGAACGCCCTATCCGACGTGCACGAGGTCGTGCTCGAAGGCCCAGAGCGTCGCGGCAGCCCGGCTGCGCACGCCGGCCTTGCGGTAGATGTGCTGGATGTGGTGTCCGACGGTCTTGGCCGAGATGCCGAGACCAGCGGCGATCTCCTGGTTCGAGCGGCCGCGCACGAGCACGCGGAGGACCTCGAGCTCGCGCTCGGTCAAGCCCCCGGGCAGCTCGCGCGGGCGCTGCCGCAGGCGGTGACCGGCGGCGTCGAGCACCGCCTCGACGGCTTGCCGGTCGAGGCGCCCTTCCCGGGCTTCCTGCATCAGCTCGGCCTCTGCTGCGGGCGCGTCGAGCGCCGGCCGGTACGGCCGCTCCTCGCGCATGGCCCGGTAGCAGTCGGCGGCGGCGAGGACACGAGCTGTCCGCGAGAGCTCCGGCCCGCGCGTGCCGCGGTGGTAGCCGGAGCCGTCCAGCCGCTCGTGGTGCGAGCCGGCGAGCATCCCGATGGGAGCAAGCACGGACGACTGGGCGAAGGCCCGCTCGGTGAAATGCGGATGGAGCCGCACCCGCTCCCACTCGCCGAACCCGAGCAGCCCCGGCTTCTCCCAGATCGCGTTCGACACGCCGATCCGGCCGAGGTCATGGGCGAGCGCGGCGCGCCGCACGAGGGTGACGGAGTCAGCGGGAAGGCCCATGCGCCAGGCCGCAGCCTCTGCGAGCTCGGCCACACCTGCAGAGTGCCCGCGCAGCCACGGTGACTTGAGATCGGTAAGCGCCGCCATGGCCGCAAATGCGGCGTCGACCCGTTCGCCCGCGATCCAGATCTTCGGGAACGGCTCGGCCTCCACCGCCTGCTCCCACATCCGCGCCTCGTCCAGATCGGCAAGGAGCGCATCGAAGCTCCGCAAGGCGAGCTCGGCGAGGCGAGGCTCGTACGCGGCGCCTGAGCGGCGTTCGACGACGCCCCGTGCGTCGGCGCGGCCCGAGGCCGAGAGGAAGAGGGAGATGTCCCGCGCCACGTGCAGGAGCCGCGTCGGCAGTGGGATCGCGTCGCCGCGGGTGTCCGGGAACCCGCGCCCGTCCCAGCGGGCGAAGACGTGCTCGAGCCCGGCCCGGACGCCCGCGCCGAGGTCGAGCCACCCTGCGAACCGCTGCGCGACCTCGCACATGGTCGCGAACGCGTCCCTCGCCCTGGGGCCGGCGTTCGCGATGGCGTCTTCGATCAGCGCGGCGCGGACCTCCGGCGCACGGCCGACGCCGACATGGGCCCGGTAGAACGCCAGGACCTCCACCGGGTTGGCCGTGTCGATGAGGAAGAACGCGGCCCGGTGTGCGATGTCGTCGCCGTAGAGCTGCGCCGCCTCGTGGCCGTTCGACGTGCACCCGGACGCGTGCAAGAGCGCGATGTAGTAGGTGTCCACGAGCTCCTGCGCCGATGCGCCGGCGAGCTCCCCGAGCCGCACGGCGAGGACGGCGGTGCGCAGGGCGTGCTCGAGCGGCTGCCCCGTGCCGAGGTCGGTCGCCAGCGAGAGCGCACCGACCACCTCGGCGGCGCGGATCGGGGCCTCGTCGGGAGCTGCCGGCGCCGCAACCGCTCCGGGATCGTCTGCCGCCACCCCGGGACCCTAGCGCGGCTCTGCGATGCCCTCCTCTGGCAGGCAGGGAGGGAGCTGTCGCGGCACGTGAGCCCGGACGCATCGCCCGGGCATTCGCCGATCACCTGAGCTGCGTCCTGAACGCGACCGTCCTGCGGTCGCGGCTCTCCCTCGCCGCGACCGGACGGTGGCCCCTCGGCTGTTCAGGCGCCTCCCGAGCAGCTCGAGCTCCGCGCTCTGCGGGCCGGGCGTGTCCGTCCGCTCGGGTCGCTACCCTGGTTGGCAGTGAAGACAACAGCGGCGGAGCGGGCGAGGTCGCAGGCCGCCGAGCGCTGGCAGGCCGCCGAGCGCCGGGAGGAGGAGCTGGCGCAGCTCTCCGCGCACCTGAGCGCCGCCAGCGCCCGCTGGCTCGAGCTCGCCTGGGAGCTCCACGAGAGCGGGGACGACGACGATCCCGTCGCCTTCCTCGCCTTCCGCTACGGAATCACGAGGCGGGAGGCGCGCGAGTCGCTGCGCGTCGCCGAGGCGCTCCAGGAGCTGCCCGCGACCCGGGCGGCGTTCGCCCGCGGCGAGCTCACCTCCACGAAGGTGCGCTCCCTGACGAAGGTCGCGAGCGCGTCCTCCGAGCAGGGACTGCTCGAGCTGGCCGGGGCGCTGAGCGCCTCGCAGCTCGAGCGGGCGCTGCGGGCCTTCCGGCGCGTCGCGGCGGCGCAGGCGCGGGACACGCACGAGCTCGAGTACGTCGACTACCACTTCGCCGAGGACGGCTCGCTGTACCTGCGCGCGCGCCTTCCCGCCGAGGACGGCACCCTCCTGGTCAAGGCGCTCGAGGCAGCGCGCGAGCGCGTGCGCGAGCGGCAGCGCTCGCAAGCGATCCGCTGCCGCCGGCAGGGAGGGAGCCGGCCGGACGTGTCCCGCGGGGGCCTGTGCTCAGGAAGAGGGCGCCCCCGGTCGAGCCGCCCCGCTCGCTCCGGGTGGAGGCGCTCCTCGAGCTGGCCGAGACCTCCCTCGGCGCGTCCGAGGACGCCTCCTCCGGGCGCGCGCAGCTCGCGCACTGGGCCCGAGGCGGAAAGACGAGCCTCGCGCACCTCGTCCTGCTCTGCCCGCACCACCACCGGCTCGTGCACGAGGGCGGGTATGCGGTCGAGGACGATCCCGCGGGCGGGCTCCGCTTCCGGAACCGCTACGGCGTCCTCGCACCGGCCTCGCCGCCGCGGCCGCCGCCCGGGAGCGCCGAGGCGCTCATCGCCGAGAACCGACGGTCGGGGCTCGCGATCGGGCCGCACACGCTCCGGCACGGCGGCGGCGACCCGCTCGACCTCGAGCTCGCCGTCTCGGCGATCCTCGGCGTGGTGTCCGGCTCGGGCGCGGACCCGCCGGGCGGCTGACCCGGGTCTCTGCGGGGTCGAGGCCGGCGGCTTCGGTGCGCCGGCACCGGCGTCCGTCCGTCGGCGTCCGGGACGAGGAGAGCTCGTACCGCGTGGTCGCGGCGGTCGAGCCCTGGGACGACCCGCTCCCCCGTTTCCAGGCGGCTCTGCGAAGCCCTCTGGCGGCTCTGCCGCCGACCCCCTCACCATGGAAGGCCAAGAGCGTCACGTGCGTACACGCGCAGGCACATGCGATGCATTTCCTCCTGCACACCGGCCCCTTCGCGGGACGTGCGCTGCGTCGCGAGACGCCGCGCGTGTTGTCTCTGATGTGTCCGTTTTGTGTGCGCGTGTCGTCGTCGAATGAGGCAACGTCTCTCACGCCCTGGTGGCCCCGGATGACCAGCGACCTGTTGGCCGCCGCGCTTCCGGGCCGGTCGGGTCGCATGGCGTGGCTCGAGCCGCTTCCGAGATGCAGGGCCCGTCCCCAGGACAGCGCGTTCAGGGAATCAGCTTGAAGGCCGCGGTGTGAGTCGGGCGGACGACGCTGAAGTGACGGCGGTCGAGCGTCGCGATCTTGGTGGCCTTGAGGCGTTCCGCAACAACGATCAGGCTGGCATCGGTGCCGCCGAGGCCGAGGTCGGCGTAGGTCTCGATCAGTTCGGCGATCCTCCGTGCATCCGCGGGCGTAATGATCTCGACTTGGAGTTCGCCCGCGGCCACGGCGCGGAAGAACGCAGCTTCCGCAGCTGGGCCGAGCTGCCTGCCGATGAGGTAGGCCGTCTCGGCGATCACGAGCGCAGTAGTCACGAGTGGGCTTGCGCCGTCGATCGCCCGGGTGCAGGATTCGTGATCGGGATCGGCGGTGTCGGCGGCCGCGAGCAGGACGCCCGTGTCGACGACGAGCACGCGTCAGTCTCGGCCGAAACCGTCGGCGAGGAGCTCGTCGGCGTCGCGCGCATGACGTCCTGAGGTTGACGAGCCCAGCCCGATGAACGAGGGCGTCCGCTTCGCAGGTGCGGTTTCAGCGGGAAGCGCTTCGGTCAGCTCGGCGATCACCAAGTCGATGCTGACGCCACGTCGCTTGGCCTCGGC
The DNA here is from genome assembly GCA_035559835.1 of Gaiellaceae bacterium. Taxonomy (GTDB): domain Bacteria; phylum Actinomycetota; class Thermoleophilia; order Gaiellales; family Gaiellaceae; genus GMQP-bins7. The sequence goes on from DATMAP010000094.1 coordinate 20,211, forward strand.
CTGCAAGCGCGCGAGCGCATCCTCGGGAAGGTCAACGGTGACGGTCATGAGGCAAGTATAGGAACGGCGAGCTGGGGCGAGGGGACGCCGGTGGGTGACCGCTCGCGGGTGAATCCCAGCCTCTTGTGCGTGGCGAGGCGGCGGGTGTGCATCGCGTGGAGCACCCCCACGCGGACATCCGCGTAGTTGTAGACGCGCACGCCGGTCTTGTTCTCGCGGGCGCGCATGAGGCGGCCGGTGTACTGGACGAGGCGGCCCTTGAAGGAGATGGGGAAGGTGAGGAAGAGGATGTCGAGCTGGGGGCAGTCGAAGCCCTCACCGAGGTACTGCCGACCGTCGGCGAGCGCGTCGATCACGTCTGCGCAGACGAGCGCGCCACGCTCCTCGTCCTCGACGAGGACGGAACAGCTCCTGGATTGGCGTCTCGAGGGCGCCGGCGACCGCGAATCTGTATGTCGCACACCCCGAGCTCAAGCTCGACCTCGCCCGCTGGGGCATCGGCGGCCTTACCCTCGGCGGCGGCGGCCTCGGCCACCTGACCCGCACGTGGGGGCTGGCGATCGACAACATGCTCGAGGCTGCATCCGGCCGAAGCCGGGGGCGAGGACTTCAGGGTGGCCGCCGTCGCCCACTCGCTCGAGCCGCTCCTCGAGCTCTGTGAGGCGCAGGGGCGCGGCGATGAGCCCTACCCGTGCGACTACCCGAAGATGCCGGGCGAGCCCAAGCGCCTGCAGCCGAACCGGGATCGGAACCGCAAGCGGCGCCCTCCGATCCCCGAGCCTCGTCAGCGCCCCCGCCGCCGCTCGAGATTCGAGGTGGAGAAACAAGCCCTCTGGCGGACTCGAACCGCCGACCCCCTCCTTACCATGGAGGTGCTCTACCGGCTGAGCTAAGAGGGCGTGGCGCGAGTGTAGCCCGCTCGGGCGGCCGCGGTCGCGGCTGGTTCAACGCGGACGAGCAACCGCTGGGCTGAGCAGGAGGAGCTTGCGCCCGCGCCCGCGACCTGCGAGGGTCGCTTCACGCTGCCCGTCGCCCGGGATCGGCTCGGCCGAGTGTGGTACGCGCAGAGGGGAGTGTCGTCGTGCA
>DATMAP010000095.1:0-2976 GCA_035559835.1 Gaiellaceae bacterium
CGGCGGGGTCCACCGCGGCTTCCCCGCCCCGCCGGACGTGTCTGCCGACCTGGGCGCGCTCGCGCGCTCGCCCGTCCTCGTCGTCTCCTCGGGCGCCAAGTCGCTCCTCGACGTCCCGGCCACGCTCGAGCTGCTGGAGACGCTCGGCGTCCCGGTCCTCGGCTACCGAACGGACACGCTGCCGCTGTTCTACTCGGCCGCGGGCGGCCCGCCGGTCCCCGTCCGCGTGGAGGGAGCCGCGGAGGCGGCCCGGATCGCACGCGCGCACTGGCGCCTGGGAGGCGCCGGCGTGCTGCTCGCGAGCCCCCCGCCCGAGAGCGTCGAGGTCGAGGGCCTGATCGCGGACGCGCTCGCCGAGGCGGAGCGCGAGGGCGTCGCCGGGCAGGCGCTGACCCCCTTCGTGCTCGCGCGCCTGCACGAGCGGAGCGGCGGTCGCACGCGGGAGGTGAACCGGGCGCTGATCGTCGCCAACGCGCGGCTCGCCGCCGAGGTCGCGGTAGCGTACGCCGGCCTGTGAGCGCCCTCTACGACGCCGTCCGTGACCTCCCGCTGCGCGTCGAGGGCTACGACCTCGACCTGCTCGAGCTGCAGGCGCGCCCCGACTTCCTGCGCAAGACGACGGTCGTCCGCCTGCACGGCGCAGGCGAGGAGGGGATCGGCGAGGACGTGACCTACGAGGCCGCCGAGCACGACCGCCTGCGCGAGCGCGGCTCCGACCTCCCCCTGGCCGGCGAGTGGACCCTGCATGCCTTCTCGCGGCACCTGGCAGAGCTGCCCCTCTTCGACCCTCCCCCCGACCGCGCCGTCTACCTCGACTACCGCCGCTGGGCCTTCGAGAGCGCCGCCCTCGACCTCGCCCTGCGCCAGGCCGGACGCTCCCTCGGCGAGGCGGTCGGCAGGGAGCCGCAGCCGGTCTCCTTCGTCGTCTCCATGAGCCTCGGCTCACCGCCCTCGGCCGCACGCGTGCACGCGTGGCTCGCGCTCTACCCCCGGCTGCGCTTCAAGCTCGACGCCAGTCCGGAGTGGACGGACGAGCTGGTCGCCGAGCTCGCCGCCACGGGCGCGGTCGACTCGATCGACTTCAAGGGGCACTACCGGGGAACTCTGGTCGAGACGCCGCCCGACCCCGCGCTCTACCGGCGCGTTGCCGAGGGCCTCCCCCATGCCTGGCTGGAGGATCCGGCGCTGACCGAGGAGACGCTGCCCGTGCTCGAGCCCCACCGGGACCGCGTCACCTGGGACGCGGTCGTGCACTCGGTCGCCGACATCGAGGCCCTGCCCTGGCCGCCGCGCACGGTGAACGTGAAGCCGTCCCGGTTCGGCTCCGTGGAGCGGCTCTTCGCCGCCTACGACTACTGCGAAGCGCGCCGGATCGGCGCCTACGGCGGCGGCCAGTGGGAGCTCGGGCCGGGTCGGGGCCAGATCCAGCTCCTGGCGGCGCTCTTCCATCCGGACACGCCGAACGACGTCGCGCCGCGCGAGTTCAACCTCGAGCCCCAGCCCGGGCTGCCCGAGAGCCCGCTCGCCGTCCGCCCGCGCGCGACCGGCTTCCTGGCGCTGTAGCTACTCCAGCGCAGAGAGCAGGTCGTCCACGGGGATGAGCGGCAGCGACTCGAGCTTCGCGCTCCCGCGCGCGCCGAGCGCGACCGACACCTTCGCGATCGTCAGGTCGTCGGGCGCCTCGACGATGTTGACGAAGTCGTACTCGCCGAGCGCCGCCCACTGGTGGAGAACCTTGGCCCCCATCTCCTCGACGTCGCGGTTGACCTCGCGCAGCCGGGCGGGGTTCGCGTGCAGCGTCTGGACGCCCTTCTCGGTGAGCGTGGTCAGCATCAGGTAGGTCGGCATCTCACTCCTTTCCTCGCTCGCCGCGCGAGCGTAGCCGAGCCTCCTGGTCGACGTAGAGGAGGGCGGCGCCGAGCAGGACGACCGGGGAGACGACGAGGGATGCGAGCACAGCTGCGACCTGACGCGTGTTCTCCGCGTACTCGCGGAGCAGGAAGAAGAGGCCGGCCTGCGTGAGCAGGGCGACGAGAGCGAGCGTGGCCAGGCTCCCGAGCACGTGCACGTAGTCGGCCCGCGCGAGCCGGACGCCTCGCACGAGCGCCGCCCGGACGCCAAGACGCTCGGCGAGCGCCGCCGGCACGGCCAGGCCGACGAGCGCCAGGTAGGCGAGCCCGGGGAGGATGTAGAGCTGGACGAGGAAGGGGAAGGGGAAGAAGACGAGGAGCCCGGTGACGTATGCGACGAGGCCGTTCCGGCCCCGCACCGGCGCGCCCGTGACGAGCGAGCACGCGCCCACGTAGGAGAGCGTCACGAGCAGCGCCGCCGCGGGAGCGAGCGCGTACCGCGCCGCGCCCTCCGGGGCCCGCCAGACGAGCAGGTTGACCGCGGCCACCGGGAGGCCGAGGGCGAGCGCCCGCCAGAAGCGGCGCTCGTAGACGCGGATCGTCTCGCCGACGAGCTGGCCCACCGTTCGCCGCTCGGGCGGGAGCGGCGCCGGCAGCTCGCGCCCCGCCGATCCTGCCCGTCTCGCCCGCCGCGCCATGCGCGGGAACGCTACTCGCCGACCGCGGCGAGCAGGACGGGCAGCGCCGCGGCCAGGGCCTCGAGCGCCCGCCCGAGCTCCCAGCGGGAGCGGTCTTCCTCGCCGAGCGCATTGGAGACCGCCCGCACCTCGACCGCCGGGACGCCGGCGAGCGCGCACGCCCGCAGCACGGCGAACCCCTCCATCGCCTCCACCAGAACCCCTTGTGACACTTTGTCACTTGGCCCCGAGACCGCCGCGCTCGTCCCGATCGGGAGCGCGGGCGCGGCCGGGAGCGCCGCCCGGGCGGCCGCGAGCAAAGCAGGATCCGGCTCCGCGCGGGCGATGACCGGGATCGCCGCCTCGAGGTCGAGGTAGACCGCCTCGGTGCCGACCACGAGCGTGCCGGGCCGAAGCCCGCGCGCCCCGGCCACGCCCAGGTGCAGCAC
>DATMAP010000096.1:0-4451 GCA_035559835.1 Gaiellaceae bacterium
GCGGCCGCGGGCGTCCTGCTCGCGCTGGCGCTCCGCGCCCGCGCCCGCTAGCTGGGCGCGCCCTCGGCGGGCGGCGGCTGCATGGCCGTGCCGGGGAGGGGCCGCGGCTGCGGCTTCAGCTTCGGCTTGCGCTCGGCTTCCGCCCCGGACGGGGGCACGACGGCCGGCTCGGGCTCGGCGAAGACCGACTCCTCGGACTCGCCGGCGAGCAGACGCTCGAACTGGTCCTTGTCGATCGTCTCGCGCTCGATCAGGATCGCGGCCAAGCGGTGCAGCTCGTCCATGTGCTCGCGCAGGACGCGGGTGGCGGTGGCGTGGGCCTCCTCGATCACGCGCCGGATCTCGTCGTCGATCTCCTTCGCCACCTCCTCGGAGTAGTCGGGCTCCGAGCCCATGTCGCGTCCGAGGAAGGGGAGGTCGTGGTTGCGTCCGAGGACACGCGGACCGAGCTTCTCGCTCATCCCGAAGCGCATGATCATCTGCTTGGCCGTGTGCGTGACCTTCTCCAGGTCGTTGGCGGCGCCGGTCGTCACCTCGTGGAAGACGAGCTCCTCGGCCGCGCGCCCGCCCAGGGTCATGGCCAGCTCGTCCATCAGCGCCGACTTGGTGGTCAGGTAGCGGTCCTCGGTCGGGAGCGAGATGGTCAGCCCGAGCGCTTGGCCGCGCGAGACGATGGTGATCTTGTGCACCGGATTCGTGTTCTCGAGGTAGTGGCCGACGAGCGCGTGGCCCATCTCGTGGTAGGCGGTGATCTTGCGCTCCTTCTCCGAGAGCAGGCGCGCCTTCTTCTCCGGCCCGGCGATCACCCGCATGATCCCCTCCTCCAGCTCCTCCTGCTCGATCACCTTCTAGCCCCGGCGGGCGGCGAGCAGCGCCGCCTCGTTGATCAGGTTGGCGAGGTCGGCGCCGGTGAAGCCAGGGGTGCCGGCGGCGAGCGTATCCAGGTCGATCTCCTTGGCGAGGGGCTTGCCCCGCGAGTGCACCTCGAGGATCTCGCGCCGGCCTTTGCGGTCGGGGCGGTCGACGACGATCTGGCGGTCGAAGCGGCCCGGGCGCAGGAGCGCCGGGTCGAGGATGTCGGGGCGGTTGGTGGCCGCGATGAGGATGATGTTGTCCTTCATCTCGAAGCCGTCCATCTCGACGAGGAGCTGGTTCAAGGTCTGCTCGCGCTCGTCGTGGCCGCCGCCCAGACCGGCGCCGCGGTGTCGTCCGACGGCGTCGATCTCGTCCATGAAGATGATGCAGGGGGAGGCCTGCTTGGCCTGCTCGAAGAGGTCGCGCACGCGCGAGGCGCCGACCCCGACGAACATCTCCACGAAGTCGGAGCCGGAGATGGAGAAGAAGGGCACCCCCGCCTCGCCGGCGACGGCGCGCGCGAGCAGGGTCTTGCCCGTGCCCGGCGGCCCGTACAGGAGCACGCCCTTGGGGATGCGTGCCCCGAGCGCCTGGAACTTCTTCGGGTTCTCGAGGAACTCCTTGATCTCCTGCAGCTCCTCGACCGCCTCGTCCGCCCCGGCCACGTCCTTGAAGGTGACCTTGGGCGAGTCGGGAGACATGCGCTTCGCGCGGCTCTTGCCGAAGCTCATCACCTTCGAGCCGCCGCCCTGCACCTGGTTCATGAGGAAGATCCAGAAGGCGATCAGGATCACGAACGGGAGCACGTTGACGAGCAGCGCCCACCAGGCCGACGAGCCCGTCCCCTTGGAGTCGTACTCGACGTTCTCCTTCTCGAGCAGGTTCTCGAAGGCGAGCGCCGACTCCGGGCTCGGGTAGTTGACCTTGACCTTCTCCCCGCTGACCAGGGTGGCGTTGATCTGCTGCTTCGAGGGGGTGAAGAGGACGTCGTTGACGTTGCCCGCCTTGACCTCGGCGATCAGGTCCGAGTAGGTGACCTTGCGCTGCTCGGAGCGGCCGGGCAGGAGCGTCTGGCTCGCCAGGTAGACGAGCAGGACGATGATGATCAGCGGGAAGAGCGCGCTACGGAAGAACCGGTTCACGTCGGTGCTCGCAGGGTAGCACCCTGCCTCTTCGGCACCCGGGCCGCCCTCGACGCTCCCCCGTTACGGTCGCGTTGCCCGCTCAGGTGGCATCCGGCACGAGGTCGGGGTGCAGGACGGCCACGTAGGGCAGGTTGCGGTAGCGCTCGGCGAAGTCGAGACCGTAGCCGATCACGAACCGGTTCGGGATCTCGAAGCCGACGTAGCGCACCTGCACGTCGATCTCGCGCCGCGCGGGCTTGGTCAGGAGGGCGACCACCTCGAGCGAGGCGGGCTTGCGCGCCCGGAGGCTGCGGATCAGGTACGAGAGCGTGAGCCCCGAGTCGATGATGTCCTCGACGACGAGCACCTCGCGACCGGCGACGTTGATGTCGAGGTCCTTGAGGATCCGGACGACCCCGGAGGAGTCGGTGGCGGCTCCGTAGCTCGAGATGGCCATGAAGTCGATCTCGCAGGGCACCGTCAGCTCGCGCATCAGGTCGGCCATGAAGAAGACGGCGCCCTTGAGGACGCCGACCAAGAGCAGGTCGCGCCCCTCGTAGTCGGCCGAGATCTCCGCCCCCAGCTCGGCCACGCGCGCACGGAGGGTGGGCGCGTCGATCAGGACCTCGCCGACCCCGCGCTCCAGCTCGGCCTGAGTCATGCCTCCTCCCGCCAGGCGCGCACCGCGCCCTCCCAGCCCGGCGCCTCGGCGATCCCGGGGACGGCGACGACCGCGTCGTCTCCGGCCACGACGAGCGGCCAGGCGTCGCGCTCCGCCCTCGGCACCTTCGCGTCCACGAGCAGATCCTGCACTTTCTTGCGCCGTCCCGCGAGCCGATCCCCGGGCCTCCGGGTGCGCACGGCGAGCCCGGGCAGCGAGCTCTCCAGCCGCCAAGGCCCGAACCGCACGGTCCCCTCCAGGCGGACGCGGTCGTACTCGCGCACGGCCCTGATCCCCCCGCCGAGGTCGGCCGCCTTCGTCCCCGCGGTCGAGGCCAGGAGCTCCGCGAGCGTCCGCTCGAGCGCGCGCGGCAGGCGGGGGCGCTCTCCGGCGAGCGCGAGCAGGTTCCGCTCGGCGCCGGGGTGCAGGCGGCGGAGCAGGGGGAGGATCTCCTCGCGGATGAGGCCACGCTTCGTCTCCCGATTCGAGGAGTCGACCCGGTAGGGGAGCCCCTGCTCGCGGCAGTAGGCCTCCGTCTCCTCGCGCCAGACCTCGAGCAGGGGCCGCACGACCCCGTCCTCCCGGCGCACCTTGATCCCCTTCGTGCTCCCGGAGGAGACGAGCCGGTAGAGGACGGTCTCGACCTGGTCGGAGGCGGTGTGACCGGTCGCGCGGAGCCCGCGGCCCTCGGTGAGCCGGTAGCGCACTCCCCGGAGGGCAGCCTCGCTCGCCGCTTGTGACAAAGTGTCACTTGGCTGGAGGACCTCCGCCCCCAGGACCTCACGGCAGAAGCGGGCGTCCTCTTCGGACTCGGCGCCGCGGAGCCCGTGGCTCACGTGGACCGCCGAGACCCGGTAGCCGAGGGCGCCGAGAACGTGCCAGAGACAGGTGGAGTCGGGGCCGCCGGAGACGAGGCAGACGACCTCGCCGCCCGGCGGGATCAGCTCGTGCCGGCGGACGAAGGCCTCGACGCGGTCGGGAAGGGGCCCGGCCATGGGCCCATTGTGCCCCTACGGGCCGAGGGTTGCGGCGTCGGCGACCTGCGCGGCGGGCGGGAGCTCGATCTCGACATCCTCGCCGTAGTCCCACAGCTCGAAGGTGATCGCCGCCTGCGCCCGCTCGGCCGTCCCCGGCCGCGTCTCCCGGGCGACCAGAGCCAGCTTGCGGACGAGCCCGGCGCCGTCGAGCCAGACGTCGAGCGGGAGCGAGGCGAGGCCTGCCTGCTCGAGCAGCTCCCCGGCGAGGGGCGCGCGGGCGCCGTCCCCGGAGGCGGCCGCCGCCGCATCGATCGTCGCCCGGTAGTGCGTCACCGCCACGCCGCGCAGCTCCTCGACGCCCACGACCTCGATCCGGCCGGAGACGGCCTCCAGGGCCTCGAGCAGCGTCCGGGGATCGCCGCCTGCGAGCTGCTCGAGCTGCCCGAGGTCGAGGCCGGGGAGCGCGGAGCCGGACACCCGCTCCGAGCGCACCCAGGACTTCCCGGTCGGCAGGCGGCCGGCGAGCACGGGCGCTCGGACGTACGTGGCCTCGCCGTCCTGCACCAGCTCGAATCGCCAGGCCGCAGGATCGTCCAGCTCCGGCGCCTCGCCCGCACCCAGGCCCGAGACGAGCCCGCCCAAGAGGGCGCCGAAGGAGGAGAGGTCGAGGGTGACGGCGGCGCGCTTCGCGGCCGCGTCGAAGGCTCCCTCGCCCGAGAAGGCGAGCGGCTCGTCCAGACCCTCTCCCGAGACCGTGAACGCGAACGCGAAGCGCCCGCTGGCCGCCTCCGCGCTCGTCCGCGCGGCCGCCGCGAGCTCTCCCAGGGCGAGGGG
>DATMAP010000097.1:0-9682 GCA_035559835.1 Gaiellaceae bacterium
CGCGAGCCGGTGCAGCCACTCCAGCCCGGCCTGCTGCATCCAGCCCGGCGCCCGGGCCTTCGTGCCGGCGTGGAAGTCGAAGGCCGCCCCGACGCCGACGAGCAGCGCCGGCGTCAGCGCGGCGGCCGTGCGCGCCATCCAGAGCTCCTGCTTCGGCGCCCCGAGCGCCACCCAGACGACGTGCGGTGATGCCGCGCGCACCGCGGCGAGCGTGGCTGGGTCGTCCTCGGCGCCCGGAGCCGGAGCGAGGGCGAGCACGATCTCGACCCCCGGGTAGCGTCCCTCCATCGTGGCCACGAGGCGGTCGAGCACATCCTGCGTCGAGCCCACGAAGGCGTGGCGCAGGCCCCGCTCCCTGCCGCGGTCGAGCACGGCGGGCATGAGGTCGGGCCCGCCCACCCGCTCGGCCTCCGGGCAGCCCAGGCGTCGCTGCATCCAGGCCACCGGCGCGCCGTCGGGGAAGACCGCCCACGCTCTGTGCAGCGCGGCCAGCAGCTCCCGGTGCTTCCGCGCCGTCATCAGGACGTGGACGTTGCAGAGCACCGCGTGGCCGCCCTCGCCGGACAGGGCGCGAGCGATGACCGCGTGGGCGGCCGACTCGACGGTGCCGACGGCGACGTCCACGCCGAGCACGTCGGCGGCAGGGAGCGCTGCCGCTGCCACGTCAGGCCCCGTGCTGGCCGGCGAGGAGCACGGGGATCGTCCTCGCGATCAGCTTCAGGTCGCCGGCGAGCGTCCAGGAGGTCACGTACTGGTAGTCGAGCTGCACCATCTCCTCGAACGGGATGTCGTCGCGGCCGAGCACTTGCCAGAGACCGGTGATGCCGGGCTTGAGGTCGAGGCGGCGAAGCGCCCAGCCGTTCACGTGCTGATGCTCGTCGAGGATGATCGGGCGCGGTCCGACGAGGCTCATCTCGCCGCGGAGGACGTTGAAGAGCTGCGGCAGCTCGTCGAGCGAGGCCCGGCGGAGGAAGCGCCCCACGCGCGTCACGCGCGGGTCGTCGGGGATCTTGAACATACGCGGGTCGTCGGCAAGGTGCTTGTTCAGGTGAGCGACCTCGGCCTTGCGCTCGTCGGCGTCGGCGCTCATCGTCCGGAACTTGAGGATCCGGAAGGTGCGGCCGCCGCGGCCCATCCGCACCTGGCGGAAGAGAACCGGCCCGGGTGAGTCGAGCTTGATCGCGATCGCGATCGCGGCCAGGAGCGGCGCGAGCACGAGGAGGCCGAAGCAGGCGAGGGTGAGGTCGAGCGCGCGCTTGAGGAAGAGCGACGAGCGGGCCAGACGGGCGGGCGGCAGCGCGATCAGCGGCAGGCCCTCGGCGGCGTGGATCTGCGCTTGTGCGCCGAGCGCCTCGAACAGCCGGGGGACCACGTCTACCTGCACGTCGCGGCTGTTCAGCTCCCGGATCAGCTCGAGGGTCTCGGGATGCTGCGCGAGCGAGAAGGCGACGATCACCCGCTCGACATCGAGCTCGGCGCAGAGTTCCGGCAGGCGGGCGATCCCGCCGAGCAGCGCGACGCCGCCGAGGCTTTCGGCCCGCTCACGCGGGTTGTCGTCCACGAAACCGACGACGTTGACGCCGTATTCGGGATGCTGGATGAGCTTCTGCGCCACCCGCTGGCCGACGTGTCCTGCGCCGACGACGATCGTGTTCTGGAGGTACGTGTCGGTGCGGCGGCAGAGCGCACGCGCGACCACCCGCAGCGCTGGCACCCCCACGACCGCGATCGCCCAGAAGGTGACGAGCTTGGGGATGGTGGGGTCGGCGATGCCCGTCAGCCACGTCGCGGTGAAGAAGACCCAGGTTCCGAACGTGACCATGTTGAGCACGCCGACGACGTCGTCCACCGTCGAATGGTCGGCACGCGTCTCGTCGCCCGCGTAGAGGCCGTACAGGCGGGCGAGCACGATCCAGCCCGGGAGCGTGACGGCGAAGACGACTACCTCCCAGAGCGGCGACACGCGGTCTACGGGCGCGTTCGGGTTGGTCTCGCCGAAGAGCGCCTGCGCGACGACGAACGCGGCGAGCAGGCCGACGACGTCCGCCGCGGCGAGCGCACGGCGGACGAGCCAGCCGCGTCGGCGGGTCTTCCCCGCGCGGCGACGCTCGATCAGCGCGCGGGTGCGCTGGTCGACGAGGTCCGCGATCGCGAGGTCTGCCGGCCGGGGGGCCGGGAGCGCGGGCGGCGAGGAAGAGGCCGGAAGGGTCACGCGACGCCCCCTGTCTCGGCTGCCGCGGGCTCCCTCCCTTCGTCGGTCTGCCCACGGTGGGCGCCGCGCTCGTCGCCGCGGCCGCCATACCCGTACCCGTACCCGTACCCGTACCCGTAGCCGTACCCGTAGCCCTCCTCCCGGCGGAAGCCGGCGACCGCGAAGCCGAGCTTCGGCGTCGGCACGCTCTCGAGCAGGCGGCGAAGCTCGCTCAGCATCGGACGGCGGATGACGTCGAGGCGGGCGACGACGAGGATCCCGTCGGCGATCGCGCCGAGGGTCATGGCGTCGCCGACCGCGAGGGCGGGCGGCGTGTCCACGATGACGAAGTCGTACCGGGAGCGCAGGTCGCGGAGGATCTCGGCGACGCGGCGCGTGCCGACGAACTCGCCCGGGTCGGGCGGGAGCGGCCCTGAGACGAGGACGGCGAGGGTGCCGGTGTCGCGGGCGGAGCCGGGACGCGGGTCGGGGTCGCGGCCGTTGCTCGCCGGGTCGGCGGGGCCGAACGCGATCGGTTCGAGCGCGTCCTCGAGCGACACGTGGCCGAGGGCGACGTCGGTGATGCCCTGGGCGCGAGCGAGGCCGAAGAAACGGTGGAGGTAGGGCTTGCGGAGGTCGAGGTCGACGAGCGCGACCCGCTTGCCGGCGCGGGCGAAGGCGACCGCGAGGTTGGCGGCGGTCGTGGACTTTCCCTCCTGCTCTGCGGCGCTCGTGACGACGATCGTGCGCAGGTTGTCGCTCTCCAAGCGTGCGAACTCGAGGTTCGTGCGCAGGATCCGGAACGTCTCGGCGCCGGGGCTGGTCGGCTGATCGAGCATGACGAGCTTGTCGGCTTTCGCGAGCTTGCGCGGAGGGGCCGGCAGGCGTGCGAGGAGCGGCAGGCGGAGGTGCTCGCCGACCGACGCGGCGGAGCGGACGCGCGTGTCGAGCGCATCTCGGGCGAAGGCCAGGCCGAGGCCGAGCACGAGCCCGAGCGCGAGCCCGAGCACGCCGTTGCGCACGGGCTGCGGCGAGACCTGCACGCCCATCTCGGCGGGCCGGACGACCGTGGCCCGCGACGTCTGGAGCACGCTCATCGTCGCGAGCAGCTGCTCGCTCTCCCGCAGCCGCTGGTAGAGCGGATCGTCCTGACGGTTCTCCTGCTCGAGCACGAGCATCTTCTCGACCACTTCCTTGCGAGCCGCCGTGATCGCCTGGGTGTCGAGCATGGCGCGGTAGTCGGTGAACGCCTCGGCGTACGCGGTGGCGAGGTTCCGAGCGACGCGTGGGTCGCGGTCACGGACCGTGAACTCGAGAATGTCGGTGAGGCCCTTGGGGCTGACCGAGGACGCGTCGAGGAGGTCCTCGGGCGAGCGATCGGTGACGTTCGCGCGCCGGAGCGCGCGGGATGCGACCTCGGGGACGGACGCGAGGCCGGCCTGCGTGTCGGCGGCGCGCTCCTCGTCGACGAAGAGCGTCGTGTCCTCGACGCCGGTGAGTGCCGAGGCGAGATTCTGCTTGTTGATGTAGACCTCGGCCGAGGACTCGTAGATCGGCGTCTGGCGCAGGCTGAAGAAGACCGCTGCCGCGGGGACGAGGACTGCGCACAGGAGGACTAGCCACAATCGCCGCCGTACGACCCGGAGGTAGGCCGACAGCGACGTCCCCTCACGTACCTCGATCCTCTCCACCTACGTCCTTCCCTCTCCCCGTGGTGACCGCATCTGCAGAGCGCTCTTGTCGAGTCAGGCGCTACCCCCCCGAGGTCTTACGCCGCAACGTTTCCCTTGACGACAGTCAGGCTCCGCATCCAACGGTAGTCCCGTAGGGCGCCCTTTTCAACCTGGACTTCTGGTGGGGCCGGAGCAGGACCCGTGTCGACATTGGTCGCCTATCGTTGGAGCGGCCTTCGCAACCCGAGGAGATGCGATGATCGACCTCCACGCGCACGTCCTTCCCGGCCTGGACGACGGGGCGACAACCCTGTCCGAGGCGGTAGAGCTCGTGCGACTGGCGGCCGCGGACGGCGTGCGGGTCGTGGCCGCGACTCCGCACGTCCGTGACGACTGGCCGACGTGCGCGGAGGCGATGGAGGCCGCGCTCGCCGAGGTCAGGGAGGCGGTCGCGAGGGCCGGAATCACGGTCGACGTGCGAGGCGGTGGCGAGATCGCGCTCCCCATGCTCGGCGAGCTTTCCCGGGAGGAGCGGGCGCGCTTCGGCCTGGGCGGCAATCCTGCGCTCCTCCTGCTCGAGTACCCGTACGTCGGGATCCCGCTCGACCTGGCGCGGACGTGCGCCGCGCTCCGGCGTGAGGGCATCGTGCCCGTGATCGCGCACCCGGAGCGCAACCCGGATGTGCAGGAGCGCCCGGCCGTGCTCGAGGACGTCGTCCGGCTGGGCGGCCTCGTCCAGCTCACGGCTGCGTCCGTCAGCGGCGCTCTCGGACGAGCTGCCGCGGAGTGCTCGCGGGCGCTCCTTGCGCTGGGCCTTGCGCACCTCGTCTCGACCGACGCGCACGGCCCCTACGGGCCGAGCGCGGGGCTACCCACGGTCGAGGCGGCGCTGGGCGACGCCGGACTCGCGCGCTGGCTCGTCGACCACGTCCCCGCCGCGCTGCTCGCCGGCGAGGACGTGCCCTTGCGGCCTGCGGCTCGGGGTCGGTGGCGCCTGCTCGGCCGCTAGCCGCTGTTGCGGCGCGCCGCAGGACGCGCAGAATGTGGCAATGGAGGGTGGGGAGTGAGACGACGGCGATGACGGACCCGCTTCGGGACCCGGCTCCGCTCGTGAGGCGCGTCTACGCATACGCTGCGTACCGGCTCGGCGAAGGGCCGGCGGCGGAGGACGTGACGAGCGAGACGTTCGAGCGCGCTCTTCGGTATCGCGGGAGCTACGACCCGTCCAAGGGCCCGCCGACGGCGTGGCTCGTCGGGATCGCACGCCGTGTCGTTGAGGACACGCTGCAGTCGCGGGCGGCCGAGGTGCTCGCGAGCGAGCCGGATCTCTACGCGACGACCGAGCAGCGTGCGTTCACCGACCCCGCCGACGCGGCGGGGATGCGGCTCGACCTCGCGGCCGCGGTCGCACGGCTCTCTCCTCGCGACCGGGAGCTGATCGCCCTCAGGTACGGCTCCGACCTGCGCTCCAGGGAGATCGGCAAGCTGCTCGACATGAAGGTGAATGCAGTCGAGGTCGCGCTCCATCGCGCACTCGACCGGTTGCGTGCGCTGATCGAAGACCGGGAGGCTTCGGGTCGAGCTCCGGGCAAGGCCGCCGAGGCCGGCGGGCTGGCTGGCCCCGACGCCGGTACCGTGCCACACTGAGGACATGCCCACGCCGCGGGCGGCTCAGCAGCGCAACCTCGGGCGGCTGTCCGAGATCGCGCAGATCGCGACCCGCCACGGGTTCGGGTACTTCCTGCGCCGGAACCGGCTCGCCGAGCTGTTCGGCCCGAGCGGGGACGGCGAGCTGGAGGGCCCCCCGTCCGACCGCGGCCGCCGCCTGCGGGAGCTGCTCGACGAGCTCGGCCCGACCTTCGTCAAGTTCGGCCAGCTCCTCTCGACGCGGCCCGACCTCGTCCCCCCGGACATCGTGGTCGAGCTGCGCGGCCTGCAGGACGACGTCAGGCCGTTCCCCTTCGAGCAGGTCCGGGAGGTGGTCGAGGCCGAGCTGGACCTGACCGTGGAGCAGGCCTTCCTCGCCTTCGACGAGACGCCGCTGGCCTCCGCGTCCATCGGCCAGGTGCACCACGCCGTGCTCCCGGACGGCCGGGAGGTCGCGGTCAAGGTGCAGCGGCCGGCGGCGGAGCGCCAGATCGAGGCCGATCTCGGCCTCCTCTACCAGGCCGCGCGGTTGCTGCGCGAGCGGGTGCGGGCGCTCGAGTTCGTCGACCCGGAGGAGGTCGTGGAGGAGTTCGCGCGCTCGATCCGGCTCGAGCTCGACTACGGCCACGAGGCCCGCAACGCGGAGACCTTCTACCGGAACTTCGCCCACGAGCGCGGGGTCGTCGTCCCGCGCGTGATCCGCCCCTACTCGACGCGCCGCCTGCTCACGCTCGAGTTCCTGCACGGGACGAAGGTGTCGGAGCTGGACCTGGACGCGATGCGGCCCGACGAGCGGCGGGAGATCGCCTACCGGATGGCGGACACGTGGATGACGATGGTCTTCCGGCACGGGTTCTTCCACTCCGATCCTCACCCCGCGAACGTGTTCGTGCTCGAATCGGGCGAGCTGGGCCTCGTCGACTTCGGGCAGGCGGGGAAGCTGACCGAGGACGACATGACCAAGCTCACGCGCCTGTTCGTGGACGCGGCGACCGAGAACGTGGACGCGATCCCTCGGCGGCTACGGGAGCTGGGCGTCCGCTACCCGCCCGAGCGGGAGCAGGAGTTCCGCGACGAGCTGCGCGTCCTCTTCGACCGCTACTACGGGACGCGGCTCTCGGACATCGACCCGTTACAGGTCATCCGGGAGGCCTTCCAGCTCATCTACTCGCTGAACCTGAAGCTGCCCTCGCGGTTCGTGATGCTCGACAAGGCGATCGCCACCCTCGCCTCCGTGGGCCAGGAGGTGTACCCCGACTTCAACGTCTTCGAGGTGGCGAAGCCGTACGCGCGCGGGCTGCTCGCCGACCGCTTCCAGCCCCGCGTCGTGGCCAGGCGCGCGCGGACGGAGGCGCTCATGCTCGGCGCGCTCGCGCGCCAGCTCCCCTACCAGGTGAGCGACGTCCTCGAGCGCATGCGGGACGGGACGCTGCAGGTGCGCTTCGAGAACCCCGGCCTCGACCGCTTGGACGAGCACGTCGACCAGGCGTCGAACCGGCTCTCGGTGGCGCTCGTCGTCGCCGGGGGGCTGGTCGGCTCCTCGATCATCGGCGTGTTCGGCGACGAGGGGCCGCAGGTCATGGGCCTGCACCTGCTCTCCTTCCTCGGCTTCGTGATCTCGGGGGCCTTCGGCCTCTGGCTGATCTGGGGCGTCCTCCGCCACGGGCGCCTCTGAGCTGCGCCGGGCGCGAGCGCGGCCGCCGGCCGCCCCGGCCACTCCGGCCACGTGCGCGAGAGCCGGCTGAGGAACGCTTGTCACGCTTTCGCGACAAAGGACATCTGGCGCGACGGGCGCGGCGGGGCTAGCGTCGGGGCATGCCGAACGCCGTCCTCGTCGCCGAGCCCGAGCCCGAGACGCGCGAGTACCTGGGCCGCCAGCTCCGCGACGACGGCTTCGACGTCCTGGGGGCGGCCCGCCGGAGCGAAGCCCTCGACCTCGCCGAGCGGGCGCGGCCCGACCTCGTGCTGCTCGGGGAGCTGGATCTCTGCCTGCGCCTGCGCCGGGGCGAGCCCGGCCGGAGCTGGGACCGGAACGTCCCGGTGATCGTGCTCGCGCCCTCCTCGGACCCGGTTGAGCGCGTGCGCGCCCTCGACCGGGGGGCCGACGACGTGCTCGGACGGCCCTTCGCCTACGAGGAGCTGCTCGCGCGGATCCGCGCCCTGCTCCGCCGCACGACCACCTCGAGCGCCGAGGTGCTCGTCGCAGGCGACCTCGTCGTCGACCGCCGCACTCGCCGCGCGACCGTCCGCGACACGCCCGTCTCGCTCTCGGCGCGGGAGTTCGAGCTCCTCGTGCGCCTCGCCGCCGACCCCGAGCGCGTGTTCACGAAGGCGGAGCTGCTGCGGGACGTGTGGGGCTACCGCACGCTCGGACGGACGCGGACGCTCGAGTCGCACGCGTCGCGCCTGCGGAAGAAGCTCTGCCTCGCTCCCGAGGACAGCTTCGTCGTCAACGTGTGGGGCGTCGGCTACCGGCTGCTCGAGTGACCGCGCGAGGGATCTCGCGCCGCGTAGGTCAGAGCACGCCCTCGAGCTCGAGCAGGGCGACCTTGCGCTCGAGCCCGCCCGCGTAGCCGACGAGGTCGCCGCCCGAGCCGACCACGCGGTGGCAGGGGAGGACGATGGGGAGGCGGTTGCGGTTCATCACCGTCCCCACCGCCCGCGCCGAGCGGGGCCGGCCGACCCGTGCCGCCAAGGCGCCGTACGTGGTCGTCGTCCCGTACGGGACGCGCGCGAGCTCGCCCAGCACCGAGACGGTGAAAGAGGCAAGGCCGCGCAGGTCGAGCGCGAGGTCGAAGACGCGGCGGCGGCCGGCGAAGTACTCGTCCAGCTCGCGGCGCGCCTCCTCTACGGCGCGGGGCGAGCGGAGCACCCGCGGCCCGGCGATCCGGGCGATCCGCTCGAGCGCCGCCTCGGGCTTCGGGTCGTAGGACACCGCCGCCAGGCCCCGATCGGAGACCGCGACGAGGAGCGGGCCGAGCGGCGACTCGACGATGTCGAAAGAGGCGTCCACGAGCCGGAGGGCGGCCGCGGCCTCGCGGAAGCGGCGGTCGAGATCGTGGGGGACGGTCATGGCGTGATCCTCCTGCGCAGCCGGCGCACGCCCGTGGACGCGGCCTGCCGCGCCGCGCCCTCGCTCGAGCCGAGCGCGGCCGCGATCTGGTCGTAGGGAAGGTCGTACCCGTAGCGGAGGACGACCGCGGCCCGCTCCTTCGGGGGGAGCCCGTCGGTGAGGCCGGCCAGCTCGCGGTAGGCGGGCCGGCGATCCTCGACCGCCTGCTCGGTGGGCTCGCCGCCGTCCGTCCGCTGGCGCCGGAGCGCGTCCACGGCGACGTTGCGGGCGATCGTCAGCACCCACGCCCGGAGGTGCTCCCCGTGCGCGAGCCGGGGGTAGGCCTGGAGCGCCCGCAGGAACGTCTCCTGGAAGGCGTCGTCGGCGCGCGCGGCGCCCAGACGGCGGCGGAGCAGGCGCAAGACCTCGTCCCGGTGCTGCTCGTAGAAGCGCTCGAAGGGAGGGATCGCCACCGCCTGCATCATCGCGGGGAAACGCGCCGGCCTGCCGATCTGTGAGCATGTCTCCCGTGCGCGCGGCCGTGGTCGGCCATGTCGAGTGGATCGAGTTCCTCCGCGTGGAGCGGGTCCCGCGGCCGGGCGAGATCGTCGCGGCCGAGGAGTCCTGGGAGCAGGCGGGCGGCGGCGGCGCGGTGGCCGCGATCCAGCTCGCCCAGCTTGCCGAGTCCGTGCTCTTCTTGACCGAGCTGGGCGCAGACCCCCTCGGCCGGCGGGCGAAGGAGGAGCTGGAGGGGCGGGGTGTCGAGGTGCGCGCGTCGTTCGTCGACCGGCCGCAGCGGCGCGCCGTCACCTACGTGGACGGGAGCGGGGAGCGGACGATCACGACGGTCGGGCCGAAGCTCCATCCGCGGGGGCACGACGCCTCCCTGCCCTGGCACGAGCTGGCCCGCTGCGACGCCGTCTACCTCTGCGCCGGCGACGTGGACGCGGTCCTCGCCGCGCGCCGCGCGCGCGTGCTCGTCGCGACCGCCCGCGAGCTGGCCACGCTCGCCCGCGCGGCCGTCGAGCTGGACGCGCTCGTGGGGAGCGGCAAGGACGAGGCGGAACGCTACCGCCCCGGCGACCTCGACCCGCCGCCGCGCCTGGCGGTCACGACCGC
>DATMAP010000098.1:0-21477 GCA_035559835.1 Gaiellaceae bacterium
GCCGTCCGGCGCCCCCGCGGCAGGAGGTGCCGCCCGCGGCCGACCCCGTCGGGGAGGGCGAGGCCGCCCCCTCCGAGCCACCCGCGAGCGGGGGTGAGAGCTGATGCTGATGCCGCGCAAGACGAAGTTCCGCCGCTACCACCGCGGCCGCCGCGACGGCGTGGCCAAGGGCCAAACGACCGTGCAGTTCGGCGACTACGGGCTCAAGGCGCTCGAGTCCGGCTGGATCACCAACCGGCAGATCGAGGCTGCCCGCATCGCGGCCACCCGGAAGATCCGCCGCTCGGGGAAGGTCTGGATCAACCTCTTCCCCGACAAGCCGGTGACGAAGAAGCCGGCGGAGACGCGCATGGGCTCCGGCAAGGGCTCGCCCGAGGGCTGGGTCGCCGTGGTCAAGCCCGGCCGCGTCATGTTCGAGCTGGCCGGCGTGCCAGAGCCGCTCGCGAAGGAGGCGCTCCGCCTGGCGAGCCAGAAGCTGCCGGTGAAGACGAAGTTCGTCAAGCGGGAGGTCGATCTCTTTGCGCGCTAAGGAGCTGCGGGCACTCTCCGACGAGGAGCTCGACCGCCGGCTGGCCGAGACGCGGCAGGAGCTCTTCCACATTCACTTCCAGTCCGCGACCGGCGTGCTCGAAAACAGCGCGCGGTTGCGGACCGCCAAGCGGGAGATCGCCCGCATCCTGACCGTGAAGAACGAACGAGGGCGAGGACGAGGCTAGATGGCCGAAGAGCAGGAGCAGGAGCACGTGGAGCAGCCCGGGGAGGCACCGGGCGAGCCGGCGGCCGAGGCGACCCCGGAGCCCGAGCAGGTCGAGCAGCCCGGGGAGGCACCCAGCGAGCCGGCGGCCGAGGCGACCCCGGAGCCCGCCGAGGCAGAAGCGCCGGCGACAGAGCCGAAGCGCAAGCGCAAGCGCCTTCCGCGCCGGCTGCGCCCGCCGCGGCCCAAGCGCCGGCGGGCCGGCTCGGGCGAGCGCAAGCCGATCGTCCGCCTCCCCAAGCCGGAGCGGGCGCGCGGGCGCCGGCAGGAGCGGCAGGGGACGGTCGTCTCCGCGTCCGCGGACAAGACGATCGTCGTCCGCGTGGACACGGTCAAGGCGCACCCCGTGTACAAGAAGGTCATCCGCCGGAGCACGAAGCTCCACGCGCACGACGAGCACAACCGCGCGAAGGTGGGGGACATCGTCCGCGTGGTCGAGACGCGCCCACTCTCGCGCCTCAAGCGCTGGCGGCTGAGCGAGATCGTGGAAGAGGCGAAGTGATCCAGCAGGAGTCACGCCTGAAGGTCGCGGACAACACGGGGGCCCGTGAGCTCCTGTGCATCCGCGTGCTCGGCGGCTCGCACCGCCGGTACGCCCGGGTGGGGGACGTGATCGTTGCTACCGTGAAGTCGGCCACGCCGCAGGGCGCGGTCAAGAAGGGCGAGGTCGTGCGAGCGGTCGTCGTGCGCACGAAGAAGCCCTACAGCCGGGACGACGGCACGCTCATCGGCTTCGACGAGAACGCCGCCGTCCTCATCGACAACCAGTCCAACCCGCGCGGGACGCGGATCTTCGGGCCCGTCGCGCGCGAGCTGCGCGAGAAGAACTTCATGAAGATCGTCAGCCTCGCTCCGGAGGTCCTCTAGCTCGATGCCCGCCAAGATGAAGGTGAAGAAGGGCGACCTCGTCCAGATCATCGCCGGCAAGGACCGCGGCAAGCGCGGCCGCGTGCTCGAGGCGCGCCCGTCCGAGCGGCGGGTGATCGTCGAGAACCTGAACGTGGCCAAGCGGCATACCCGGCCGCGGCCGATCAAGGACTCCTCCCGGATGGGAGGCGCGCAGATCATCCCGGGCGGGATCATCGACAAGCCGGCTCCCATCCCGGTCGCGAACGTGATGGTGGTCTGTCCGGTGTGCGGGAACCCGACCAGGGTCGGGATCGCCGAGAAGGAGGCCAAGGGCGGGCTCGTGCGGGTGCGGGTCTGCAAGCGGGCGGGCTGCGGCCAGGAGCTGGACCGGTGAGCGCGACGGCCCCCGCCGCCGAGACGTACGTGCCGCGCCTCAAGGAGCGCTACGAGCGCGAGGTGCGCCCGCGCCTGCGGGAGGAGCTCGGCCTCGACTCGATCATGCAGGTCCCGCGCGTGACCAAGGTCACCCTGAACATGGGCGTGGGCGAGGCGAAGACCGACGCCAAGGCGCTCGACGCGGCGATCGACGAGCTGACCGTGATCGCCGGTCAGCGGGCGCAGGTACGGCGGGCGAAGAAGTCGATCGCGAGCTTCAAGCTGCGGGCCGGGATGCCGGTCGGCGCGCGGGTCACCCTGCGCGGGGCGCGGATGTACGAGTTCCTCGACCGGCTCGTCTCGATCGCGCTCCCGCGCATCCGCGACTTCCGCGGCCTCGACCCGCGAGCGTTCGACGGGCGGGGGAACTACTCGATCGGGATCAGGGAGCAGATCATCTTCCCCGAGATCGACTACGACAAGGTCCCGTCGATCCGCGGGCTGGACATCGCCATCACCACCTCGGCGACCTCGGACGAGCACGGGCTCGCGCTCCTCGCGGCGCTCGGGCTGCCGTTCGCCGGCGAGAGAAGGGATCAGTAGGAGCCATGGCCAAGAAGTCGCTCGTCGTCAAGCAGCAGCGGACGCCCAAGTACCGCGTGCGCGCCTACTCGCGCTGCAGCCGCTGCGGCCGCCCGCGCGCGGTCTACCGCAAGTTCGGCGTCTGCCGGATCTGCCTGCGGGAGCTGGCGCACCAGGGCGTGATCCCCGGGATGACGAAGAGCTCGTGGTGAGGGACGGGGAACGATGCTGACCGATCCGATCGCCGACATGCTGAGCCGCATCCGCAACGCGAACCGGGCGTTGCACGACTCCGTCTCGATGCCGACCTCCCGCCTGAAGGAGGAGATCGCGCGCATCCTGGCGGAGGAGGGATACATCAAGGGCTACCGGGTGGTCCCCGGGGAGCCGGTGGCGACGCTCGTCATCGAGCTGAAGTACTCCCGCGACCGCCGGCGGGTGATCACCGACCTGAAGCGCGTCTCCCGGCCCGGCCGGCGCGTGTACGCCCGCAAGGACCGGCTGCCGCGCGTGCTCGGCGGACTCGGGACCGCGATCCTGTCCACCTCGACCGGGGTGATCTCGAGCCGCGAGGCCGCGAGGCGCGGCGTCGGCGGCGAGGTCATCGCCTTCGTCTGGTGAGGGCGCGCGGACGATGAGCAGGATCGGAAGACGACCGATCGAGGTGCCGGAAGGGGTCGCCGTGGCCCTCGCCCCGGGGCGCGTGCAGGTGACGGGGCCCCTCGGCGAGCTGAGCCAGGCCGTCCCCGCGCGGATCCTGATCGAGCGGGAGGGCTCCGAGCTGCGCGTCACGCGGCCCACCGAGCGCGGCGAGGACCGGGCGCTGCACGGCCTCACGCGCACGCTCGTCGCGAACATGGTGGAAGGCGTGACCAAGGGCTTCGAGAAGCGGCTGGAGATCCAGGGCGTCGGGTACCGCGCGCAGCTCAAGGGCTCCGACCTCGAGCTCGCGGTCGGCTACTCGCACCCCGTCGTGATCCGGCCGCGCGAGGGCATCACGTTCGAGGTGCCGGCGCCGAACCAGATCGTCGTCCGCGGCATCGACAAGCAGCTCGTCGGGCAGACCGCGGCCGAGATCCGCAAGGTGCGCCCCCCCGAGCCGTACAAGGGCAAGGGCATCCGCTACCAGGGCGAGCACGTGCGCCGGAAGGTGGGCAAGCGGGCATGAGCACGCTCTCGACCCGGGAGGCGCGCCGGCGCCGCCACCGCCGCGTGCGCGGGAAGGTCTCGGGGACGGCCGAGCGCCCGCGCCTGGTCGTGTTCCGCTCCAACCGCGGCATCTTCGCGCAGCTCGTCGACGACGAGCGCGGGCACACGCTCGCCTCCGCCGCCTGGACGACGGTCGCCCGGACGGCCGGCTCCAAGACCGAGCAGGCGCGCGAGGTCGGTCGTGCCCTCGCCGCCGCGGCGAAGCGGGCCGGCATCGAGCGCTGCGTGTTCGACCGCGGCGGCTACCTGTACCACGGACGCGTGAAGGCGCTCGCCGAGGGCGCCCGCGAGGGAGGGCTCCAGTTTTGAGCGACGTCGCCGCCACCCGCGAGCTGAAGGAGCGGGTCATCGAGATCAACCGCGTGGCCAAGGTCGTCAAGGGCGGCCGCCGCTTCTCGTTCACCGCCCTGGTCGCGATCGGGGACGAGGTCGACCGGGTCGGCCTCGGCTACGGCAAGGCGCGCGAGGTCCCCCTCGCGATCGCCAAGGCGGTCGAGGACGCGAAGAAGAACCTCTTCACCGTGCCCAAGCACGGCCAGACGATCACCCACGAGATCGTGGGCGAGTTCGACGCGGCGCGGGTCGTCCTCCGTCCGGCGAGCGAGGGGACCGGCGTCATCGCCGGCGCCGGCGTGCGCGCCGTCCTCGAGCTGGCGGGCATCCGCGACGTGCTCGCGAAGAGCCTGGGCACGACCACGCCGATCAACATGACCCGGGCCACGGTCGACGGGCTCCGCCGCCTCGTCCGGCCCGAGGAGGTCGCCCAGCTGCGCGGCAAGCGCATCGCCGACGTGCTCCCGGTCTCGCGTGCCGCGGAGGACGAGGTCTCCGCGGAGGCGCCGCCCGTGGAGCCCGCCGGGGAGGCGGGCGGGGAGGCGGCCGAGTGAGCCGCGTCCGGATCACGCAGGTGCGCAGCGCGATCGGTCAGTCGCAGCGCCACCGCGGCACGCTGCGCGCGCTCGGTCTGGGCCGGATCGGTCGCAGCGCCGAGCACGAAGACTCGCCGCAGCTGCGCGGCATGCTGCGCCAAGTGGCGCACCTCGTTCGCATCGACGGAAAGGACGCCTGATGCCCGACGAGCTCGACCTCTCCAGCCTCAGGCCGGCGCAGCCGCGCAAGGCCCGCAAGCGGGTCGGCCGCGGCGCGGGCTCGGGCACGGGCCGCTACGCCGGCCGCGGGGTCAAGGGCCAGAAGGCCCGCTCCGGCTCGCACAAGATGAAGCCCGGCTTCGAAGGCGGGCAGACGCCCCTGGACATGCGCCTGGGGAAGCTACGCGGCGCGACCTCCAAGGACGCGATGCCGATCGGGCCCTTCCGGACCTTCGCCCAGCCCGTCAACGTCGGCGACCTCGAGCAGCGCTTCGAGGACGGGGCCGAGGTGACCCCGGAGGCGCTGCGGGCGGCAGGCCTCATCCGCAGGCTCTCGGTCGACGTCAAGGTGCTCGGGGAGGGCGAGCTGAGCAAGCGCTTGGTCGTCACGGCGCACGGCTTCTCGCGGAGCGCGGTCGAGAAGATCGAGGCGGCGGGCGGCACGGTCGTGCGCCTGCGCGAGCCCGGCGGGCGGAAGAGGAAGCGCACGCGCGCCCCGGCGCCGGCCGCCGCGGAGCCGGCGCAGGCAGCGGAGCCCGAGCCCGAGGGCGCGGAGGCCTGAGCGGTGTTCTCCTGGCTCGCGAACGCCTGGCGCGTCCCCGAGCTGCGGCGGCGTGTGCTCTTCACCGCCGCCGTCCTCGCCGTCTACCGGCTCGGCTCCTGGATCCCCGCCCCCGGCGTGAACTCGGAGACGATCCAGAACTACTTCTCGGGCCGGGGCGGCACCATCCTCGGGCTGCTCAACCTGTTCTCGGGCGGCGCGCTCTCGCAGTTCTCCCTCTTCGCGCTCGGGATCATGCCCTACGTCACCGCCTCGATCATCCTGCAGCTGATGACGGTCGTCGTGCCGCGGCTCGCGGAGCTGCAGAAGGAGGGCGAGGCCGGGTACGCGAAGATCACACAGTACACGCGCTACCTGACGGTGGGGCTGGCCGCGGCGCAGGCGACGGGCTACGCGTTCCTCTTCCGCAGCCAGGGCGCGCTGGAGGCCAACGCCGGCCGCCTCGTCCTGATCGTGGTCACGCTCGCCGCCGGGACGACGCTGCTCATGTGGATGGGCGAGATGATCACCAAGCGCGGCGTCGGCAACGGCATCTCGATCCTCATCTTCGCCTCGATCCTGGTCGGCGCGCCGCTGGGGATCGCCGCCTGGTGGAACGGCGGCCCGATGGAGCGGATCTTCTACCCGCTGATCGCCCTCCTCATCGTCGCCGCCGTCGTCTTCGTGCAGGAGGGTCAGCGACGGATCCCGATCCAGTACGCGCGGCGCATGGTCGGGCGCCGGATGACCGCGGGCGGCTCCACCTACCTGCCGCTGCGCGTGAACATGGCCGGCGTCATCCCGATCATCTTCGCGGCCGCGATCCTCGCCTTCCCGCCCACGATCGCGCAGTACTTCCCGGCCACGCAGGGCTTCGTCAACCAGCACTTCCGGCCCGGCGACTGGACCTTCCTCCTGCTCGAGGGGATGATGATCGTCGTCTTCACCTACTTCTACACGGCGGTCCAGTTCAACCCGGTCGACCAGGCGGACAACCTGCGCCGCTACGGCGGCTATATCCCCGGGATCCGGCCGGGGCCGCCGACGGCGCAGTACCTCGACCGTGTCCTCTCCCGGCTGACGCTGCCCGGGTCGCTCTTCCTCGCCTTGGTCGCCGTCCTGCCCAGCCTCTTCATCGCCTACGGCGGGTTCTCGCAGGCGGGCGCGGGCGCGCTCGGCGGCACCTCCGTGCTGATCGCGGTCGGGGTCGCCCTCGACACGATGCGCCAGATGGAGTCGCAGATGATGATGCGCTCGTACGAGGGCTTCCTCCGCTGAGGGCCGGCGGGGTCAGCTCATGAGGCTGCTCGTGGTCGGCCCGCAGGGCTCGGGGAAGGGCACGCAGGCCAAGCGCCTCGCCGCCGCCTACGGGATCCCGCACGTGGCCACGGGCGACATCCTTCGCGCGGCCGTCGCCGAGGGCACCGCGCTCGGCCGGCGGGTGCAGCCCATCCTCGAGCGGGGCGATCTCGTGCCCGACGAGCTCATGATCGAGCTCATCCGCGAGCGCCTGGCGGGGGAGGACGGGTTCCTGCTCGACGGCTTCCCCCGCACGCTCCCGCAGGCCCAGGCGCTCGACGCCATGCTGGACGAGCTCGGGAAGCCGCTCGACGCCGTGCTCCTGCTCGACGTCTCGGACGAGGTCGCGCTCACGCGTCTCCTCGGCCGGCAGCGCGAGGAGGGGCGGAGCGACGACACGCCCGAGGCGATCCGGAACCGGCTGCGGCTCTACCACGAGCTGA
Source organism: Gaiellaceae bacterium (assembly GCA_035559835.1). GTDB lineage: Bacteria > Actinomycetota > Thermoleophilia > Gaiellales > Gaiellaceae > GMQP-bins7. Next base: position 7,141 of record DATMAP010000098.1, read on the forward strand.
CCGAGCCGGTGCTCGAGCGCTACCGCGCGGCGGGGCTGCTCGTCGAGGTGGACGGCGAGCGGTCGATGGACGAGGTGACGGCGGCGCTCGAGGAGGCGCTCGGCCGGATCGGCCAGGCGGCGCGATGATCATTCGCAAGAGCCCGCGCGAGATCGAGCGGATCGCGGCCGCCGGGGCGCTCGTCGCGGAGACGATCGCCTACGTCGGCACGCTGCTGCGGCCCGGCGTCACGACCGAGGAGCTGGACGCCGCGGCGGACGCGTTCATCCGCGAGCGCGGCGGGATCCCGACCTCGGAGGGGTACCGGGGCTACCCGAAGGCGATCTGCATCTCCCCCAACGACGTCGTCGTGCACGGGATCCCCGGGGCCTACACGCTCGCCGAGGGCGACCTGGTCACGATCGACGTCGGAGTCACCTTGGACGGGTACATCGCCGACAGCGCCTATACCTTCGGCGTCGGCGAGCTCGAGCCCGAGGCCAGGCGCCTGCTCGAGGTCGGCCAGGACGCGCTCGCGGCCGGGATCGCCGAGGCGCGGGTCGGAAACCGGGTCGGGGACATCTCTCATGCCGTGCAGGCCGTGGTCGAAGCAGCGGGCTTCGCGGTCGTGCGCAGCCTCGTCGGGCACGGCGTCGGCCGCTCCTACCACGAGGACCCCCACATCCCCAACTTCGGCGAGCCGGGGCGCGGCCCCCGCCTCGCGGAGGGGATGACGATCGCGATCGAGCCGATGATCACCGCCGGCTCCCCCGAGGTGGTGGTGGAGCCCGACGGCTGGACGATCCGGACCGCCGACGGCTCCCTCGCGGCCCACTTCGAGCACACGATCGCGATCACCGCGGAGGGCCCGCGCATCCTCACCCCGCGGGTGGGTCCCGCGCAGGACCGGGAATCCGCCGAGCGGATCCCCGGCCGCGCGAGCACCCCTGAAGCGCGCCGGCTTCGCCGCTGATGTCTGCGCCCGTCCGTCCCCCGGTTGCTGCCGGCCACACCAAGGCCTGTGCTACGATGACCGGCCGCGGCGCGGGGCCGCTCGCTCGCGCCGCCGTTCTCCAGAGGACTAGGAAAGCAGCGACCGAAAGGCGTCGTCCGCACGCGGAAGTGGCAGTCAAGGAAGAGAAGATCGAGGTCGAAGGCGAGGTCGTCGAGGCGCTCCCGAGCACGATGTTCCGGGTCCAGCTCGACAGCGGCCACAGCGTGCTCGCCACGATCTCCGGGAAGATGCGCAAGCACTACATCCGCATCCTCCCCGGCGATCGGGTCAAGGTCGAGCTCTCTCCCTACGACCTGAGCCGCGGCCGCATCACCTTCCGACTGAAGTAGCCCGAGAGGAGCCGATGAAAGTCCGTCCGTCCGTGAAGCCGATGTGTGAGCGCTGCCGCGTGATCAAGCGCCACGGGCGCACGCTCGTCATCTGCTCGAACCCCCGGCACAAGCAGAGGCAGGGCTAGCGACGTGGCTCGCATCGCCGGCGTCAACCTCCCCACCCAGAAGCGGCTCGAGATCGGGCTCACCTACATCTACGGGATCGGCCGCTCGACCGCGCTCAAGATCTGCCGGGAGCTGGGGCTCGATCCCGACGAGAAGGTGCGCGACCTCACCGACGAGGAGGTCACCAAGCTCCGCGCCTACATCGACTCCGAGCTGCAGGTCGAGGGCGACCTCCGCCGCGAGCGCGCGCAGGCGATCAAGCGCCTGCAGGAGATCGGCGCCTACCGCGGGATCCGGCACCGGCGCAACCTGCCGGTGCGCGGGCAGCGGACGAAGACGAACGCGCGCACGCGCAAGGGCCCGAAGAAGACGGTCGGGCGCGGGAAGAAGAAGTAGATGGCCCCTCCCCGGAAGTCGGCCTCCCGCGGCCGCGCGCGCCGCAAGGCCAAGAAGAACATCGCCATCGGCCAGGCGCACATCAAGACCTCGTTCAACAACACGATCGTGACCCTGACCGATCGCGAGGGGAACGTGATCGTCTGGGAGTCGGCGGGCTCGGCCGGCTTCAAGGGCTCGCGCAAGTCCACCCCCTTCGCCGCGCAGGTGACCGCGGACAGCGCCGCGCGCAAGGGGATGGAGCACGGCCTGCAGAAGGTCGAGGTCTTCGTCAAGGGACCGGGCTCGGGGCGGGAGACCGCGATCCGCTCCCTGCAGGCGGCAGGCCTCGAGATCCTCGGCGTCAAGGACGTCACCCCCCAGGCCCACAACGGCGTCCGGCCTCGCAAGCGGAGGCGGGTCTGATGGCGCGCGACCTCGGGCCCAAGTGCCGCATCTGCCGCCGGGAGGGCGTCAAGCTCTTCCTCAAGGGGGAGCGCTGCCTGACCGAGAAGTGCGCCGTCGAGCGGCGGAGCTACCCGCCGGGCGAGCACGGACGCGGCCGCATCAAGCAGAGCCAGTACCTGCTCCAGCTGCGCGAGAAGCAGAAGGCGCGCCGCTACTACGGCCTGCTCGAGAAGCAGTTCCGCACCACCTACGAGAAGGCAAGCCGCCGCCAGGGCGCCCCGGGCGAGAACCTGCTGCGCGCCCTGGAGACGCGGCTCGACAACGTCGTCTACCGCCTCGGCTTCGCAGGCTCGCGCGCGCAGGCGCGCCAGCTCGTCCGCCACGGCCACTTCCAGGTGAACGGGCGGCGCGTGAACATCCCGAGCTACGGCCTGCGCCCCGGCGACGTCGTCTCGCTCCGGCCGGGCAGCCCCGTCGAGCAGCTCGTCCGCGACGCGACCGACCTGACGGCCTCGGTCGCGCCGTGGCTCCAGGCCGACCACGAGGGGCTCTCGGGTACGGTGCTGAAGTGGCCCGAGCGGGACGAGATCGACGCTCCCGTTCAGGAGTCGCTCATCGTCGAGCTCTACTCGAAGTAAGGCAGAGGCCCGCGCCCCTGCCTCGATCCAGGAAGGAAGAGAATTGGCTACCAGCAGCAGCTTGATGGACTTCCAGATCCCGCGCATCGTCCGCGAGGAGGCCGAAGGCAATCGCGGCGTCTTCGTGATCGAGCCGCTCGACCGCGGCTTCGGGCACACGTTCGGGAACTCGCTCCGCCGCGTCCTCCTCTCCTCGCTCGAGGGTGCGGCCGTGACCGCGGTCAAGATCGAGGGGGTCGCGCACGAGTTCACCACCCTCCCGGGAGTCCGCGAGGACGTGACCGACATCATCCTCAACCTGAAGAACCTGATCGTGCGCCTGCACGGCGCCTCGCCCGAGATCGAGGTCTACCTCGCGCGGCGGGGCCCGGGCGCCGTCACCGCGGCCGACATCGAGGCGCCGGCCGACCTCGAGATCCTGAACCCGGAGCTGGAGCTGGCCCACCTGTCGGACAAGGGCAAGCTCGAGATGACGCTGACCATCGGGCGCGGGCGCGGGTACGTCCCGGCGGAGCTGAATCGCGGGCCGGAGACGACGATCGGAGTGATCCCGATCGACTCCATCTTCTCGCCGGTGCGCCGGGTCGCCTACGAGGTGGAGGCCGCGCGCGTCGGTCAGCGGACGGACTACGACAAGCTCGTCCTGGACGTGACCACCGACGGCTCGGTCGAGCCCCGCGACGCGATCGCCCAGGCGGCGGAGATCCTCATCCGGCAGCTCGCCGTCTTCACCGACCTGGAGCGGATCGAGGGTCTCGCCGAGGCCGCCGCCGAGGCCGCCGCGGAGGCGCCGGCGGCGCACGGGATGGAGAACTTCCCCATCGAGGAGCTCGAGCTCGGCGTCCGCTCGTACAACTGCCTGAAGCGGGTCGGGATCGAGACGATCGGCGACCTGACCTCGAAGAGCGAGAACGAGCTGGTCGCGATCCCGAACTTCGGGCGCAAGTCGATCGAGGAGGTCCGGGCGGCGCTGGCGCAGCACGGCCTCACGCTCAAGGGGGAAGAGCTGGCGTGAGGCACCAGCGGGCCGGCAAGAAGCTGGGCCGGGACTCGGCGCACCGCAAGGCGCTCTACTCGAACCTCGCCGGCGCCCTGATCGAGCACGGGCGCATCGAGACGACCGAGGCCAAGGCGAAGGCGGTCAAGCCGTTCGCGGAGAAGCTGATCACGCTCGGCAAGCGCGGCGACCTGCACGCACGCCGGCAGGCGCTGGCCGCGCTGCGCTCGAACGACGTCGTGCACCGGCTCTTCGCCGAGGTCGCCCCCCGCTTCGCCGACCGCCCCGGCGGCTATACGCGCATCGTCCGCCTCGGCCCGCGCCAGGGCGACGCCGCCGAGATGGTCTACCTCGAGCTCGTCGACTACGAGCCGGCGTCGAGGCCGCTCTCGCCTCGACGTGCCCCAACCGCGCAGGAGACCGCTTCCGCCGAGGCCTGAGCTCGCCCGGGACGGGGCTACTACCCTCCGGGTGTGCTCTTCCTGCTCGCCGTGCTGCTCGCGCTCTTCGTGCTCCCGCATCCGTGGGGGCTCGTGGCCGTGGTCGCCGGAGGGACGCTCGACCTCGCCGAGACCGTCCTCTTCCTCTGGTGGTCGAAGCGGCGGAAGGCAGCGGTCGGCGTCGAGGCGCTCGTCGGCAGGGAGGGCGTCGCCCTGGGCGACCTGTGGCCGGAGGGGCAGGTGAAGATCGGCGGCGAGCTCTGGCAGGCGCGCTGTCCGGGAGGCTGCGACGCGGGCACGAGGGTGGTCGTGCGCGCCGTGGACGGCCTCACCCTGGTCGTGGAGCCGGGCCCGTGAGGCCCGCCGCGCTCCCGGTCGCCGCGCTCGCCGCGCTTCGGGTCGGCGCGTGATCCTCAAGCTCACGCTCGAGTACGACGGGACCGGCTTTCGCGGCTGGGCGCGGCAGCCGGAGCTGCGCACCGTCGAGGGCGTGGTTCGCGAGGCGCTCGACGCTGTCTTCCCGCGCTGGCAGGGTCTCGCCGTCGCCGGCAGGACCGACGCCGGCGTGCACGCGACGGGGCAGGTCGCGAGCGTGGAGGTCGAGGGCGGGCCGCCTGCCGAGCGGGTGGCCGAGGCCCTCAACGCCGCGCTGCCGGAGGACGTCGCCGTCCTCGTCGCCGAGGAGGCGCCGCCCGGCTTCCACGCGCGCTTCTCCGCCCGCTCGCGGTCGTACCGCTACCGCGTCCTCGCGCGCCGGACACGCTCGCCGCTCGCCGCGCGGCGGGCGCTCTGGTGGCCGCGCTCCGTCGATCCGGACGCGCTCGCGGCCGCGGCGGCCCTCCTCCCGGGCGAGCACGACTTCCGCGCCTTCACGCCGGCCGAGACCCAGCACGACGTCTTCGTACGCACCGTCCTCGCCGCTTCCTGGGAGCGCGACGGCGACCGGCTCGACTTCGCGATCACCGCGGACAGCTTCCTCCGGCACATGGTGCGGACGCTCGTCGGGACGATGCTCGAGGCGGGCGCGGACGCGCCAGCGCGCCTCGCGCAGCTGCTCGCCGGGCGCCCGCGGGCCGAGGCCGGGCTCACGGCGCCGCCGTGGGGCCTCTACCTCGAGCGGGTCGACTACCCGTAGCGCACACCTTCTGGTGCGGACGGTGCCACCGGTGTCAGACACCGGTGGCTGTCAAGGGGGAGGTGCAACAAGTTCGTGCCGATTTCTCCCCAGGCAGGTGGCACGACCGCGGCCGCTCTGCACGGCGGCTTGCCGAGGCGGAGCACCCCGGGGACGCGGCTTCCCCGGACGTGGCCTCTTGATCGGAGGCGGATGCCGATCCGGTCCGGTGTCTGACACCGGGGCTCACCGGATCCCCGCGACGCCGGGCTACGATCGCCGCATGCGCTTCCCCGTCGTCCTCTTCGACCTCGACGGCACCCTCATCGACTCGGGACCGATCATCCTCGCCTCGATGGAGCACGCCGTGCGCACCGTGCTCGGCCGGGAGATCGCTCGCGAGGAGCTGGCCGCGACGGTGGGCGGCCAGGGCCTGGTTGCGCAGATGCGAGCGCTCGACGCCGAGCGCGCGGACGAGCTGGTGGAGGCCTACCGCGTCCACAACGACGCCTTGCACGAGACCCTGGAGGCCTTCGACGAGATGCTCGAGGTGCTGCCGAAGCTCCGCGCCCAAGGGCGGCGCTTGGGGATCGTGACGGCGAAGCGGCACCGGACCGTCGCCCTCGCGCTCGCCCGCTTCCCGGCGCTCGGCGACCACTTCGACGTCATCGTCGGACACGACGACACGGAGCGCCACAAGCCGGACCCGGACCCGGTCCTGGCGGCGCTCGAACGCTTGCAGGCCTCGCCCGAGGAGGCCGCCTACGTCGGGGACTCGCCCTTCGACATCCGGGCCGCCAAGGCGGCGGGAGCGTTTGCGGTGGCGGTCGGCTGGGGCGGGATCCACCCGGACGAGCGGCTGCTCTCGGAGCAGCCCGACGCGTTCGTGCGGGCCCCCCGGGAGCTCTTGGATGTCCTCTAGGACGTCCGCCAAGACGCCCTCTCCCGCGGTCGTCGCCGAGCGGGTAGCCGAGCTACGCCGTCTGCTCGACTACCACAGCTACCGGTACTACGTCCTCGACGATCCGGAGATCCCGGACGAAGCCTTCGACGCGCTCTTCGACGAGCTGAAGGCCCTCGAGGAGGCGCACCCGGAGCTGGTCACGCCCGACTCGCCCACCCAGCGCGTCGGAGCGCCGCCCGCCGAGGGCTTCCGCAAGGTCGAGCACCTCTCGCCGATGGGCTCGCTGGAGAAGGTGACGACGCCCGAGCAGCTCTTCAAGTGGGCGGAGGACGTCGCGCGCCGGCTCGGCACCGGCGAGCCCGTCGCCTGGGTGGTGGAGCCGAAGATCGACGGCTCGGCGGTGTCGCTCGTCTACGAGCGAGGCGTATTCGTGCGCGGGGCGACGCGGGGCGACGGGGAGCGGGGGGAGGACGTGACCGCGAACCTGCGCACGATCCCAGCCGTGCCCCTGCGGCTGCTCCTGCCTCCGGGCGAGCGGCCGCCGGAGGTGCTCGAGGTGCGCGGCGAGGTCTACTTCCCGCTCTCGGCCTTCCGCCGCTTCAACGAGGCCCAGATCGCGGCGGGCAGGAAGCCGGCGCCCAATCCGCGCAACGCGGCCGCCGGCTCGCTCCGCCAGCTGAACCCCGCCATCACCGCCGAGCGCCCGCTCTCGATCTTCGTCTACGGGGTCGGAGTGCACGGGGGAGCTGCTCCCCCGACCCAGTGGGAGACGCTGGCCTGGCTCCGCGAGCGCGGCTTCCGCACGAACCCGGGCGCCGAGCGGCTCGAGTCGATCGAGGAGGTGGCCGAGGCCTGCGCCGCTTGGGAGCGGCGCCGTGCCGAGCTGGACTACGAGATCGACGGCGTCGTGATCAAGGTCGACTCCTTCGCCCAGCAGGAGCGCCTCGGCTCGCTCCACGGCCGCCCGCGCTTCGCCCGTGCCTACAAGTGGGCGCCCAGCACCGCCGTCACGCGCCTGCGCAAGATCCACGTCCGGGTCGGCCGGACGGGCGTCCTCAACCCGCTCGCCGAGCTCGAGCCCGTCCAGGTCGGCGGCGTGACGGTCACGAGCGCGACCCTGCACAACGAGGAGGACATCAACCGCAAGGACATTCGCGAGGGCGACCTCGTCGTCGTCCAGCGCGCCGGCGACGTCATCCCCCAGGTCGTCGGGCCGGCCGGCGAGCACGAGCCGGGGACGAGGCCATGGAAGATGCCGGCGCACTGTCCCGTCTGCGGAGCCGAGGTGGTCAAGCCGCCGGGGGAGGTCCACCATCGCTGCCCGAACCGGGCCTGCCCCTCGCGCGGCCTCGAGACGCTCATCCACTGGGTCGGCGCGGCCATGGACATCGAAGGGGTGGGGGAGAGCACGGTCCGCAAGCTCTGGGACGAGGGCATCGTCCGCTCCTTGCCGGATCTCTACCGCGTCACTCCCGAGCAGCTCGAGGCGCTCGAGGGCTTCGCCGAGATCTCGGCCGCGCGGGCCGTCGAGGCGATCCGCCGCTCGAAGGAGCAGCCCTTCGCGCGCGTGCTCTTCGGCCTCAACATCCCCAAGGTCGGGTGGGTGATCGCCCGCAACCTCGCGCGCCACTTCGGCACGATCGACCGTCTGCTGGACGCCACGCTGGAGGAGCTGCAGGAGGTCGAGGGCGTCGGCCCCGACCGCGCGGAGCTGATCGCCGAGTGGTGCGCCGACCCTGACAACCGTGCTCTGATCGAGGAGCTGCGCGCGCTCGGGCTGCGCCTCGAGGAGGAGGCAGCCGCCAGTCCCGCGGCCGCCGGTCCGCTCGCCGGCCGCACCTACGTCCTCACGGGCACGCTCGCCGGGTACACGCGCGAGGAGGCGAAGGCGGCGCTCGAGGCGCTCGGTGCGAGGGTGACGGACTCCGTGTCCAAGCGCACCACGGGCGTGATCGTAGGCGAGAGCCCCGGCTCGAAGGCGGAGAAGGCCGTCGCCCTCGGCGTTCCCGTCCTCACCGAGGACGACCTCCGCGCGCTCCTACGCGCGGGCGAGGACGGTGACGAAGCGATCCTGCGCTGACCGGGACGACCACGTGGCGACGGGCCGGCCGTTGTGGATGATCGCGAACGCGTAGCGACGGCCGACGTAGCCCGCCAGGGTGCAGGCGCGGCTCGTCGTCCCCGTCTTCGCCCGCACGCGGCCGCGCGTGGCCGGCGCCGTCAGCCGGCTGCGCAGCGTTCCCGAGAGCCCGGCGACGGCGAGCGAAGAGACGAAGGTCTGGCGGCGTGCGGGGTCGGCCCAGGCGGCCCGCAGGATGGCAACGAGCGAGCGGGCGGTCAGGCGGTCGAACCGGGAGAGACCCGAGCCGTCCGCGATGCGGACCCCGGCGAGCGGGACGCCCGCGCCGGCCAGCACCGCGCGGACGACCCGGGCGCCGGCCGCGCTCGAGCCGCGCTCGGCCACGGTCGTCCCCAGCTCCTTCAGCACCAGCTCGGCGACGAAGTTGTCGCTGTCGGCGTTCATCCGCCGCACGAGGGCCGCGAGCGGCTCCGAGCGGTCGCGGGCGAGCAGGAGGGTTCGCGCCGGCGCGTGCCCGACCCGCGCGCTCCCGGCGACCGCCACCCCCTGTCGACGCAGCGCTCCTGCCAGCGCCCGGGCGGCGACGAGCGCGGACGCGTTCGCCCGCGGGACCCGGATCCCCTCGACGCCGAGCGCCGACAGCGGCCTCGCCTCGTTGCCGAGGAAGGTCGGCTTCCAGCCGGGCGCGTCGCGGCGGGCGTCGAAGTGGCCGTCGTCCCCGACGACCGAGCCCGTGACCGTCCGGATGCCCCGGGCCGCCACCGCTCGGGCGAGCCGCTCGAGGTCGGAGCGCGCGAGCGTGGGATCGCCGTAGCCGACGAGGAAGAGGTGCCCGCGCCAGACGGGCCCTGCCTGCCTCCCGGCGCCGACGAGATCGGTCCGGAAGCGATACGACGGCCCGAGGACGCGCAGGGCGGCGAAGGAGACGGCGAGCTTCTCGAGCGAGGCCGGGGCGAGCGGCCGGTCGGCGTTCAGCTCGAAGACGGTCTGGCCGCTCTCCAGGTCGACCGCGAGGACGGCCGTCCGGCGCGGGTCGAGGTCGGCCGCGGCGAGCGCTCCGTGCAGCGCGCGCTCGAGGCCGGGGGAGGTCGAAGAGGCTGCGGGTGCGCTCGCGGCCCCGGCGGCGAGAGCGAGCAGGGCGAGAGCGGCGAGGCGACGCATCGGCGGAGGTGTAGCGCACCCGGCCGATGGAGGGGCGAGCTACCGGTAGATCGTGATCGTGACCGTGCGCCGGCCCCACTTGCGGGCGGCGGCGTGGCTCGGCATCCAGAGATCGATGATCCGGCCCTTGATCGCCGTCCCCACGTCGGCGGCGATCGCGTGCCCGTAGCCCGGGACGTGCATGCGCGTGAGGAGCGGGATCACCCTCGGGTCGACCGCGACGATGCCCTTGCCGACGGGCAGCCCGCTCGCCGTCTTCCCCGGCAGGTGGTAGGCGACCGCATCCACCCGGAGCTTGTACGCGGTGCCAGCGCGCGCGACGGGGCTGGGAGCACCGCTCGCCGGGAGGACGCCGACCGCCGAAGCCCCGAGGAGGACCGCGACGAGGCTCGGCCCCCACCTCCGTGTTCCCCTGAGCACGAGGGGGCGACCTTACCACACTCCCGGCTCGTGCGTGCGACGAAACGCCCTCTTTGCAGAGATTTTGGCGCGGTTGCGGGTTGCAGGCATCCGCCCAGGGTGCTAGGCTCCCCGACTCGTGACGGGCCAGACCGCCACCGGCGGGCCTGTCCGTGGCCGAAGAAGGGCTCGCTTCGGGGTCTCGGCCAGTGGATGGGCGCCGATCGTCGTCTCCCTCGCGGCGGCGGCTGCGCTGCTCGTGCTTGCCGTGGGACCCGCGTCCGCCGATCCCACCATCCGGTCGAAGCAGGCGCAGGCGCAGGCGGTGCTGGCCGAGATCCGGGCGCTCGACTCCGAAGTCGCGCGGGCGGCCGAGTCCTGGAACTACGCACAGCTGGAGCTCGAGCGGCTGAACGGAGAGCTCGCCTCGAACGGCCGCCACCTCGTCGCCGCCCGCCGGAGCCTCGTGGTCGCGCAGCAGCGCATCGCCGAGCGCCTGCGCGAGCTGTACGTGGCAGGCGACGGCGACTCCACGCTCGAGGTCATCCTCGGCTCTCGCAGCCTGGACGACGTGATCGCCCGCTTCGACGCCATTCAGCGCGTGTCGAACCAGGATGCGCAGATCCTGCGCACGGTCGAGCGCTACCGGCGGGAGGTCGAGACGCGGCGGGCCCGCCTGCAGCAGGCGCGGGCCGAGCAGGAGCGGATCGTCGCCCAGCGGGCCGCGGAGAAGGAGGCGATCGAGGCCAAGCTCGCCGAGCGCCGGCGGCTCGTCGCCTCCATCAAGGACGAGATCGCCCGGCTGCAGGCGGCAGAGCGACGCCGCCAGGCGGCTCTCGCCGCCCAGGCCCGGGCCCGTCTGCAAGCGCAGCGCTTGGCGGCGCTCGAGGCGGCCGAGCAGCCGGCTGCCCCGGTGGAGCAGGCCGCCGCCGCCGCTCCGCCCGCCCCGCTCCCGGACGGGAGCCGGGCCGCCCAGGTGGTCGCGATCGCGATGCAGTACCTGGGGGTTCCCTACCAGTGGGGAGGAGCGAGCCCCGCGCAGGGCTTCGACTGCTCCGGCTTCGTCATGTACGTCTACGCGCAGATCGGGATCTCGCTCCCGCACAACGCCGCGATGCAGTTCGGGTACGGGACGCCGGTGTCCCGCGAGGAGCTCCAGCCCGGAGACCTCGTCTTCTTCGACGGGCTCGGGCACAACGGGATCTACATCGGCGGCGGACAGTTCATCCACGCCCCGCACACGGGCGACGTGGTGAAGATCTCGAGCCTGTACGAGGACTGGTACGCGTCGCAGTGGGTCGGCGCGCGCCGGATCCTGTAGGAGCGGCGGCGGCCCTACTGCGCCGCGTAGAGCGCGTCGATCTCGGCGGCGAAGTGCTCCTGCACCGCCCGCCGCCGGAGCTTGAGGGTCGGCGTGATCTCGCCCTCCTCGGCCGAGAAGTCGCGTGGGAGGATGGCGAAGCGCTTGATCTGCTCGAAGCGGGAGCGCTCCCGGTTGACCTCGTCCACGATCTCCTGCACGAGCTGGCGCACACGCTCGTCCCGGGCGAGCGCCGCGAGGTCGCCCTCGATTCCCCGCTCGGCCGCCCAGCGGCCGACCTCCTCGGCATCGAGGGTGATCAGGGCGGCGACGTAGGGTCGCCGGTCGCCGACGACGAGCGCCTGCGAGATGTAGCGCGAGGTCTTGAGGTCGTTCTCGAGGTTCTGGGGCGCGACGTTCTTGCCGCCGGCGGTGACGAGGATGTCCTTCTTGCGGTCGGTGATCCGCAGGAAGCCGTCCTCGTCGAGCTCGCCGATGTCGCCCGTCTTGAGCCAGCCGTCGGGGGTCAGCACCGCCGCCGTCGCCTCGGGGTCCTTGTAGTAGCCCTGGAACACCGTCTCGCTGCGAACCTCGATCTCGCCGTCTGCCGCGATCCGCAGCTGGAAGCCCGGGAGGGGCGGGCCGACGGTGCCGAAGCGGTACCGATCGGGGCGATTGGTCGTGCACGCGGTCGTGCACTCGGTCAATCCGTAGCCCTCCATGATGCGCAGGCCGACCGCGTCGAAGAACTCCGCGATCTCCTGCGCGAGCGGCGCGCCCCCGGAGATGGCGAGGCGGAGGCGCCCGCCCAGCCGTTCGCGCACGCGTGCGAACACGAGGCGGTCGGCGAGCCGGTGCCGGAGGCGCAGGCTCGCGGGCACGGGCTCGCCCGCCGCCTGCCGGCGGCTGACCTCGCGCCCGAGCGGGAGCGCCCACTCGATCAGCCGCCCGCGCAGGCCGGAGGCCTCGGCGAAGCGGGTCTGCACCGCGGTGTGGATCTTCTCGAAGACTCGCGGAACGCTGGGGAGGACGGTCGGGCGCACGTGGAGCAGGGCCTCGCCCACGCGCAGCGGATCGGGCAGGAGCGCGACCGTGTAGCCCACGTAGGCGCCGCCCAGCAGCATCAGACGGCCGAAGTTGTGCGCGAGCGGCAGGTAGAGGAGCATGAGGTCGTCGGGCCGGTAGAAGCGCTCCATCGAGTCGGCCACGCTCGCCATCGCATAGTAGTTGCGGTGGCTGAGCATGCAGCCCTTGGGTGGCCCGGTCGTGCCCGAGGTGTAGATGATCGTGTACAGGTCCTCCTCCTCGAGCGCGGCCGAGGCGTGCTCGAGCGCGGCCGGGTTGGCCTCCGCGAACGCCTCTCCCTCGGCCGCGAGCGCGTCCAGGTCGGTGAAGGTGAGCACGTGCCGGAGCCCTGGCAGCTCGGAGGCGACGGCTTCGACCTTGGCGCGCTGCTCGCCGTCCTCGCAGACGATCCCCACGGCCTCCGAGTGGGCGAGCAGGTAGCCGACGTCGCGGGCGGAGCTGGAGGCGTAGACCGGAACGCTGACTGCGCCCGTCCGCGCGAGGGCGAAGTCGAGCAGGGCCCAGTCGAGCGTGTTCCGCGCGAGCAGCGCGAAGGTGTCTCCCTTGCGCACGCCACGCGCGAGCAGCCCGTTCGCGTACGCGACGACCCGCTCGTCGGCCTCGCGCCAGCTCACCGCGCGCCAGCCCCCGGCGCCGTCCTCGACCAGGTACGCGGGGTTCGTCCGCCCGGCGGCGACCGCGTCCTGCCAGAGGTGGGCGATCGTCCGGGCGGGCGTCGTGCGTGGCCTGCCTCGAGCCAGGGTCGCAGCCGTCTCCGTCACACTCGGAGCTTACTTCGGTCGCGCAGGGGTTCGAGCTCGAGCGGCGAACCCGCTCGGTCCCCTCTACAGTTCGGCTTCGCGATGCGCACGACCTGGAACGGCTCCCTCAGCTTCGGCCTCGTCTCGATCCCCGTCGGCCTCGCTCCGGCGACGAAGCCGGCCGCGCGGCAGGCCGACGTCTCGTTTCGCCTCCTCCACCGCGAGTGCGGGACGCCGATCAAGCAGAAGCGCTGGTGCCCGACCCACGACCGCGAGGTCGGGCCGGACGAGCTCGTCCGCGGGTACGAGATCGCGAAGGGACAGTACGTGCTCGTCGAGGAGGCCGAGCTGGAGGCGCTCGAGCGCGCAGACGACTCCCGGGCGATCGAGGTCACCCGATTCGTCCCCGAGCAGGCGGTCGACCCGATCTACTTCGACCGCACGTACTTCCTCGTCCCGGCTGCGAGCGCCGCGCAGCGCCGTCCCTACGTCCTCCTGCTCGAGGCGATGCGCCAGACCGGGATGGCAGCGCTCGGGCGCTTCGTGCGCTCCGGCCGGGAGAGCCTCTGCCTGATCCGCGCCCAGGAGAACGCGCTCGCGCTCGAGACGCTCTTCCTGGCCGAGGACGTCTACTCGCAGGCCGAGATCGCCGAGGCGGTCGCCGGCACCGAGGTCAAGGAGGCGGAGCTCGAGCTCGCCCGGCAGGTGATCGAGAGCCTGGCGGGCGACTTCGAGCCCTCGCTCCTGACGAGCGAGTACCGGCGCGACCTCCGCGCCCTGCTCGAGGCCAAGCTGCGCGGCGAGGAGCTGGTGGCGCCGGAGCCCGTGCCCGAGGCGCCCGTGCTCGACCTCATGGAGGCCCTCAAAGCGAGCGTGGCCGCGGCCAAGCAGCGAGCGGCCAAGCAGGGAGCGCCGGCGAAGCCGAAGGCTGCCCGCGCGGCCGGGAGGGCCCGCGGCCGCTCCCCGTCCTGATTGCGCCCCGGGCGGGTGCTACGCGCGCCCGGCGGAGCCGGCCGTCCCGACGGCCTCGAGCGACGCCTGGAAGAGCGTCTTGTCGATCTTCCCGTGGTAGATCGGCACGCCTTCCTCGAGGCAGATGCGGATCACCTCCTCGCGGTCGATCCCCGTCTCCTTGGCGAGCTCGTCGGGCGTCAGGTGGTTGGCCATCGCGTTCCTCCTCCGGCGTTGGACGCAACATGAAAAAAGCCCGCCGGCGCAACGAGCGCGGTCGGGCTCGAGATCGATCCCGGTTGTCGGCGGGTCA
>DATMAP010000099.1:0-5511 GCA_035559835.1 Gaiellaceae bacterium
GAGCGCGCGCGCCGCCGCCGCGTGCGCGGCCGTGCGCTCCTCGCGACCCTGCGCGGCGAAGGCCTCGACGAGCGCGAGCAGCGCGTCTCCCGCCGCCTCGAGCCGGTCCGGCGGGAGCTCCTCGCCGGCGCCCAGGCGCCAGGCCAGCTCGGCCTCCTCCGCCAGCAGCGCAGGCGCGACCCGTGCGATCTCCCGCAGGGCGACCTCGCGCTGGAACGAGCGCTGGAGGTCGCGCCGCCTGCGCGAGGCCTGCCCCGGATGCTCGCGGTAGAGGACGAGCGGCTCCGGCAGGTTCTCCCCGCTCGCGCCCACGAGCAGGCGCGACCACAGGTCGTAGTCCTCGCTCTCGGCGAAGCGAGGCTCGTACCGGAGCTCCGCCCGATCGACCCGCTCGCGGTCGAGCAGCACCGTGGGGTGGAAGAAGGGCGCGCCGAAGAGCAGGTGCCAGCGGACCGCCGCCCGCGTCTCGGGCATCCGGTGCACCCGGCCCGGGGCGCCGTCGGCGGAGAGGCCGCAGACCGCGCTGCCGACGATTGCGACCCCGGAGGCCGAGCGCAGACGCGCGAGCTGCCGCTCGAGGCGGCGCGGCAGGGCGACGTCGTCGGCGTCGAGGCGAGCGAGGTAGCGGCTACGGGCGGCCTCGAGGCCGGCGTTGAGCGAGACCGCGAGCCCGCGTCGCTCCTCGTTGCGGAGGACGACGAGCCGTGGGTCGGCGATCGAGGCGAGGAGGTCGGGGGTGCGGTCGCGCGAGCCGTCGTCCACGACGACGAGCTCGAGCGCGGAGACGGTCTGGCGGAGGATGCTGTCCACGGCTGCGCGCAGGGTGTGCTCGCCGTCGTGGACGGCGAGGAGCACGGACACGAGCGGCGTGGTCGGCACGGCGTCCCGTAGCCTACGGCCCGTGCCAGGCGAGCTTCCGTCGTTCGACCTCGTCGTCGCGACGGTCGGCCGCGTGGACGAGCTCGAACGGCTGCTCGCCTCGCTCGGGCGGCAGACGCACCCGCGCTTCCGCGTCCTCGTGACCGACCAGAACGACGACGACCGGCTCGCGCCCGTCCTCGCCGCGCACGCGACCCTCGAGCTCGTCCACCTGCGGGCCTCCCCCGGCCTCTCGCGCGCGCGCAACGCGGCGCTCCCGCACGTCACAGCCGACCTCGTCGCCTTCCCCGACGACGACTGCGCCTACCCCGAGGGCCTCCTGGAGCAGGTCGCCGCCCGCTTCGCGGCGAGCGCCGCTCTGGACGGCCTCAGCGGCCGCGTCGTCGGCCACGATGGGTGGTCGGCTCCCTCCTGGAGGCCCGACGCCGCGCTCCTCGCGCGCGACAACCTCTGGAACCGCGCGAACGCGGGCGCGATCTTCCTGCGCCGGCACGTGGTCGAGCGCGTCGGCGCCTTCGACGAGCGACTCGGGCTCGGCTCGGGCGAGCCGTGGTCCTCGGGGGAGGAGATCGACTACCTCATCCGCGCGCTCGCGGCCGGTGCCCGGATCGAGTACGACCCGGAGCTGACCGTGACCCACGACGAGAAGCGGCTCACCCCGGACGCGCTCCGCGCCCGCGGCTACCGCGACGGCGCGAGCGTGGGCTACCTGCTCCGCAAGCACCGCTACCCCGCGCGGACGCTCGCGCGCATGCTCGTGCGTCCTGCGGGCGGCGCCGTGCTCGCGCTCGCGCGCGGAGATCTCGCCGCGGCCCGGGTCCACGCGGCCACGCTCCGGGGCCGGCTCGCGGGCTATCGCGGCGCCGGCGGGAGGACGAGGTGAGCACGCGCCGGCGCTGGACCCTGCGGCGAATCGCGGCCGGCGCCGGCCGCCGCGTTCCCCTGCGGCCGCTTCGGGTCCTCTTCCCCTTCCGACCCTGGCGCGCCCTCTTCCGCCTCTGGCTCGCCTCCCTCGCAGCGCAAGGCGACCGGCGGAAGGCGGTACGCGAGCTGCTCGAGGTCTACGCGGACGCGTACGCCGGCCTCGACCGGGCGGCCGTCCGCTACGGCGGGGGCGTCCACCCCAAGCACCGGCTGACGGGCTACCACGATTTCTTCGTCGAGCGCATCCGGCCCGGCGAGCGCGTGCTCGACGTGGGCTGCGGGATCGGCAGCGTCGCGCACGACCTGGCCGAGCGCGCGCAGGCCACCGTGGTGGGCATCGACGTCAGCCCGTGGGCGCTCGCCTTCGCCCGCGAGCGGCACGCCCACCCGAACGTGCGCTACGTCGAGGCGGACGCGCTCGCGTACGAGCCGGACGAGCCGTTCGACGTCGCCGTCCTCTCCAACGTGCTCGAGCACCTGGACGCCCGCCTCGAGCTGCTGCGCGCGCTCCGCGAGCGGGCGCGGGCCGCGCGCCTGCTCGTCCGCGTGCCCTCCTCCGAGCGGGACTGGACGGTGCCCCTGCGGCGCGAGCTCGGCCTCCCCTGGTTCAGCGATCCCGAGCACGTCGTCGAGTACACCCCCGAGCTGCTGCGAGCCGAGCTCGCCGAGGCAGGCTGGGAGCTGGGCGAGCCGATCCTCGCCTGGGGCGAGATCTGGGCCGAGGCACGGCCCGCCTGAGTCAGCCCCCGCGGACGAGGAGCTCCGCGAACAGCTCGGCGTGCCGGTCGAGCCAGGGCCCGAGCGCGTAGCGCTCGACCGCCCGGGCGCGGGCGGCGGCGGCGTAGGCGGGCAGGTCGGCGAGGACGCGCGTGACCGCCTCCGCAAGCGCCTCCGGCGGCGGGGGGACGAGCCGCTCCCAGCTTCCCTCGTGCGGGACGCCGATCCCGGCCACGCCGCCCACCAGCTCGACCGTGCCGCCGCTTGCCGGGTGCACGACGGGGAGCCCGCAGGCCATCGCCTCCAGGACCACGCTCGGGCAGGAGTCGTTGAGCTGCGTGTGCAGGAGGAGGTGCGCGCGCCGGTACAGCGCCGGCGCCTCCGCCTGGCTGTAGCTCCCGAGCAGCTCGACGCGCCCCTCGAGCCCGAGCTCGACGAGGAGCGGAGCGGGGTCGGTGAGGAGCCGCCCGGTCACGAGCAGGCGCGCCTCGGGGTGCTCCCGGCTGAGAACAGCGAGCGTGCGCAGGGCGAGCTCGAGCCGGTAGGCCCCCTGCGTCTGGTCGCCGCCTGCGAGGAGAACCGGCCCGCCCGCGGGCGGCTTCGGCGCGGGCGTGAAGCGCTCGACGTCGACGGCGTTCGGGAGGATCTCCCACGAGCCGCTCGGCGGGCTCACCCACTCGTCCGCGGACCGCTTGCAGAACTCGCTCTGATAGAGGACGTGGTCAGCCGCCTCGAGCGCAAGCCGGATCGGCCGGTTGAGCTCCTCGACGCGGTCGCCCGCCCAGGCTGGGTAGGCGACCCCGTTCTGGTTCAGCACCACGGGCACGCCGCGCCGGCGCGCGAGCCAGAGGAGCGGGCGCAGGTCGCGCGGGAGCCAGCTCGAGCCGAGGTAGAGGAGGGTGAAGTCGCGCGGCGAGCTGGGGAAGCGCTCCGCCAGGCGCTGCATCTTCGCCGTCCCGCCGGCGACGGGCTCCCCCGGCCCGGGGATCCGGTCGTGCCCGTAGCAGACGCGCAGCTCTCCCGGGGCCGGGCGGCGCGCGAGCAGGACCGCCCAGCGCGCGCCCGCGCGCGCGTAGCGTCCGGCGCGCTCCCGGTCAATCCGCACGGACGACGAACCCCTCGAGCAGCTCCGCCCAGAGCGGGTCGAGCCGCTCGTAGGCATGCGCCTCGGCGAGCGCGCGCCCGGCCGCGCGCACGGCCGGATCGACGCCGTCGCGAGCGCGCGCCGCCCAGCCCGCGAGCCCCTCGGCGTCCTCGACCTCGACGAGCCAGCCCGAGACCCCGTGCTCGACCAGCTCCTGCGCCTGCCCGACCTTCGTCGAGACGAGCGGGATACCGGTCGCGAGCGCCTCCAGAACGGCCTTCGGCCCGCCCTCTTGGCGCGAGGGGACGAGGTAGACGTCGAGCGCGTGGTAGGCGCGGGCGAGCTCCTCGCGGCTCCGCGCGAGGACGTGCCGGTAGGGGATGCCGAGCCGCTCCAGCCCCTGCTTCACGTAGCCGCGCGCCGGCCCGGTGAGGAGGACGTGCAGCTCGGGCACGTCCGCGCGCAGCCGCTCGAGCGCGGCGACGAGGACGTCCGGGCCCTTGACCAGCTTCGGCTGCAGCCCCTCCCCCCAGCCGACGCCGTCCTTCTGGAACGAGCCGGCGACGAACGCCGTCGCCGGCAGCCCGAGGGCGGCCCGCGCCGCCGTCCGGTGCGCCTCGTCTGCGAGCGGGAAGCGCTCGAGGTCGATCCCGAGCGGGATCCGGAAGACGCGCTCCTCGGACACCCCGGCCGCTAACACCAGCTCGTGCATCTCCGCGTGCGTCACCTGCACCCGCCAGAAGCGGTCGCGGTGGCGGCGCAGCGTCGCGAAGCACTCGTCGAACTCCGGGATCCCGGGCGTGCCGGGCCGCCCGTGCAGGTACGCCGTGGCGAGGCGATGCGAGGTGGCGAGCCAGCGCGCGCCGAGCGCGTCGAAGTGGCTCGTCACGAAGACCGCCTGCCGGGCCGCGAAGCGCGCCCAGCGCGGCGGCCCGACGCGGTAGCCGAGGCGTCGGGCGGCCGCGGCGAGGTGCTCGGCGTCCTCGTCCACCGACCACCCGCCCCGGTCGCCGACCGCGAAGAGGCGCGAGTGGTCGGGCCAGGGGGCGGTGCGGAGGGCGGCGGCGGCTCGCGCGAGGGCCTTTCCAGCGGCGACGGCGGTCACAGGCCGAGCACCTCGAGGTAGCGGTCGGCGACCTCGGCGAGCGGCGCCACCCGGATCGCCGCCCGTCGCTCGTCGAGCTCGGCGACGAGGCGCTCGAGCACCTCCGGCAGCTCCTCCGGCTCGGAGAAGGGCAACCCGGCCTCCCCGACCAGCTCCGGGTTACCTCCGCTCGCGTGGTAGGCGGCCGGCAGCCCGCAAGCGAGCGCCTCGAGCAGGGCGTTCGAGCAGGATTCGTTCCGGCTCGGAGCGAGGTAGAGATCGTGCCGCCGCAGCTCGGCGGCCACCTCCTCCGATCTCACCGGGCCGAGCACGCGGGCGTGCGCGAAGCGGGCCGGGTAGCGGCCGAGCAGGGTCAGCTCGAACCGGTCCAGGTCGAGGTGGCGGTCGAGCCAGACGAGCGTGTCGGCGCCCTTGTTCGGGTTGTCCGACCAGCTCGTGGCGATGAGCCGCAGCTTTCTGCCGGCGAGCGGCTCCCGGATGGCGGGCGGGTGAAAGACCGCGGGATCGACCGTGTTGTGGATCACGGTCGGCGTACGGAGCTCGATCCCGAGCAGCCGGTGCGCCTCCAGGCTGTAGCGCGACTGGACGATGGTCGCGGCGGCGAGCTCGGCGTTGATCGCGGCGATTCGCGCGTCCGTCCCGTCGTCCGTGCCGCGGTAGATGCCGATCGGGCCGTCCACACGGTGCACGAAGCGGCAGTCGGCGCGCGCGAAGCGGCGCAGCCGGCGGAAGTCGAAGTTGAAGGAGTTGAAGAGGCAGGCGGGTGTCCCAGCCGAGATCCGGTTCAGCTCCACGACGAGCC
>DATMAP010000100.1:0-5406 GCA_035559835.1 Gaiellaceae bacterium
CCCGCCGCTCGGCGGGGAGGTAGAAGCCGAGCGGGAGGAGCGCGAGCGGGTAGGCGAGGGCGAGCGCGGCGGCGACGGGCAGTCCGGCCCCCGTCAGCTTCCCCGCCACGACGAGCGCGACTCCTACGAGCCCGGCGGTCAGCACGCGCCGCCACTGGTAGGGGACGGGGTACACGCGCTGGGCCCACCAGGCCATGCCCGCGAACATGGTCGCGTAGGCGGCGACCGTCGCCACGGCCGCCCCCAGCATCCCGTAGGGCGGGATCAGGAGCAGGTTGAGGGCGGCGTTGACGGCCGCGGCGGCTCCGGTCACCACCCAGTTGAACTGCGTGCGCCGCGCGCGGCCGACGCCGATGGCGACGACGATGTAGCCGCCGAAGGCGACCGCGGCGAAGGCGAGCGGGCCGACCACGCGCGAGGCGCTCGCGAAGGCAGGTGCGGCGATCCAGCTCACGAGCCAGGGCGAGAGGAGCGCGAGGGCGGTTGCGACCCAGCTCGCGACCAGGACGAGGTACGTAAGCACGAAGGCGTAGGTCCGGCGCGCCTCCCGGTCGTCCGCGATCGAGTACGCGAACGCCGGCCAAGCGAGCCGGAACGCGGTCAGCAGCAGCACCATCGCCGACGCGATGCGGACACCGACCGAGTAGAGGCCGACCTCGTGCGTGTCGGCGAGCTTCACCAGGAAGAGCCGGTCGGAGAAGTTCGTCACCCAGAGGAAGAGCGCGGTCGGGACGAGGGGGAGGCCGAAGCGGTTCATCTCTCGCAGGAGGCGGCGGTCGAGCTGGAGGCCGAGCTGCTCGCGCCGGTAGCCGAGGAGCGCGGCGTAGACGAGGAGCGTTCCCGTGAAGTTACCGATGATGACCCCGATCGGGCCCTGCTCGAAGACGACGACGAGGAGCAGGGTCGCGCCGATGGTCAGCAGGACGTTGGCGAGGCTGGCGGAGACGAACGCCGTCGAGCGCTCCTCCACCCGGAAGAGCGAGGTGAGCTGCTCGTAGTTCATGCCGGCCCACAGGCCGACGAACGCGGCCCTGACGAGCCCGGAGTCGTCCGCGGAGCCGAAGAGCGCCGCGGCGATGGGAGCGGCGAGGAGCAGGCCGGCGAGGAGGCCGACGGTGGCCATGCCCATCGTGAACCAGAAGGAGGTGCGCAGGACGCGGAGGCGCTCCCCCGGCTCCGGGGAGTCGAAGTAGAAGCGGAAGAAGGCGCTCGTGATCCCCATGCGCAGCGCGATCCCCGTCACCGTCGTGAGCGCGATCAGCGTCTCGACCTTGCCGTAGTCGGACGGGGAGAGGTAGCGCGTGTACAGCGGCAGCAGGAGGACGGCGAGGATCCGGGAGACGAGGCCGCCGAGGCCGTAGACCGCCGAGTGCTTCCCGAGCCGCTTGAGCTCCGTGCCGAGCGCCATCAGGGGAGCGGGACCGGGCGGGCGAGGAATGCGCGCGGCTCGACGATCAGGCGTGCGGGGTCGGGGTCCAGCGCGGCGCGCTCGGGCGACAGGTAGTAGGCGCGATCGGCCTCGGCGAAGCTCCCCGCGTGAGCGAGCACCCAGACGAAGGTGCCGTCCTCGACGCTCGCCCAGGCGCCGCGCACCTCGAAGCCGAACCGGCGCCGCAGCGGCACGATCAGCTCGCGCCACTCCCGCACGAACGTGTCGAGCTGGCCCGGCTGAACCTGGTACACGCGGACCTGCGTCTGCATCACAGGCGAGAGTAGAGCGCGAGCAGGCGGTCGGCGACCCGCTCGAGGTCGTGCACCTTCTCGGCGTAGGCGCGCGAGGCGGCGCCCAGGCGGCGCCGCTCCGCAGCCGAGGCCACGAGCGGCTCGAGGCGGGCGCGGAGGTCGTCCTTGCTCGCGCGCACGATCGGGACGGAGACGCCGAAGGCCTGCTCCGTCCGGCGGACGGCCTCCTCGTGCAGGAAGGA
Organism: Gaiellaceae bacterium; assembly: GCA_035559835.1. Classification (GTDB taxonomy): domain Bacteria; phylum Actinomycetota; class Thermoleophilia; order Gaiellales; family Gaiellaceae; genus GMQP-bins7. The sequence goes on from DATMAP010000100.1 coordinate 1,926, forward strand.
GACGACAGGCTTGCCGAGCGCCATGCACTCGATCGCGAAGAGGCCGTACCAGCCGGCGCTGAGCTGGTCGACGACGATGTCGGCCTCCCGGTAGCGCTCGAACGCCTCGTCGTGCCGGAGCCCTTCGATCAGCAGGAGGTCGGCGTCCAAGCCCTCGCAGGCGGCGAGCACGTGCTCCGTCCCCTTGCGTGTTCGCGAGGAGGGGGCGTGCAGGATCACGGGCCGGGCGCGGTCGCTCGGTGGCGAGGGCTCGATCCGGCCGACGTCGATCCCGGGCGGGATCACCTCCGCCTCGGGCACCCAGCGGATCGCGTCGTAGGAGCCGACGACCTCGGCTCCCGCTCGCTTGCCGAAGGCCAGCTCCTCCGGCGTCTTCCCCCGGATGTCCGAGCCCAGGTAGTGCATGACCGAGCGCTTCCCGAGGGCGCGCAGGAGCGGGAACTGGAGCGAGCGGGGGACGAGGGTGAGCCCGAAGTAGAAGTGGAAGATGTCGGTGCGCGGGAGGAGGCGGAGGAAGGCGCGCCACTGCGTGAGCTGACGGCGGAGGAGCCCGCCGCGCCGCTCCAGCGACCAGTCCGCCTCCGGGTGGAGCCGGTAGCGGTTGAAGACGACGAGCGTCGCGTCCACGCCGCGGCGCCGCAAGGCCTGCACGTTCGTCCACGGCACCCCGGCCGTGTTGACGGGGCAGTGCACGACCCGCAGAGGCCGACCAGCGTCCCGACCGGTGTCAGACACCGAGTCCTGTCAAGGCCGCTTCGTGCCAAGTTGGAAACAAACGATCCACAGGTGTGAGGCCGGCGATGACGCGGACGGTGCTGGGGAACTCGCCGGCCGCACGAAGCGGGTACGGGTCCGCTTCGGACAGGGCGGCCGGAGCGGAGGGCAGGCTGGTGTCTGACACCGGGGTTGGGCGGCTCACGAGAGGTCGATTCCGTCCTCGGCGAGCTGGCGCAAGCGCCGCTCGCGCTCGGCGTCCAGCATCGCCCGCATCGTCTGCCCCATGGTCTGCCCCGGGTAGACCCAGATCTCGGGGTGGACGAGGACCTGCAGCCAGGGGAAGGCGCCGGCGCGGAGCTCTTCGTGCGGGCATCCCGCGCGCCAGCGCTGGTTGGAGTCGGAGCGGTAGGAGGCGGGCGAGAAGTACGGCTCGGCGTACACGTTGACCGCGCCTGCGACCGGCTGGGACATGGTCGCGGGGTCGGGGTTGTGCCAGGAGACCACCGGGTCGAAGCGCTCGTCGAGGACGGCACGCGGGTAGACCGCGTGCAGTCCCACCGGGTGTCCCAGCTCCCGCAGGCGCGCGAGCGCGGTCGCGCCCGCCGGCGAGGCGAGGTTGTAGAAGACCGACTCGGTCATCAGCAGGTAGGTGGCCTGGACGCCCAGCTCGGCCTCCAGCTCGGCCATCTCCAGCGCCGCCTCCAAGGAGAGGTCGACGTCGTGGCGGAGGAAGAGGTCGCCGCGCTCGATCGCATCGCCGAAGCGTGCGAAGCGGTAGCCGCCGGCTTGCGCCGCCTCGAGCAGCTCGCGGTAGTGCTCGAGGTCGAAGCCGCAGCTCACCGTTCGACCTCGACCGTGAGGAGCCGAGCCGCGCTCTCCGCGCGGCGCAGAGCGTCCTCCGCCGAGTCCGCGACCGCGATCACGTACCCGCGACGGTCGCCGTCCCGGCGGACGGGACGGATCGTCTCGCCGACCTCGAGGTACGTCTCCGCCTGGACGACGCCCTCGGCGGCGAGCACCGGCTCGAGGCTGCCGATCCGGCGCACGCGGCCCGCCGGCAGGGGCCCCGGCTCGGCGGTCAGGAAGCGGATGGCGAGCGGCTGCTGGAAGCGGGGGAGCGCGAGCGCGTCGGGCACCTCCTCCCCCAGGGCTTGGCGCAGGGCGATCTCGACCAGATCGACGCCGACCGCGTAGCGGACGAGGTCGGCCATCTGGCCGCCCGGAATCCGCGCCGCCACCTCCACCACCGCGACGTCTCCGTCCGGTCGGACGATCAGCTGCGGGAAGGCGATCCCCTCGCGGAGGCCGAGGGCGCGCACCGACTCGACGGCCGCCTCCTCCGCGCGCGCGAGCGCACGGCCGTTCGGCGAGGGCGGGAAGACGTGGATCCAGCCGACCCCGAAGCCGACCCCGGGCGGGCGCAGCCGGTCGGAGAGGGTCACGAGCGCCGGCTCGCCTGCCCGGGTGACGACGATCCCGTTCAGCTCGAGCCCGTCCACGAACTCCTCGATCAGCGCCTCGCCCGTGGGCGACTCCGCGAGCGCTTCGGGAAGCGAGCGGTGGAGGTCCTCGTGCGACTCGATGCGGAAGACCGCCCGCTGCCCGCCCGAGTCCGCCGGCTTGAGCACCGCCGGCAGTCGGACGGTGTCGAGCGCCGCCCCGACGTCGGCCGGAGAGCGGAGCCCGGCGTAGCGAGGCTGCGGGAGCCCGGCGCGGGCGAGCGCGTCCCGCATCGCGAGCTTGTGCGTCATCCGCCGGGCCGTCTCGCGTCCGATCCCGGGCAGCCCGAGCGCTTCGGCCACGGCGGCGACCACGGGCACCGCCCGGTCGGCCGAGACGGTGAGCACGCCGTCCACCCGGTGCGCGCGGGCGACCTCGGTCACCGCCGGGACGTCGGTGAAGTCGACCACCTCGCCGGCGTCGGCGGCGAGCAGACCGGGCGCCCGCGGGTTGCGATCGACTGCGACCACCCGCAGCCCACGCTGCCGGGCTTGCTCGATCGCCCGACGCTGGTGGCGCCCGGCGCCCACGAAGAGGACGGTCCGCACGGGCGCCGATGCTAGCCGTGCGCTCCCCTAGCTCGTGATCCCGCCGGCGGGCAGGAGCCAGGGCGAGAGCCGGTTCCAGCGTGCGATCTGGCAGCCGTCCTGCCGAGAGAACGTGGCCCAGACGCGCGTCCCGGCGACGGTGCCCACCACGCGCGCGACCTGCGGCCCGCCGTAGATCTGCGTGCACACCGTGCTCGGGGGGATGGGCGCGAAGAGCCTCGCTCCGCCCGCGGCGAGGCGCCGGCAGGCGACTGCGGGGCGCGGGAGCGTGCCTCGGGGCGGATGGCAGCGGAGCGTCCAGCGGACGGGCTCCGAGTCGGTCAGCCCGCTCTCCCAGTAGGCGACCGTGAGCGCGGTCTGCGCCGGCGTGCCGGCGGCGACGGAACCGGCCGTTCCGAGCGCGGCCGCGCAGAGCGCCAGAACGGCGAGCGCTCGCATACGGCGTAGGGTAGCGGGAGCATGCCCGCGCCTCGGCTCCGGCCGCTGCTCCCTGGCGCGCGCCGACGCTCGTCCTGGCTGCGGCTCTCGTCCTGACTTCCGATCCTCTGGCCCGACTGCCCCACTGGCTCGCCCGCGGCGCTCCGCCCGCGAGTGGGAGGCGAGGTGCGGGCGGAGCCGGCGGGTGCGTAGACTCGCGCTCGTGCCGTTGCAGGGCAAACGCATCGTCATCACCGGGGGAGCCGGCTTCATCGGCACGACGCTCGCCAGACGGCTCG
>DATMAP010000101.1:0-8519 GCA_035559835.1 Gaiellaceae bacterium
CGCGACCGCCGCGAACGGATAGAGTCGCGGCCGTGGAGGCCACGCTCGAGCGCACGCCTCTCTACGCGCGCCACCTCGCGCTCGGGGCGCGGATGGTGCCCTTCGCCGGGTGGGAGATGCCCGTCTCCTACGAGGGCGTGATCGCCGAGCACCGCGCCGTCCGCACCGACTGCGGCGTCTTCGACGTGTCCCATATGGGCGAGCTGCACGTCGAGGGCCCGACCGCGCACGCGTTCCTGCAGGGACTGCTCTCGAACGACCTCGACCGCGTCGGCGACGGTCAGGCCCAGTACACGCTGCTCACGAACGAGCGGGGCGGGATCGTGGACGACCTGATCGTCTACCGCCTGCGCGCCGGGCAGTACCTGCTCGTCGTCAACGCGGCCAACCGGGAGACGGTCTACGGGTGGCTGAAGGAGCGCGAGCCGCGCGGGTGCGAGGTGCGGGACGCCTCCGCCGAGTACGCGCTCCTCGCGGTGCAGGGCCCGCGCTCGCTGGAGCGCCTCGGGCTTCCGCCCCGGCCGGCGTTCACGCACGAGCTGGGCGAGCTGGACGGGATCGAGGTGCTCATCTCGCGCACGGGCTACACGGGCGAGCCGGGGGTCGAGCTGTGCTGCGCCGCGGAGGACGCGGAGGCGCTCTGGGACGCGGTCCTCGCTCGCGGCGCCGTCCCCTGCGGGCTGGGGGCGCGAGACACGCTCCGCCTCGAGGTCTGCTACCCCCTGCACGGGGCGGACATCACGCCCGACACCGACGCCATCTCGGCCGGCCTCGGCTGGGCGTGCGCGCTCGGGAAGGAGTTCACCGGGGTCGAGGTGCTGCGCCGCATCCGCGCGGAGGGCCCCGCCCGCCGGCTCGTCCCCTTCGTGATGGAGGAGAAGGCCATCCCGCGCCGGGGGATGCGGATCGCCGGCGGCGGGGAGGTGACCTCCGGGACGCACTCGCCCATGCTCGACCGCGGCATCGGCCTCGGCTACGTCCCGGCTGCCAGCGCGGCGCCGGGCAGCGAGCTGACGATCGATGTGCGCGGCCGTCCGCGCCGGGCCCGGGTCGTGGAGAAGCCGATCTACCGGAAGGAGGAGTAGTGCCAGCCGCCGAGACCTACCCCGACGACCTCCGCTACCACCCCGAGCACGACTGGGCCCGGATCGAGGGCGAGGAGGCCGTGCTCGGGATCACCTGGTTCGCCCAGGACTCGCTCGGCGAGCTCGTCCACTACGAGCCGCCCGCAGTCGGCGCCACGATCGCCAAGGACGAGCCCTACGGCGAGGTGGAATCGGTCAAGGCCGTCTCCGACGTGATCGCCCCGCTCTCCGGTGAGGTGCTGGCGGTGAACGAGCGGGTCGTGGCCGAGCCCGAGATCGTGAACGAGGACCCCTACGGCGAGGGCTGGCTCGTCCGCATCAGGATGTCGGATCCCGGCGAGGCGGAGACGCTGATGGACGCCGACGCCTACCGGGCGCACGTCGCCGAGCAATGAGCTACCTGTCCCTGACCGACGCCGATCGCGCGGAGATGCTGGCGGCGATCGGTGTTGCCTCGGTCGACGAGCTGTTCGAGCAGGTGCCGGCCGGGGTGCGCCTGGGCCGCGCGCTCGACCTGCCCCCTGCGCTCGGGGAGGCCGAGCTCGCGCGCCACGTCGAGCAGCTCGCGGCGCGCAACGTGCACACCGGCGTCGAGCTGTCCTTCCTGGGCGCGGGGATCTACGACCACTACGTGCCTGCCGTGGTCGACGTCGTCCTCTCTCGGGGCGAGTTCTTGACCGCGTACACGCCCTACCAGCCCGAGATGAGCCAGGGCGTGCTGCAGGCGATCTTCGAGTACCAGACGGTGATCTGCGAGCTGACGGGGATGGACGTCTCCAACGCCTCGGGCTACGACGGCTGCACGGTGGCCGCGGACGCCTGCTACATCGCCAAGCACGTCTCCGACCGGCGCACGGTCGTGCTCGCGGAGACGCTGAACCCGCAGGTGCGCCAGGTAGTGAAGACGTACGCGCCCGGCTTCGGCTTGAAGGTGGTCGAGGTTCCGCACCGCGGGGGCACGACGGACCCCGACGAGCTCGGTGCCGCAGCCCGGGAGGCGGCCGCGGTGATCTTCCAGCAGCCGAACTTCCTCGGCTGCTTGGAGCCGGCCCCGGACCTGGCCGCGGCTGCGGCCGAGGCGGGCGCGCTGCCCGTCGCGCACGTCGATCTGATGTCCCTGGGCGTCCTGGAGGCGCCGGGCGCCTACGGCTGCGCGCTCGCCGTCGGGGAGGGGCAGTCGGCGGGCAACTGGCCCTCCTACGGCGGCCCTCACTACGGCTTCCTCGCCGCGCGCGGCGAGTTCGTGCGCCGGCTCCCGGGCCGCATCGTCGGCGAGACGGTGGACGCCGACGGGCGGCGCGCGTTCACGCTCACGCTGCAGACGCGCGAGCAGCACATCCGCCGCGAGAAGGCAACCTCGAACATCACCACGAACCAGACGCTCCTCTCCCTCGCCGGGCTCGCCACGCTGGCCTGGCTCGGGCCGGAGGGGCTGCGGGAGGTCGGGGAGGCCTGCCTTGCCCTCGCCCAGTACGTACGCGAGCGCCTGCCGCTCGAGCCGGCGTTCGACGCTCCCTCCTTCAAGGAGGTCGCCCTCCGCACCCCGCTCCCCGCGCGCGAGGTCGTCCGCCGCGCGCGCGAGCACGGGGTCCACCCGGGCTACGCGCTCGGACGCGACTACGAGGGCATGGACGACGTCCTGCTCGTGGCGGTGACGGAGCGGCGCACCCGCGCGGACGTCGACCGCCTGGCGGAGGTGCTCGCGGAGGTGTGCCGGTGATCTCCGAGCCCGGGCGCGCCTGGCCGGACGCGCCGCTCCTGTTCGAGCGCTCGCGGGCGGGGCGGCGGGCCGGCCGTCCCCCGCAGCCCGGCCTGCCCGTGCCCGAGCTGCCGCCCGGGCTCCGCCGCGCGCGCCCGCCGCGGCTCCCGGAGGTGTCCGAGCCCGAGCTGGTGCGCCACTTCACTGCGCTCGCCGATCGCACCTTCGGCGTCGACACGGGCTTCTACCCGCTCGGGTCCTGCACGATGAAGCACAACCCGCGCCTGCACGAGCGGCTCGCCGCGCTGCCCGGCTTCCGCGACCTCCACCCCCACCAGGAGGACGAGGCCGCGCAGGGCGCGCTCGAGCTGATGTGGCGCCTGCAGGAGATGCTGGCCGAGATCGCCGGCCTGCCCGCGGTCACCCTCCAGCCGGCGGCGGGCTCGCAGGGTGAGCTGACCGGGCTGATGCTGATGCGCGCGTACTTCGCCGATCGCGGCGAGGAGCGCGACACGATCATCACCGCCGACACGGCGCACGGCACCAACCCCGCCAGCGTGACCATGGCCGGCTACCGGCTGGAGAAGGTGGAGACCGACGCGCGCGGGAACCTCGACCTGGCCGACCTGCGCGCGAAGGTGTCGAGCCGCACCGCGGGGCTCATGCTCACGAACCCCTCCACGCTCGGGCTCTTCGACGAGGGGATCGAGGAGGTGGCGCGGATCTTCCACGACGCCGGCGCGCTCCTCTACTACGACGGGGCGAACCTGAACGCGGTCGTCGGGATCTCGCGCCCCGGGGACATGGGCTTCGACATCGTCCACTACAACCTGCACAAGACCTTCTCGCAGCCGCACGGCGGCGGCGGGCCGGGCGGCGGGCCGGTCGCAGTCCGGGAGACGATCGAGCCGTACCTGCCCGTGCCCCGGGTCGTGCGCGAGGGCGACGCGTACCGGCTCGACTCGGACCGGCCGAAGACGATCGGCCGCGTGCGCGGCTTCGCCGGGCCGTTCGGGGTGTTCGTGCGCGCGTATGCCTTCATCCGCGCCTACGGACCCGCGCTGCGCGAGATGTCGGAGGTCGCGGTGCTGAACGCGAACTACCTGCTCGCGCGCCTGCGGGACGTGTACGAGCTGCCCTACGACCGGCACTGCATGCACGAGTTCGTCCTCTCCGCGCGCGGGCTCAAGCGCGAGCACGGCGTGTCGGCCCTCGACGTCGCCAAGCGGCTGATGGACTACGGGATCCACCCGCCGACCGTCTACTTCCCGCTCGTCGTCCCGGAGGCGCTCATGATCGAGCCGACGGAGACGGAGCCGAAGGAGCGCCTGGACGGCTTCGTCGAGGCGATGCGGGCGATCGCGCACGAGGCCGCCGAGTCGCCGGAGCTGCTGCACGAGGCTCCGCACGGCCGCCCGGTGCGGAGGCTGGACGAGGTGCGCGCGGCCAAGCAGCCGGTGCTGCGCTACCGCTTCGAGGAGGGCCCGGCGCTCGTGGAGGCAGGATGACGCCCGCCGCCGCGCTCGTCGCCGAGGAGCTGGTCGAGCTCGAGCACGAGCTCGTCCGCGCGGTCGCAGAGCACGACGTGGCGCGGCTCGAGGGGCTGCTCGCGGAGGAGTTCACCCTCGACGGCGCGGCGGGCCAGCTCGACCGCGACGGGCTGCTCGCGGCCGCGGCCGGCCCGTACGAGATCGAGGAGTTCGCCTACGACGAGATCGACCCCGACGTCTACGGCAACACGGCCGTCGTCCTCTCCCGCTACCGCCAGCGCGGGTCGTTCGCGGGCCGCGACGTCTCCGGCAGCCTGCGCGTGACCGACGTCTGGGTCCGGCGCGACGGCCGCTGGCAGCTCGTGCGCCGGCACGCGACGCCCGAGCGCGACTAGCGACTAGCCGCGCACGGCCGCTGGCTGCGCAGTCGCCCTCCGCGGCGCGGCCGCGAGCTGGCCGCAGGCGGCCTCGATGTCGCGGCCGCGCGTCAGGCGCACCGTCGCGGGGATCCCCGCCCGCTCGAGCACCCGGCGGAAGCGCTCGATCGCCTCGCGGGAGGAGCCCTCGTACATGCCGGTCGGGTTGTAGGGGATGAGGTTGACCTTGAACGAGCGCCCGTCGAGGATCCGCGCCAGCGCCCGTGCGTCCTCGAGCGAGTCGTTCACGCCCGCGAGCAGGACGACCTCGACGAACACCCGGCGCCGGCGCAGCTCGACGTAGCGGCGGCACTCGGCGAGCACGTCGGGGAGGGGATAGCGGTCGTTCACCGGCATCAGCTGCGAGCGCGTCGCCGGGTCGGCGGCGTGCAGGGAGAGGGCGAGGCGAATCGGCTCGGACACGTCGTCCACGAACCGTCGCAGCCCGGGCAGCCAGCCGACGGTGGAGATCGTCGTCCGCCGGTGCGTGATCCCGAGGTCCGGCAGACGCCTGGCCGACGCGAGCACCGCGTCGACGTTCAGGAAGGGCTCGCCCATGCCCATGTACACCGCGTGGGTCACGGGCTCGATCCGGCGGAAGTGGAGCGCCTGGTCGAGGATCTCGGAGGCGGTCAGGTTGCGGCCGAAGCGCATCTGGCCGGTCGCGCAGAAGGTGCAGGTGAGCGGGCAGCCGGACTGCGAGGAGAGGCAGACGGAGCGCCGCCCGTCCCGGTAGCGCATGAGCACCGCCTCGACCGGGTGTCCGTCGCGCGTCCGGAAGAGGGTCTTGACCGTGCCGTCGCGGGACTGGCGCTCGGCCATGAGCTCGAGCGTCGAGAAGGGCACGGCCTCCGCGAGCGCGGCCCGCAGCCCCTTCGGCAGCGTCGTCATCTCCTCGTACGACGCCGCGCCGCGCGCGACCCACTCCCACACCTGGCGGGCGCGGTAGGCGGGCTCGCCGAGCTCGGCGAGCGTGCGGTCGAGGAGGGCGAGGTCCACGCCCGCACGGTAGCGTCCCGGCCGTGATCGACCTCCGCTCGGACACCGTCACGACGCCGACGCCGGGCATGCGGCGCGCGATCGCCGAGGCCGCGGTCGGCGACGAGCAGAAGCGCGAGGACCCCACGGTGAACGCGCTCCAAGAGCGAGTCGCCGCGCTCCTCGGGCAGGAGGCGGCGCTCTTCCTGCCGACTGCCACCATGGCCAACCAGATCGCGCTCAAGCTGCTCGGTCGCCCCGGCGACGTCCTCCTCGCGGAGGAGACGTCGCACGTCCTCGTCTACGAGTACGGCGGCTTGGCCGTGCACGCGGGGCTCGTCGCGCGCGGGCTGCCGGGGAGGGCGGGGCGCGTGAGCGTCGAGCAGGTGCGCGCGGCCGCCGAGCCGAGCACGAAGGCCGCCGACCAGCGCGCGAGCGTGCTCGCGCTCGAGGACACGCACAACAACGCGGGCGGCCGGGTTTGGCCGCTGGACGAGCTCGCGGCGGTCACCGCCGCCGCGCGGGAGCGAGGGCTCGCGCTCCACCTCGACGGCGCCCGGCTGCTCAACGCCGCGATCGCGCAGGGGGTGGAGCCGGCCGCGATCGCCTCCGGCTTCGACACGGTCACCCTCTGCCTCTCCAAGGGCCTGGGCTGCCCGCTGGGGGCGCTGCTCGCCGGCTCCCGGGACCTGATCGAGCGCGCCTGGCGGGAGAAGCACCTCTTCGGCGGGGCCATGCGCCAGGCCGGCATCGTCGCGGCCGCGGGCGTGTACGCCCTCGATCACCACGTCGACCGGCTCGCCGACGACCATGCCCGCGCGCGCCGGCTTGCCGACGGCCTCGCCGCCGCGGGCCTGCCCGTCGACCCGGAGCGGGTAGAGACGAACTTCGTCCAGCTCGACCTCGCCCCCCTCGGGCTGGGCCGCGACGAGGCGCTGGCGCGGCTGCGGGGGGCGGGCGTCGGGCTCTCGACCACGATCCACCCGGCCGTCGTGCGGGCGGTGACCCACCTCGGGATCTCCGACGAGGACGTCGAGCGCGCCCTCGAGCTGATCCCCGCGGCGCTCCTCGCGGGCGCGCGCGCCTGACGCACCGGTCGCTCAGCGGTCGCCGGCGAGGAAGAAGGCGCCGACGACGAGCGCGAAGCCTGCGAGCAGGAGCGCTCCCCGCAGGCGGCTCGAGCGGCCGTGGAAGAGGATGAGCGCGGCGTAGGCCACCGACCCGCCCAGCGCCGCGATCTCGACCGGCCGGAAGGAGAGCGCGAGCGGCTCGAGCAGCCAGGAGAGGAGCGCCACCGCCGGCACCAGGAAGACGGCCACCTGCGCCGCCGAGGCGAGCGCGATCTCCGCGGCGAGCGGGATCTTGCCGCGGAAGGCGACGACGATCGCGCCGCCGTGCTCGGCCGCGTTGCCGACGATGGCCACGATCACCGCCGCGACGAAGAACTCCGTCAGCCCGGCCTTCTCGGCGAAGGCCTCCAGCGAGCCGACGAGGACCTCCGCGACGAGCGCGGTCGCGACCGTGGCGGCGGCGAGCGCGGCGAGCGCCGCGGGCAGCGACCAGGCCTGGACCGCCTCCCCGCTCGCCACGTGCAGCAGGCGGTGCCGGCGGAGCGAGTACCAGGTCACCGCGACGTAGACGAGGAGCACCCCGACGGAGACGGGCACCGAGAGGACGGCGAGCGAGCGGCGGTCGGGGTCGCCCTCCCAGCCCGGCACGGAGGGGACGAGGAAGAGCGCGGTGGCGAAGGCGACGAGGCCGAAGGAGAGGAAGCCCGAGTAGCGGTCGAGCTGCCCGCGGCCCCCGGCGAGGAGGGACGCGCCGAGCACGAGGAGCAGGTTGGAGACGACGCTCCCGGTGAGCGAGCCGCGGACGACCTCGGTCAGGCCCCGGTCGACCGCGAGCAGGGCGATGATCAGCTCCGGGGCGTTGCCGAAGGTCGCGTTCAGGAACCCGCCCACGCCGGGCCCCGTGTGCTCGGCGGCGTGCTCGGTGGCCTCGCCGATCAGCCACGCGAGCGGGACGAGCGCGAGCGCGGCCAGGACGAACTCCGCCGTCGCCGGGAGGTCGGCGAGGTAGTGCAGGCCGATCGAGATCGGCGCGAGCGCGAGCGTGAGCAGGAGGAGGCGCCGGACCACAGCGCGGGGAACCCTAGCCTCGGTCGCGGCGCCCGTCGCCACTGCCTGAAAACCGCCCGTTTGTCAAGTCTTGCGGTGCAAGCACGTTCGCGCTCACAATCGACCCATGGAGAAGGCTGCGGCCGCGGAGATCGGGCTCCCGCTGCGGGTCCAGGACGAGGTGGAGTGCCGCCACTGCGCGGTCCACTGCGAGAAGGTCGTCCATCCGGGCGCCTGCCTCCGGCAGGCCTGCCCCTTCGTGTACGCGTACGAGGCCTGGGGCCGCACGTACATCGGCTGCCTGCAGAAGGTGTTCGACGTCGAGATCGACCTCGAGCTGCTCGAGGCCTGCGAGGCCGAGCGGGGCGGCTTCGGCGGCGTGCGCGCCCGCCGCGCCCCGCTGCCGATGTGCGAGGTCGAGGTCGTGCGCTGCTACGCGGGCCGCGAGGACGAGCTCGGCTGCCGCAACCCCGAGTTCTACGAGCTCCCGCGCGAGCGGGCCGGCTTCCGGATCGTCGCCCGCATCGCCGACTGATCAGCGCCAGCGCCGGCGCCCCTTGCGGTGCAGGGCGCGGAGCCGGTCGAGATCCTCGGTCTCGGCTCCCCGGTCCTCCCACGTCTCCACGATCGCGGGCAGCGAGGCGAAGGCGGGGTGTCCGAGGAAGGTGGCGAGGCCGTCGCCGATGAGGCCGCGGCCGACGAGCTCGTGCCGGTCGCGGTTCGAGCCGAGCGGC
>DATMAP010000102.1:0-7540 GCA_035559835.1 Gaiellaceae bacterium
GAACGGGCTCGCCGTCACCCTGCCGGCCTCGAGCGTGGCCGCGCTGCGCGAGCTTCCCGGCGTCGCGGAGGTGCTCCCGGAGGTCCGCTACGAGCCGCAGCTCGCCTCCACCCCGGGACAGATCGGAGCGCCGGCGCTCTGGGGGCAGGACCTGGAGACCGCGGGCGAGGGGGTGAAGATCGGGATCATCGACACCGGCGTCGATCCCGCGCACCCCTTCTTCGACCCGGCCGGCTACACGACCCCGCCCGGCTTCCCCAAGGGCCAGCTCCGCTTCACGAGCGCCAAGGTGATCGTCGCGCGCGTCTTCCCCCCGCCGGGAGCCCGCTCGCCCAGCGCCCGCCTCGCCTTCGACCCCGCGAGCGGTAGGCACGGAACGCACGTCGCCGGGATCGCGGCGGGCAACGCGGGCACTCCCGCTGGCGGCGGAGAGGTGGTCTCCGGCGTCGCGCCGCGCGCGTACATCGGGAACTACAAGGCCCTCGTCGAGACCGACTCCGGCCTGAGCCCGAACGGGAACTCGCCGGAGCTCGTGGCCGCGATCGAGGCCGCGGTGCGGGACGGGATGGACGTGCTCAACCTGTCGCTGGGGGAGCCCGAGATCGAGCCCAGCCGCGACCTCGTCGCGCGCGCCCTCGACGCGGCCGCGGCCGCCGGGGTCGTCCCGGTCGTCGCCGCGGGGAACGACTTCAACGACGTCGGGGCCGGCTCGGTCTCCTCCCCCGCGAGCTCGGCCCGGGCGATCGCGGTCGCGGCCGTCGAGGCGGGGGGCGCGCCGACCCGCTTCGACCACGCCGACTTTTCCTCGGCCGGACCCACGGCGCTCTCCCTGCGCCTGAAGCCGGACGTGGCCGCGCCCGGCGTCGACGTGCTCTCCTCCGTGCCCGGAGGCTGGTCGACTCTCTCCGGGACGAGCATGGCCGCTCCTCACGTCGCCGGCGCGGCCGCCCTCCTGCGGCAGCGGCATCCGTCCTGGACGGTGGCGCAGATCCGCTCGGCGCTCGTGCAGACGGGCACGGACGCCCTCGCCGGGCGGGGAGCCGTGGCGGGGCCGCAGCTCCAGGGGGGCGGGGTCGTCTCGCTCGCCGAGGCCGACCGGCCGCTCCTCTTCGCCGAGCCCAGCTCGCTGTCCTTCGGCCTCCTCCGCCGCGGCGCCACTGCTACCGCCTCGGTGCGGCTGGAGGACGCCGGCGGCGGCGCGGGTACGTGGCGGGTGGAGGTCGCCCCCCTGCCCCGAACGGCCGCCGGCGCGAGCGTCGGCGTCCCCACGGCCGTCGAGGTTCCGGGAACGCTCCCGGTCGAGGTCACGGTCCCGGCCGGCGCAGCCGAGGGGGACGTGGGCGGCTACCTCGAGCTGCGCCTCGGCGAAGCCGTCCGCCGCATCCCCTTCTGGGGCCGGGTGACCGTCCCCGCGCTCCCGCGCCAGCGCGTCCTCGTCCTCACCCGACCCGGGACCTACCGGGCCACGAGCGTGGGGCGCTCGGCGCTCGTCACCCGCTACCGCTACCCCGAGGACCCGCGCGGGCTCGGCGTGACCACCCTGCTCCGCGGGCCCGAGCTCGTGTATCGCTTCCGCCTCGACCGCGCCGTCGCGAACCTCGGCGTGGTCGTGACGGGGCAGGCGCCCGGCACCCGGGTGGAGCCCCGCGTCGTCGCCGGCCTGGACGAGAACCGCCTGACCGGCTACGCGGCCCTGCCCGTGGTGCACAACCCCTACCTGGCGACCTTCCGCGAGCGCGTGCCCGTCGCCGGCGCGCTCTCTCCTCGGCCGGGCGAGTACGGGCTCGTCTTCGACAGCGCGACGAGGAAGGCGGCCGGGAGCTTCACCTTCCGCTTCTGGGTGCACGATGTCGTCCCGCCCACCCTCCGGCTGCGCTCACGGACGGTCGCGCTGGGCAGCCCGATTCTCGTCTCCACCGCCGACCGCGGCTCGGGCGTCTACCCGGGCGGAATCGAGGCGACCCTCGACGGGCGGGCCGTGCGGACCTCCTTCCGCGGCGGCGTCGTCGCCGTGTCGACGGCCGGCCTGGCGCCGGGACGGCACCGGCTCGTGCTGCGCGTGCCCGACTACCAGGAGACGCGGAACACGGAGAACGTCGCGCGCATCCTCCCCAACACCGCCACGCTGGCAGCCACCGTCACCGTCCGCGACTAGCGCGGCCTCAGGTCTTCCGGTCGCGCTCCTCGATCGTGGGCAGACGGTCGAGGTCGCGCTGGACGCTGCGGACGAACTCCTCGCTCTCGTCCTCGGGCGTGACCACCCGCAGCTTCCGCTTCCGCCGCGCGCGCGCCCTGCTCCGCCGAGCCTCGGCCCCGAGCCGGCGGCCCAGGCGCGGGCTCTCGGCCGCGACGACGAGCGCGACCGCGAGGACGAGCAGCACGAGCCACGGCCAGCTCACAGGGCCGATTGTAGCCCCCTGCAGGCAGGGCCGAGCGCGCCGCTAGCGGTAGAAGACCTCCATCGGCAGGCCGGAGAGAGGCACGCCGCCGGAGCCGGTCACGAGCCACGTCTCCTGCATGTACAGGCAGTCCTCGCCGTTCGGCGCGATCGCGTGCGGGTGCATGGAGAGGACCATGTTCTCGCGCAGCTCGACCTCGACGCCCTCGCCGACCTTCGGATGCTCGATCATCGTCATCCCGATCGAGTGCCCGGTCACGTGCCCGAGGTGGTAGCCCCGCTCGGCGAAGCCGCGAGCGACCGCCCGGTGCAGCTCGTGACAGGTCGTGCCGGGACGCATGGCGGCGCGGGCGGCCTCGACGTACTCGCCGTAGGCCTCCAGCATGCGCAGCGTGTCCGCCGAGAGCGCCGCCCCGGGCGCGGCGATCGCCCGCGAGACCTCGACCCAGTGCATCCCGGGACCGGCGATCTCCAGCGAGGGCAGGACGAAGGCGGGCAGCGGTTCCTCGCGGCGGGCGATCTTGAACTCCGGGCGGGCCAGCTCGTCGGTCCCGGTCAGGACCATGTTCATGGTCAGCCGCCCGCAGCCCTCGGCGACGAACCACTCCTCGGCGGCGGCCATCACCTCGGCTGCGCTGCGTCCGGGCACGTAGCGCTCGAGGAAGACCTCGAACCCGCGCCGGTTGATGCGGACCGAGTCGCGCACCGACGCCAGCTCGTGCTCGCTCTTGACCGCCCGGGCGAGGTCGAACTCGACGTCGAAGGAGACGAGGTCGAAACCCTCGAGCGCGCGGTAGTCGCGCACGGGCAGGATGTAGTCGAGCCCGTAGACGCCGAGCCGCCGCCAGCCGGCCGCCCGCGCCCGCTCGGCGATGTACTGCCCGGGGCACTCGTGGAAGGCCTGCTCGATCAGGGCCGTCCCGTGCTCGCCGACGTAGCGCGCCTCGCTCGGGAAGACGATGCAGGGCTCCCCGTCCGCGGGAACGAGGACGTGCGCGTAGCGGTGCACGATCTGGAACCCGGACAGGTACGTGACCGCGCCCTCGAAGCCGGTGTACTCGCTTCCCGAGACGACGAGGGCGTCCAGCCCGGCGGCGGCCATCGCCGCCCGCACGTTCGCGTACCGCCGCTCCAGCTCGACGCTCAACGGATGCTCCATGACGCCTCCAGTGCCTTGACGAGGGCCGTGATCAGGTCGTTCAGCGGCGTCGGCACGCCCAGCTCGCGCCCGAAGCGGGCGATGCCGCCGTTCAGGTAGTCGATCTCCGTCGCCCGGCGCGCCTCGACGTCCTGGAGCATGCTCGCCTTGTGGTCGTAGGCGACGTCGGGCCGCGCGGCGTGGTCGATCAGCTCCTCCGGGTCGGCGTCGAGGACGATCCCCTGGGCGGCGGCGACCGCCTTCCCCTCGGCCACGAGCCCGCTGACCAAGGCGCGCAGGTCTGGCCGCTCGCAGACACGGCCGTGGGTGAGGCCGGTCAGGGCGCCGACCGGGTTCGTGGCCGCGTTGAAGATCACCTTGCGCCACTGCGCCGGCCGCGCGTCGGGGACTGCGCGCGTCGGCATCCCCGCGCGCGTGCACGCCTCCGCCAGCCGCTCGATCTCGGCCAGAGGCGCGGGGCTGGGCTCGAAGGGGCCGAGCGTGGTCTCGCCCTTGACGTCCCAGTGCACGACCCCGGGCGCGACCACCCGGCCGGCGGGGAAGGTCGTCCCCCGGATCACGCGGCGCACGTGCCGGGCGATCGCCTCCTCGTTGCCGACGCCGTTCTGCACGGAGGCGACCGCGCCCTCCGCGAAGGCGTGCGCCGTCGCCGCGATCGCCGCCTCCGTGTGCATCGCCTTCGTGGCCACGATCCCGAACTCGCAGGGCGGCAGCTCGGACGCGTCCGTCGTCGCCCGCACCCGCCCCACTACCTCCTCGGCCCCGGTCAGCCGCAGCCCGCTCGCGTTGATCGCCTCCACGTGCTCTCGGGCGAGGTCGTAGGCCCACACCTCGACGTCCTCGAGCCGGGCCAGGTTGGCGGCGAAGAGCGAGCCCACCGCCCCGCAGCCGACCACGCACACCCTCACGCCGCACCCTCCCGCGGGCGCCGGAGCAGCACCGCGACCGGTCGCAGCGACAGCTCTCGCCCGCCGGTGAGCCCGCTCGGCCGCACGATCAGGACGAGCGCCATCAGGGCGCTGACGACGACGATGCGCGTCCCGGCCGGCAGGTCGAGCGTCCACCCGAGCACGTCCATGCCGTCCTCGGCCTCGGCCAGGAACGAGTCGAGGGCGCTGACCGCGAGCGCGCCCACGACCGCCCCCCAGAGGCTGGTCGCGCCGCCGATGACGAGCATGGCCAGGGTGATGAAGGTCAGGTCGAGGTAGACGGAGTCGGCGTTGATGGGGATGAAGTGCACCTGGAGGCCGCCGGCCAGCCCGGCCAGGAACCCGGAGAGCGCGAATGCCCCCAGGCGCTGCCGGTAGATGGAGATGCCGACCGCCCGCGCCGCCGCCGGGTCCTCGCGGGTCGCCCGCAGCTGCCGTCCGAAGCGGCTGCGCTGGTAGGCGAAGGCGACGGCGACGACGGCGAGCGCCCCCAGCGCCGCCTGCGTCAGGCCGGTCGTCTCCGGCACCGACGAGAACGTGTTCAGCCCCGGCCCGATCTTCTCGTAGTAGCGCAGGACGTTGTTCGTGATCCCGAGCACGGCGAAGGTGGCGATCCCGGCGGCGAGGCCGGAGAGCCGCATCAGCGGCAGTCCGACGAGGAGCGCGAAGAGCCCGCCCACGGCGGCTGCGATCGCGAGCGAGGGGACGTTCCCGACCGTGGTCGTGGCGAGGACGTCGAAGAGGTACGGCATCGTCGCCGGCTTCTCCTGCTCGGGGACGGAGAGGACGCCGGCCGCCCAGGCGCCGACCGCGAAGAAGCTGATGTGCCCGAAGGAGAGCACCCCCGAGCCGCCGACGAACACGTACAGCGCGACCACGATCGCCACCGAGATGAGGGCGCTGATGAAGTAGATCTGGATCGAGCGCGAGAAGGCCGCGCCCAGGCCGGCGGCGCCGACCACGAGCGCGGCCGGCCCGAGCAGCTCGAGGGTGGCGCGCGCCGCTCTCACACGCGCTCCACGAGCCCGCGCCCGCGGGTGAAGAGCCCGCCCGGGCGGACGAGCAGGACGAGGACGACGAGGCCGAAGACGAAGGAGGGCAGGTACTGGCTCTGGTTCGTGGGCAGGGCGCCCCCGAGCAGTCCGGACACGTACCCGATCAGGAAGCCCCCGAGCGTGGCCGGGACGAGCCGCGTCATCCCACCGACGACGACGCCGGCGAGGACGAGGATCGTCTCCTGCAGGGCGAAGGTCGGAGTCACGGTCGGGAACTGCACGGTCAGCATGACCGCCACCACCGCGGCGAGCAGGCCGGACACGAGCACGGCCGCGGTGCTGACCAGGTTCGCCCGCACGCCGAGCAGGCGGGCGGTCGAGAAGTCGAGCGCGGCGGCGCGCATGTGCAGCCCGATCGCGGTGCGTCCGAGCAGGAGGACGAGGAGCACGAGGCAGACGGCGGCGGTCAGGATGGCGACGACGGAGATCTTCCGGATCTCGACCCCGCCGAGCGAGACCGGGCGGTTCAGCTCGACGAGCGAGGTCGCGGTCTTCCCGAGCGGCCCGAACCAGAGCAGGGCGACGCTCTGCAGGAGGAAGGAGACGGCGAAGGTCGCGATCAGCATGACCGCGGGCGACTGCTCGCGCAGCGGCCGGAACACGACCCGTTCCATCGCCAGCGAGAGGACGAGCACGACCCCGACGCAGAGGGCGATCCCGGCCGCCACCGGCCAGCCGCGCTCGGCCGCGTAGGCGAGCGCGAAGGCCCCCGCCATGACGAGCTGCCCGTAGGCGAAGTTGACCAGGCGCAGGACCCCGAAGACGAGCCCGATCCCGACCGCCATCAGGGCGAAGATCGCCCCCAGCCCGACCGCGTCGGCCTGCACCTGCAGGTCGACCGCGTCCCGGGCGAAGTCGGTCAGGCCGCTCGCGAGCACCATCGTCACGAGAAGTAGGCGGCGACCATGCGCTCGGTATCGGCCGCGTCCTCGGGGGTCAGGGTCAGGCGCAGCTCGCCGGCGGCGAGCACGTGCGTGCGGTCGGCGAGCGCGACCGTCCGCTGCGCCCGCTGCTCGACGAGCAAGACGGCGAGGCCGCGCTCGCGGATCGTCCGCAGGGTGGAGAAGACGAGGTCGACGACGGCCGGCGCGAGCCCGAGCGAAGGCTCGTCCAGGAGCAGGACCGCCGGTCTGGCGACGAGCGCGCGGGCGATCGCGAGCTGCTGCTGCTGTCCGCCCGAGAGCGCACCGGCCGGCCGGCGGCGGAACTCCGCCACGACCGGGAAGAGCTCCGCGACCTCGGCCAAATCGGCCTCCGCGCCTTCGGAGCGAGAGCGGCCGGCCAGCCCGAGCCGGAGGTTCTCCTCGACCGTCAGCTCGGCGAACAGGCGCCTCCCCTCGGGGACGAGCGCGATCCCGCTGCGGGCGACGGCCTCGGGGGGCCGTCCCCGCAGGGAGCGTCCGCCGAGGAGAACGTCGCCTGCGGCGGGCGGGACGAGGCCCATGATCGCGTGCAGGGTGGTGGACTTCCCGGCCCCGTTCGGCCCGATCAGGCCGACGATCTCACCGGGCGCGACCTCGAGCGTGAGGCCGCGCACGGCGGCAACGCCACCGTAGGCGACCTCCAGCTCCCGAAGCTCGAGCAGGGCGGTCACGCGCCCGCCTCGGCCGCCTCGTGGACCGCGGTCTCGCCCAGGTACGCCGCCGCCACGTCGAGATTGCCGCGGATCTCGGCCGGGGAGCCCTCCGCCAGCGTCCGGCCTTGGTCGAGGACGTGGATGCGGTCGCAGACGTCCATGATCAGGGCCATGTTGTGATCGATCAGGAGCACGCCGGCATCGTGGTCGTCGCGCACCGAGCGCACGACCGCGGCGAAGGCGGGCACCTCCGCCTCCGGCAGCCCGGCCGCCGGCTCGTCCATGAGGACGAAGCGCGGCTCGGTCGCGAGCGCACGGGCGACCCCGAGTCGGCGCTCGTCGCCGTGGGCGAGCGCTCCCGCGGGAGCCTCGGCGTAGGCGGTCAGGTGCAGCGAGGCGAGGAGCCGCTCCGCCCGCCGGCGG
>DATMAP010000103.1:0-10557 GCA_035559835.1 Gaiellaceae bacterium
GCAGCGAGAGGAAGGCGGGCCAGCCGAGCTCGCTCGCCGCCAGCGCTGCGAAGGGGCTCGCGGCGACGAGGAGCGGGACGAAGGGCGCCTCGCGCTCGCGCGAGAAGGCCGGCCTCCGCACGGAGCGGGCGAGCAGCAGCCCGGCCACGAGGAGTGCAGCGAGCGGGTAGACCGCGACGTCTGCGCCCTCGGCGCCCGGGGCGTCGGCGAGGTCGAGCAAGAGCCCGCTGGCCGCGAGCAAGTTCGCGGCCGGCTCGCCGACGGCGGACATGCCCGGGAACTGCGACTGGTCACCGCCCAGGCGCCCAGTCTCTGCGAGGTTGATCACGTACCAGCCGGATCCGAGCGCTGTGCCGAGGGCGAGGGTGGCGACCCGCCGCTTCCGCGCGCTGTGGGGCGAGGCAACGATGGCGAGGGCGAGGAGGACCGCGATCCCGTACGCGGCCGTCACCTTCGTGGTGACGGCGAGGGCGGTGGCGATGCCCGCGAGGACGAGCTCGGCCTTGGCGCCGGAAAGGAGGAAGAGCGCTGCGGCGACGAGGAAGGAGGCGACGACGAGGTCGTTCTTGGGCGTCGCGGCCTGGAGCAGGACGATGGGAGTGGCCAGGAACGCGAGGGCGCCGAAGGCAGCCTCCCGGCGCGAGAGCCCGAGGAGGCGGGCGAGACCGTAGACGCCGCCGGCGCAGGCAAGGGCGGCCACGAGCTGGACGAGCGCGGGCAGGCGCTCGCTCCGGCCGAGGGCCAGCACGAATGCGAAGGCCATCTCCGCCCCCGGCGGGTTGTAGTTCAAGCGTTCGTCGTAGGCGTCGCCGATGTACCCGACCCGACCCGCCTGGAGCCAGAACGCGGCGCGGGCGAGGTGGTAGGTGAGCTGGTCCCAGCCGCTCGGCGGCGTGCCCAGGGCGAGGGCGGCGACGTAGGCGAGCGCGAACGCGACGGCGCCGGCGAGGAGGACGAGAGGCCCCGGTCCCGTCCGGCGCGCGTCGCGGCAGAGCGCGGGCGTGGGCGGACGGGGCGACCCGGAGCGGCGCCAGAGCCAAGCCGATCCGCAGGAGAGCAGCGCGGCGCCGACGAGGAGGCCGGGCCGGCCCAGCATGCCCCCCAGGGAGAGGACGAGGCAGAGCGCCAGCACCTCGGCGAACGCGAGCACGTACCAGGCGAGCGCGAAGCTCCAGACGGAGCGGAGCCGAAGACAGGCGGCGCCGAGGCCGGCGGAGGCGGCGATGGCGCCCGAGCCCGCCAGGAAAGCGACGACGTCCATGGTGCCGGGCGACGATAGCCGAGGGGAGGCTCGAGCAGCCTCGGCGGCGGGCTCCGCTAGTACCATCGGCCCAATGCCCGAGCTGGTCGTGGACGGGAGGCGGATCGGAGACGACGCGCCCGCGTACGTCGTGGCCGAGATCGGGCACAACCACCAAGGCGACGTGGAGAAGGCGAAGGCCCTGATCCACGCGGCCAAGGAGTGCGGCGTGGACGCGGTCAAGCTGCAGAAGCGCGACAACCGCCGCCTGTACACGAGGGAGCTGTACGACGCGCCCTACGACAACGAGCACTCCTTCGGGCGCACCTACGGGGAGCACCGCGAGGCGCTCGAGCTCTCGCCCGCCGAGTGGCTCGAGCTGCGCGAGTTCTGCCGCGAGGAGGGGGTCACCCTGTTCGGGACCGTCTTCGACGAGCCGAGCGCGGACTTCCTGGCCGAGCTGGGGGCCCCGGCCTTCAAGATCGCCTCCGCCGACCTCGTGAACACGCCGCTCCTGCGGCACGTCGCCGCCTTCGGCAAGCCCGTCTTCCTCTCCACGGGCGGCGGCACGCTCGAGGACGTGGAGCGCGCGGTGGAGACGATCCTCCCCCTCAATCCGCAGCTCTGCGTCCTGCAGTGCACGGCCTCCTATCCCTGCGCGGTCGAGGAGCTGAACCTGCGCGTGATCGAGACCTACCGCGAGCGCTTCCCCGAGGTCGTCGTCGGGCTCTCCGACCACCAGAGCGGGATCGCGATGGCGCTCGTCGGGTACATGCTGGGCGCGCGCGTGATCGAGAAGCACTTCACCCTCGACCACGCCTGGAAGGGATCCGACCACGCCTTCTCGCTCATGCCCGAGGGGATGCGCCGGCTCGTGCGCGACCTGCGCCGCGTCCCCCTGGCGCTGGGCGACGGCGTCAAGCGCCCGTTCCCGAGCGAGGAGCGCCCGCTCGAGAAGATGGGGAAGAAGCTCGTCGCCGCTCGCGATCTGCCCGCCGGCCACGTCCTCGGCCCCGGCGACCTGGAGGCGCGCTCGCCGGCCGGCGGCGGCCTGCCGCCCTACGAGCTCGACCGCCTGCTCGGGCGGCGCCTGCTGCGTCCGCTCGCCTTCGAGGAGGGCGTCACCTTCGAGGCCGTCGAGCCGGTCGAGGAGCCCGTCGCCGCCGGCGAGGCGTGACCGACCTGGGGCAGATCCGCCTCGCCGTCTTCGACTTCGACGGCGTCTTCACCGACAACCGTGTCTGGACGAACGACCGCGGCGAGGAGAGCGTCGCCTGCTGGCGGGGCGACGCGCTCGGCCTGCGCCGGCTGGACGAGGTCGGGGTCGACTACCTGATCCTCTCCACGGAGACGAACGCGGCTGTCGCTGCGCGGGCGCAGAAGATCCACGCCACGTGCATCCAGGGGGTCGCGGACAAGCTGCCGGTGTTGCGCGAGGAGGCACGGCGGCGGGGCGTCTTGCTCGAGCAGACGGCCTACGTCGGCAACGACGTCAACGACGCCGCCTGCCTGGAGGCGGTCGGGCTACCCGTCTGCCCGGCGGACGCCTGGCCCGAGGTGCTACCGCTCGCGCGCTGGGTGCTCGAGCGTCCCGGCGGCCGGGGGTGCGTGCGCGAGTTCTGCGACGCGCTCTGGCGTGCGAAGCTCGCAGAGGCATGACCGGCGATCCGCTCTTCGACCTCTCCGGCCGCGTGGCGGTGGTCACGGGCGGGCTGGGGCAGCTCGGCTCCGTGTACACCGCCGGGCTGGTGGAGCGCGGCATGCGGGTCGCCGTCTTCGACCTGGCGATCGGGGAGGTGCCGGAGGGTGCACGCTCGTACGCCGTGGACGTGACCGACCGCGCCTCGCTCGAGGCAGCCGCGCGCGCGGTCGAGGCCGAGTGGGGAGTCCCGCACCTGCTCGTCAACAACGCCGCCCTCGACTCGCCTCCCGACGCGCCGGCCGAGGAGGTGGGGCCGTTCGAGACCTATCCCGAGGCTTCCTTCGACGCGGTCATGGACGTGAACGTGAAGGGGACGTTCCTCTGCTGCCAGGTCGTCGGCGGTGCGATGGCGCGAGCCGGGCGGGGCTCGATCGTGAACATCTCGTCGATCTACGGGCTGCTCTCGCCCGTGCAGGAGCTGTACGCGTTCCGCCGCGAGCGTGGGGAGACCTTCGTCAAGCCCGTCGCCTACTCGGTCTCGAAGTCGGCGATTCTCAACCTGACGCGCTACCTCGCGACCTACTGGGCGAAGGCGGGCGTGCGCGTGAACACGCTCACGCTCGCGGGCGTCTGGAACGAGCAGCCGGCCGAGTTCGTCGAGGCGTACTCGGCGCGCGTCCCGCTGGGGCGGATGCTGCGGGCGGAGGAGGCGCTGGGCCCGCTCGTCTTCCTCGCTTCGGAGGCCTCCTCCTACGTCACCGGCGCCAACCTCGTCGTCGACGGCGGCTGGTCGGCCTGGTGACTCAGTCCGGGTAGAGCGCCTCGATCGCCTCCAGGAAGCGCTCCGCCAGCTCGACGACCTCTTGGGCTTGGGCGTGACTCACGGGCTGGGCCTCGTAGTCGGTGCCGATTCTGAGCGGGAGAACGTCGCGTCGCTCGGTACAGGTCGGGGTCGAATCGCCTTTCCCGCACGAAGACGTGCCCGAAGAGCCGCCAGGTGCCGGAATGCGTCTTCGCGTACCGGTCCTCCTCGCTCAGCGCGGCACGCGCTGCGTAGAGCATGGCGTAGTACCCGAGGCTGATCGCGGCAGGCGGGAAGCCTGAGGTCAACGCCGACCGCGCGGCGGCGAGGCGGTCGTGTGCCTCGGCCAGGAACCCTTCGGAGCGCGGGCTCACGGCTCCCCGTAGAGCACGACCTTGTCCCGGTCGACCTCTTGGAGGAAGAACGACCCGATCTCGCGCCGCTGGGCGACCCGTTCGGAGCTGTAGACGAGCGGGGAGAGCAGGACGGTGCCGAGGCCGATCTCGCTCTCCGCATCCACAGCGAGCCCGACCACCGTGCGGCGATCCTCCGGCCGCTCGGGGTCGACCACGACGAGCAGGTCGATGTCCGACTCCTCGTGCGGGGTCTCGCCGCGCGCGCGCGAGCCGTACAGCCAGACCGAGCGCAGCCGAGGACCGAACGCCTCGGCGAGGAGCGCGACGAGCCGGTCGAGCGTGCGTCGCTCGGCGTCGGTGAGCGAGGCCTCGGCGAGCGCAGTCATGCAGCCCACTGTACCCGGGTGCGGCCGGGGCTATCCTCGCGCGACGTGATCCCGCACGAGATCCCGAACCTGATCGGCGGCGAGGCCGCGCTCGCCGCGGGCGGCGAGTGGCTGGAGAAGCTCCGGCCTGCGGACGGGACGCAGCTCTGCCGGCTCGCCCGCTCCGGCCCGGCGGACGTGGAGGCGGCCGTCGCCGCTGCGCGGGCGGCGCAGCCGGCCTGGTCCGAGCGGACGCTCGTCGCCCGCGGCGACCTCCTGCGCGAGCTCGCGCTCCTGCTCCGCGAGCGCCGCGAGGAGGTCTCTGCGGTCGTCGTCGAGGAGACCGGCAAGCCGCTCGAGCTCGCACGTGGGGAGACCGACGCCGCGGTCGAGATGGGGCTCTTCATGGCCGGGGAGGGACGGCGCTCCTACGGCCGGACGCTGCCGGCGAGCATGGCTCACCGCACCGTGCTCACGGTCCGCCAGCCGCTCGGGGTCGCGGGGCTGATCTCGAGCTTCAACACGCCGCTCCCGAACCTCGCTTGGAAGATCTTCCCCGCGCTCCTGTGCGGGAACGCGGCGGTGGTCAAGCCTTCCGAGCACGTTCCGGCCTCGGCCTGGCTCTTCGGCGAGCTCGCATCCGAGGCAGGCCTCCCGGCGGGCGTCCTCAACGTGGTGCAGGGGCTGGGCGCGGAGGCGGGCGCCGCCCTCGTCGAGCACCCGGACGTCGACCTCGTCAGCTTCACCGGCTCCGCCGCCACCGGGCGCTGGATCAACGAGACCGCCGCCCGCCGCCTCGCCAAGGTCTGCCTCGAGCTGGGGGGCAAGAACGCGCTCGTCGTCTGCGACGACGCCGACCTCGAGCACGCCGTGCGCTGGGCGCTCGCCTCCGCCTTCTCGAACGCGGGACAGCGCTGCGCCTCTGCCAGCCGCCTGGTCGTGTTCGCCGGCGTCTACGAGGAGTTCCGGGAGCGCCTGGTCGCCGCGGCCGCTGCGCTGCCCGTGGAGCCCGTGATCGGCGAGGCGAGCCTGGAGCGGATCCTCGCCGCCATCAGGCGCGCGGTCGCGGAGGGCGCGACCATCCTCTGCGGCGGCGAGCGGCTCGACCGGCCCGGCTGGTACCTGCCCCCGACCGTGCTCGAGGGCGTCTCTCCGGAGGCGGAGATCTCCTGCACCGAGCTGTTCGGGCCCGTGACCCTCCTCTATCGCGTGCGCGACTTGGGGGAGGCGATCGCGGTCGTGAACGACTCCCCCTACGGGCTCACCGCCGCGATCCACACGGGGAGCCTGCACCGGGCGCTGCGCTTCGCGGAGCAGGTGCAGGCGGGGGTCGTGGTCGTGAACGGCGGGACGCACGGCTCGGAGCCGCACATGGGCTTCGGCGGGGTGAAGGCCTCGGGGACCGGGTGGCGCGAGGCAGGGATCGAGGCCCTGGACGTGTATTCCGAGTGGAAGGTCGTGAACCTGATCGCGGATCCAGCGCTGGCATGAGCCGCCCGGTCGCCGTCCTCGGCCCCGGGGCGGTGGGGAGCTCCCTCGCCGTCCGGCTCTGCCTCGCCGGGGTGAAGACGCTCTGCGTCGCGCGCCCGGAGACGGCCGGCGTGGTCGCGCTCGCCGGCCTCTCCGTCGAGACCCGCGACGACGGGGTGCTGACCGCGCGGCCGGAGGTCGTCGAGCGGCTGGAGCGCCCGGTTGCGCTGCTCTTGATCACCGTCAAGGCGCCCATGCTCGAGGAGGCGCTCGAGCGGATCGACCCGGCGGCGGTGGCCGAGGGGGTCGCGCTACCGCTCCTGAACGGGCTCGAGCACGTGGAGGTCGTCCGCCGCCGCCTCGGCGCCCGCGTCGCCGCGGGGACCGTGTCCCACTTCCAGGCCTACCGGGTAGGGCGGGTGCAGGTGATCGAGACCACTCCGCCCCCCCTCGTGACCATGGCCTCGGACGGCGACCTGACGCGCCAGGAGCTGGAGGCGGCCGCCGAGCTCCTGCGCCGCGCCCGCCTCGAGGTGCGGGTCGGCCAGAACGAGCGGCGCGTCCTCTGGCACAAGGTCGCCCGGATCGCCCCGCTCGCGGCCGCGACCGCGATCACGGGCCGCCCGGTGGGCGAGCTGCGAGCCGATCCTGTCTGGCGGCCGCGGCTGCAGGCGGCGATCGCGGAGGCTTGCCAGGTCGCCGAGGCAGACGGCGTCTCGCTGCGTCCGAACGGGCAGTGGCAGATCGTGGAGGAGATGCCCGTCACGCTGACGCCCTCCGCCGCGCGCGACTTCAGCGCCGGGCGACGCACGGAGCTCGACGCCATCCTCGGCTCGGTGCTGCGGGCGGCCGACCGGCTCGGAGTGCCCTGCCCCGTGCTCGGCGAGCTCGCCGCCGCCACGGGCCTGCGGTGAGCACGCCGCGTGCGGTCGCGTTCGTGCCCGCGCGTTCGGGCTCGGAGCGCGTCCCCGGCAAGAACGTGCGCCCGCTTGCCGGGCACCCGCTGCTCGCCTACGCGATCGAGACGGCGCTGCAGAGCGGCGTCTTCGAGCGGGTGGTGGTCTCGACGGACTCGGAGGAGATCGCCGCGATCGCCCGCTGGTACGGGGCCGACGTGCCCTTCCTGCGCCCGCCGGAGTACGCGACCGCCACCTCGCCCGACATCGAGTGGCTCGCCTTCACGCTCGAGCGCCTGGAGGAGGCCTTCGACCTGTTCGCGATCGTCCGGGCGACGAACCCCTTCCGTGGCCCGGACGCGGTGCGCCGCGGCCTCGAGCAGCTCCTGGCGACGCCCGAGGCCGACTCGCTGCGCGCCGTCGAGCTCGTCAAGCAGCACCCAGGGAAGATGTGGGTGCTGGCCGAGGACGGCCGCACCATGCGCCCCCTCCTCGAGCAGTCGCAGCTCGAAGTCGCCTGGCACGCGGGCCAGTACCAGGCGCTGCCGCCCGTGTACGTCCAGAACAGCGCGCTCGAGCTCGCCTGGACGCGCGTCGTCGCCGAGACGGGGACGCGCGAGGGACGCGTCGTCGCCCCCTTCCTTACCCAGGGCTACGAGGGGTTCAACGTGGACGACGAGGCGGACTGGGAGCAGGCCGAGCGGCTGGTCGCGAGCGGCGCAGTGACGCTGCCGGCGGTGGCGCGTCCTCCCTACCGGCCAGGTGCGTCGTGAGCGCGCTGCACGTGACGAAGACGGCCCTTCCGCCGTTCGAGGAGTACGTCACCTACCTGGAGGGGATCTGGAGCCGTGGCCAGGTGACCAACCACGGGCCTCTCGTCACCGAGCTCGAGGAGCGTCTGCGCCGTGAGCTTGCGGTAGAGCACCTCTCGCTCGTCGCCAACGGCACGCTCGCCTTGCAGCTCTCCCTGCGCGCGCTCGGCCTCGAGGGGGAGGTGATCACGACGCCGTTCTCGTACGTCGCCACGACCTCGTCCCTCGTGTGGGAGCGCCTCCAGCCCGTCTTCGTCGACGTCGACCCGGCGACCTTCGCGCTCGACGCAGAGCAGGTCGAGGACGCGATCACCGAGCGGACGAGCGCGATCCTCGCCACGCACGTCTACGGGCTTCCCTGCGACGTGGAGCGGCTTGGGGAGATCGCGGAGCGGCACGGGCTCAAGGTGGTGTACGACGCCGCGCACGCCTTCGGCGTCCGCTACCGGGGACGGCCGCTCGCGGCCTACGGGGACGCGACGGCACTGAGCTTCCACGCCACGAAGCTCTTCCACACGGTGGAAGGGGGAGGCGTGGCGACGGGCGACCCCGAGGTCGCGCACCGCCTCGCCTACATGCGCAACTTCGGGCACCGCGGCCAAGAGGCCTACTGGGGGCTCGGCATCAACGCGAAGGCCTCGGAGCTGCACGCGGCCATGGGCCTCTGCCTGCTCCCGCGCGTCGCCGCGATGATCGCGGCGCGCCGGGAGCGGGTCGAGCGCTACCGCGAGCTGCTCGCGCCCGCCGGGATCGTTACCTGGCGCGTGCCGGAGCACGTCTCCTGGAACTACGGGTACTTCCCGGTCGTCTTCGACTCGGAGGCGACGCTGCTCGCGGTGCGGGAGGCGCTCGCGGCGGAAGAGGTCTATCCCCGCCGCTACTTCTATCCCGCACTCACTGAGCTGCCTTACGTGGCGCGGACGCAGGCGCCAGCGGCGGAGAGCCTCGCCCGCCGCGTCCTCTGCCTCCCGCTCTGGGAGACGCTTGCTCTCGAGGACGTCGAGCGGGTGGCCGCGCTCGTGCTCGGCGCGCTCGAGCGGCGCTTGTAGCGCGTGCGCGCGCCCGTCGCGCGGCCGCCGTATGCTCCGCGCTGGTGAAGGTCGCGCGGCTCGAGACGCTCTTCTGCGACGCGGGCTGGCGCCCGTGGATCTTCCTCAAGGCAACGGCCGACGACGGCAGCGTCGGCTGGGCGGAGATCACGGACTCGCACGGCTCGCCGCGCGGGCTCGCCGGCATCGTCGAGGACCTCGCTCCGCTCGTGGTCGGGTGCGACCCGCGCCCCGTCGAGCGCATCTACTGGGACCTCTACCGCGCCACCCGTCAGAGCCCGGGCTCGGTGATCGCGAAGGCGCTCGCCGGGATCGAGAACGCGCTCCTCGACCTGAAGGCGCGGGCGCTCGGCGTCCCCGTCCACGAGCTCTTCGGGGGGCCGACCCGGGACGTGATCCCGCTCTACTGGTCGCACTGCGGGACGACCCGCGCGCGCGCCTTCGAGGTCACCGGCACGCCCAAGCTCGCCGCCTACGAGGACGTGACCGCCCTCGGCCGCGAGGTCGTGGAGCGCGGCTACCGGGCCTTCAAGACGAACGTGGTCGTGCCGGGCGAGCAGCCGCAGGTGCTCATGCCCGGCTTCGGCGAGGGCGGCGGCACCCAGCGCGCGGAGGAGATCGCCGAGGCGCTCGTCCGCCTGCTCGAGGCCTTCCAGGCCGGTACCGGCGGCGCCGCGCGGCCGATCGTCGACCTGAACTTCAACCTCGAGCCGGAGGGGATTACGCGGGTGGCGCGCGCGCTCGAGCCCTTCGACCTCCTCTGGCTCGAGGTCGACCTCTACGACCCCGGCGCGCTCGCCCACGTCCGGCAGGTGGCGCCGATGCCGATCTGCTCCGGCGAGAACCTGTACGGGCTGCGCGGCTTCCGCCCCTACCTGGAGGCGGGCGGGATGGACGTGGCCTCGGTGGACGTGATCTGGAACGGGTTCCACCAGGCGAAGAAGATCGCCGACCTGGCCGAGACGTTCGAGGTCAACTGCGCCCCGCACAACTACTACTCGCACCTCGCGACCTTCATCGCGGCCCAGTGGTGCGCGGCGATCCCGAACGCGCGCATCCTCGAGTACGACGTCGACGACGTGCCCTGGCGGGACGAGCTCGTGACCGCGGTCCCGGAGATCGCGGGCGGGGAGCTCCGCGTCCCGTCCGGCCCGGGCTGGGGCGTGGAGGTGCGCGAGGACGTCCTCCGGGAGCACCCGTGGCCGCGCGGGTAGGCCCGCTCCGGCGCTTCGCGCGGCGCGCGGCCTGGTCGGCCGCGGTGCGCTTGGGGCTGCAGGTATACGAGCCCAGCCCGGAGAACGTCGAGCGCCTCGAGCGCCTGACCGAGTACGTCGAGGATCCGCGCCCGGTGCGCGACCTGCGGCCCTCGACCGCGACTGCCGACCTCCCCGACCTGACCCTCCTCCCCGAGGCGCTCCCGGACGTGCTCGAGGTCGAGCGCTTCCGCGGGGTGCGGGTGCTCGAGGTCGGGCCCAAGTACGGCGCGCACGCGCGCTGGCTCGACCGCGAGCTCGCCCCTTCCGAGCTCGTCTTCAGCGACTTCGCCTCCGACCGGCACCTGCACGAGGCCTGGGCCGGCGAGCTGCGTAGCCCGCACCGCTTCGTCTACGGCGACCTCAAGGACGCCCGCGAGCTGCTCGAGCTCCCGCCCTTCGACCTCGTCTTCTTCCTCGGCGTCCTCTACCACTCGGTGCACCACCTACCCCTGCTCGGGATGCTGAACCGGGTCACGCGGCTCGGCGGGACGATGCTCTTCGAGACGACGGTGGACGCGCGTCCGGATGCCGTCCTGCGACTGCGCTGGCCGCCGGAGACGGGGAAGGCGAAGGCGATCCCTTCGGTGCAGGCGGTCCGGCTCGAGCTGGCCTGGACGGGCTGGCGGAAGGTGCGCCGGTTCACGGGCTACCGGCCCGGCTCGAGCGAGG
>DATMAP010000104.1:0-8220 GCA_035559835.1 Gaiellaceae bacterium
CAGCTCGCGGCGCAGGCGTCCGCCGCCGGGGTCGAGCTGCTCGCACCGGCGACCGCGATCGGCATCTTCGAGTACAACCTCGTCCCGGTCGCGACGGGCAACCTGCTCCTGAAGGTGCGCGCGCACCGCGTCGTCGTCGCGAGCGGGGTGACGGAGCAGCCGCTCGTCTTCCCCGGCAACGACCTCGTGGGGGTGATGCTGCCGAGCGCGGTTCGCCGCCTGGTCCGGGACTTCTCGATCAGGCCGGGGACGAGGGCGGTCGTGCTGGCGGCCGACGAGCGCGAGCTGGAGATCGTGGACGACCTCCACGACGCCGGGGTCGCGGTTCCGCGCGTCGTCGATCTGCGGACGCATCCGGTCGGCGGGCTCGCCGCGGAGGGGCGGAAGGGGCAGCTCGCGCGGGTCGTGCTCGACCGCGACGAGATCGACTGCGACCTGCTCGTCGCGAGCGCGGGTCGCCAGCCCGCCTACTCGCTCCTCGCCCAGGCCGGCGGCCGCGTCGAGTACGACCCCGGCCGGGGCGTCTTCGTCCCCACCGATCTCCCCGACGGCGTCGAGGCCGTCGGCTCCGTCACCGGCGAGGGCTGCCGCACCGTCGACCCCTACCGGGCCTCCGGGAAGGGCAAGTGCTTCGTGTGCATCTGCGAGGACGTGACGACCAAGGACGTCGACCGCGCGATCGCCGAGGGCTTCGACTCGATCGAGCTGGCCAAGCGCTACACGACGGTGACGATGGGGCCCTGCCAGGGCAAGCTCTGCCAGCTCCCCTCGATCCGGCTGTACGCGCGCGCGACCGGCGTCGGCGAGGCTTCCGTGGGGACGACGACGGCGCGGCCGCCGTGGGCGCCCGTCGAGCTGGGCCTGCTCGCAGGACGCCCGCACGAGACGGCGCGGCGCACCTCCATCCACTTCCGCCACGAGGAGGCGGGCGCGCGCATGCAGTGGGCGGGCCCCTGGAAGCGCCCCTACGCCTACGGCGAGCGCCCGGAGGATGAGGTGCGGGCCGTGCACGAGTCCCTGGGCGTGATCGACGTCTCCACCCTGGGCAAGCTGCTCGTGGAGGGGCCGGAGGCCGCGGAGCTGCTCGAGCGCCTGTACCCGAACCGCTTCGGCGACCTGAAGCCGGGCCGCATCCGCTACGGCGTGCTGACCACGGACGGCGGGCGGATCATGGACGACGGCACGGTGGCGCGCCTCGCCGACGACCTCTACTACGTGACCACGACCTCCACCGGGGCCGAGTCGGTGCTGGCTTGGTGCGAGTGGTGGAACGCGGTCTGGGGCTACCGCGCGGAGATCCTGAACGTCACCGGCGCCCTGGCCGCGGTCAACCTCGCCGGGCCCCGCGCGCGCGAGGTGCTGCAGCGGCTGACCGAGGCGGACGTCTCGGCGGAGGCGTTCCGCTACCTGGACGCGCGCGAGCTCGAGGTCGCGGGCGTGCCCTGCCTCGCGCTGCGGATCGGCTTCGTCGGGGAGCTCGGCTACGAGCTCCACTTCCCGAGCCCCGCTGGCGAGTTCCTCTGGGACCGGCTCGTGGCCGAGGGCGCGCGACCCTTCGGGCTCGAGCCGCAGCGGGTCCTCAGGCTCGAGAAGGCGCACATCATCGTTGGCCAGGACACCGACTCCGAGTCGAACCTCCTCTCCGCGGGTCTCGCCTGGCTGCCCAAGCTGGACAAGGAGGACTTCGTCGGCAAGCTCGCGCTCGAGCGCGCGGCGGAGCGGGAGGAGCGCGAGCGGCTGGTCGGCTTCAAGCTGGAGGAGGACGTCCTTCCTCCCGAGGGCGCGCAGGTCGTGATCGAGGGCAGGCCGGCGGGGCGGGTCACGAGCGCGCGCCGCAGCGACGCGGCCGGCGGCGTCATCGGGCTCGCCTGGGTGCCGCCCGACCGCGCGGAGGCGGGAACCCGCTTCGAGATCAGGGTCGAGCGCCGGCTCGTGGGCGCCCGCGTCCACCACGGCGCCTTCTACGACCCGGCCGGGGAGCGGATGCGGGCGTGACCGTCTCGCCGGCGCCGCGCAGCCGCCTCCCGCGAGGGCGGGCGGACAGGCAAGTGACAAATTGTCACTTGGCTTGGCACTTGGTCGGGGGGCGCGCTGCCCGTGCGAGGGTGCGCAGGGGCGATCGGCGGTGACGAGGCTCGACTTCCTCTCCCCCTCGCGCTGTGCGCCGGAGGCGCTCGCCTCCCCGCTTCGCCGCGCGCTCGCGCACGCTCCCGCGTCCGTCCGCGACCTCTCGCTCGAGGGGAAGGTCGAGCTGCGCGGCGACCTCGATCGGTTCGAGCCGCAGCCGGGCGAGGAGCTGGTCCGGCTCTCGCCGCGGCGGGGGCTGCTGCTGACGGAGGATCCGCTCGCGGCCGTCGCGCGCGCCCGGAGCGCCGGCGTGCTCGCCTACGACGTCAGCGGCGGCCTCGCGGGCCTGGCGCTGGAGGGCGAGCGGCTGCTGCGGCGCCTGACCCACCTCGACCTCGAGCGCCTGCCCGCGGCGGGGCCCTTCGCCCACGTGGCCGCGATCCTGCTGCGCGACGAGGGCGAGCGCTTCCGGGTCTACCTCCCGCAGGAGCTGGCCCACGACGTCGCGGAGGCGGTTCTCGACACGCTCGCCGGGCTGGAGGCCGAGGGCGATGCTTGACCTCTTCCGCGTGCGGCGGATGTGGCGGCCGCGGGGTGAGCTGAAGCGCCGCTACGACGTCGTGATCGTGGGCGGCGGGTCGCACGGGCTCGCGACCGCCTACTACCTGGCCAAGCGGCACGGGATCCGCGACGTCTGCGTGCTCGAGCGCTCGTACATCGGCTCCGGGGCCTCGGGGCGGAACACGACCATCATCCGCGCGAACTACCGCACGCCCGAGGGCGCGGCCTTCTACCGCGAGAGCGTGGAGCTGTACCGCCGCCTCTCGGCCGAGCTCGACTTCAACCTGATGTTCTCCCAGCACGGGCACCTGACGCTGGCCCACTCCGACCGGGGGCTCGTGGTCGCGCAGGAGCGGGCGGAGGTGAACAGGCTGCTCGGGATCGACTCGAAGGTGATCGGCCCGGCCGAGATCCGGGAGCTCTGCCCCCAGCTCGACCTCTCCGACCGGCCCGCCTACCCGATTCTGGGCGCGCTCTACCATCCTCCGGGCGGGATCATCCGCCACGACGCGGTCGTCTGGGCCTTCGCGCGCGCGGCCGACCGGGCAGGCGTCGAGATCCACCCGAACACGGAGGTGACGGGCTTCGAGCGGCAGGGCGACCGCATCACCGCCGTGGAGACGACCCGGGGCCGGGTCGAGTGCGGGCAGGTCGTGAGCGCGACCGCGGGCTGGTCGTCGCTCGTCGCCGGGCTCGCCGGGCTCCGGCTCCCGATCACGACGCACATCCTGCAGGCCTTCGTGACGGAGCCGATGAAACCGTTCCTCGACGTCATCATCGTCTCCTCGCAGCTGCACGTGTACGTCTCGCAGACGGACCGGGGGGAGTTCCTGATCGGGGCCGAGATCGAGCCCTACACGACGTACAAGGGGACGGGGACGCTCTCCTTCCTCGAGTACTCGGCTCGGCACACGCTGGAGCTGTTCCCCCAGCTCGAGCGGGTGAAGGTGCTCCGCACGTGGACCGGCCTCTGCGACCTGTCGCCGGACTACAGCCCGATCCTGGGCCGGACCGAGATCGAGAACCTCCACCTCTCGGCCGGCTGGGGGACGTACGGCTTCAAGGCCGCCCCGATCGTGGGGGTGACGCTGGCGGAGCTGGTCGCGAGCGGCAAGACTCCCGAGTTGATCGCCCCCTTCGCCCTGGAGCGCTTCCACACCGACACGCTCGTTTCCGAGCTGGCGGCAGCCGCCGTCAGCCACTGAGGAGAGACCGACATGACCACGATTCCGTCCAGCCTGGAGATCGCGCAGCGCGCGACGCTGCGCCCCATCCTCGAGGTCGCCGAGTCCGCGGGACTCCTCCCCGAGGAGGTCGAGCCCTACGGGAGGACGAAGGCCAAGGTCGACCTGTCCGTGCTCGAACGGCTCGCCGACCGGCCGGACGCCAAGCTGATCAACGTCACCGCGATCACGCCCACCCCGGCGGGTGAGGGGAAGACGACCACGTCCGTCTCGCTGACGCAGGGGCTCGGGGCGCTGGGGCGGAATCCCGTCCTCTGCCTGCGCGAGGCCTCGCTCGGCCCGGTCTTCGGGGTCAAGGGGGGCGCGGCCGGCGGCGGCTACGCGCAGGTGGTGCCCATGGAGGACCTGAACCTCCACTTCACCGGCGACCTGCACGCGATCACCGCCGCGAACAACCTGCTCGCGGCCATGATCGACGCGCACGTGCTGCACGGGAACGAGCTCGGCCTCGACCCGCTCTCGATCTCCTGGCGGCGCTGCCTGGACATGAACGACCGCTCGCTGCGGGACATCGTCACCGGGCTCGGCGGGCGCGTCAACGGGTATCCCCGGCAGACGGGCTTCGACATCACGGCGGCGAGCGAGGTCATGGCCGTGGTCGCGGTCGCCCGTGACCTCGCCGACCTGCGCCGCCGCCTGGGCGAGATCACGGTCGGGCAGACGGCCGAGGGCGAGCCCGTGACGGCGGAGCAGCTGGGGGCGGCGGGCTCGATGGCGGTGCTGCTCAAGGAGGCGATCAAGCCGAACCTCGTCCAGACCCTCGAGGGGCAGCCCGCCTTCGTCCACTGCGGGCCGTTCGCCAACATCGCGCACGGCAACAACTCGCTCGTCGCCGACCGGGTGGCGCTCAAGCTGGGCGAGTACGTCGTCACCGAGTCCGGCTTCGCCTCGGACATGGGCATGGAGAAGTTCTTCGACATCACCTGCCGGATCGGGGGCCTGCGTCCGGATGCGGTCGTCGTCGTCGCCACCGTGCGGGCGCTCAAGCACCACGCCGGGGACCCGGAGGGCGGGCTGGAGGCAATCGAGGTGGGCGCGCAGAACCTCGCGCGCCATATCGGGATCGTGCGGGGCTTCGGCCTCGAGGCCGTCGTCGCGGTGAACCGCTTCCCGACCGACACGGACGAGGAGCTGGCCGCGGTGCGTCGTCTGGCGCTCGAGCACGGCGCCTTCGCGGCGGAGGTGAACGAGGGCTTCCAGCGGGGCGGCGCGGGGGCGACCGCGCTCGCCGAGGCGGTCATCGCCGCCGCCGAGCAGCCCTCGAGCTTCGACTTCGCCTATCCGCTGGAGGCGCCGCTGGAGGAGAAGATCCGGGCGATCGCGACCCGCGTCTACGGCGCCGACGGGGTCGAGCTCCTGCCAGCGGCTCGGCAGAAGGCGGAGGCTTTCGAGCGTGCGGGCCTGGGCGGGCTGCCCGTCTGCATGGCGAAGACCCACCTCTCGCTCTCCCACGATCCGGCGCTGCGGAACGCGCCGACCGGGTTCACGGTGCCGGTGCGCGACCTGCGGCCCTACACCGGTGCAGGCTGGATCGTGGCGCTCTGCGGGGACATGATGACGATGCCTGGCCTGGGCAAGCGTCCAGCCGCGCTCGCGATCGACCTCGACGAGCACGGCGAGACGGTCGGCCTCTTCTGACCCCCGGTGTCAGACACCGAATCTGTCACCCCGGTGTCAGACACCGAATCTGTCAAGGGTGGAGGTGTGCCGACTTCGTGCCAATCACTCCACAGGTGGCAGGCGAGAGTTCTCGCGCGATTGCAGGCAGTTCGTCGAAGCCGGACGATCGGACACGGCGGCTCCGGGCAAGCTGCCGCCACCGGGCCCAGACCCGGTGTCTGACACCGGGTCTCAGTGGACGATGAGGACGTCGCAGTGGGCCATGCGCTGCACGGCCTCGGAAACCGAGTGGCCCAGCATGCGCTCGACCTGGCTCGGCTCGCGCGTCCCGACGACGATCAGGTCGGCGCCGACCTGATCGGCGACCTCGACGATCGCCTCCCCGATCTCGCCCACGGCCTCGACCAGCTCGGGCTCGAACCCGCGCTCGCGCAGGAGCGCATCGGCCTTCTGTAGCTCCGCCCCCGGCTCGGGCGAGCGCTCGGCCCCGACGAGGACGGGGACGACGCTCGTCACGACGAGCTTCGCGTCGTAGAACCCGGCGAGCTCGGCGGCGCGCTCGAGCGCGCGATTCGAGGCGTCCGTGTCGTTGTACGCGACGACGATGGTCTTCATGGGATCTCCCTTCGTTCCGTTCCGCGCCTGCCTCGGCCTCGCAGGGGATCGTGGCGAGCGGTCCGGTCCCAGGCATCCGTGATCCCGCGGACGCGACCCGTGCTTACTACGGAGCGGCTCTGCGCAGCCCGAAGTCGCCGAGGAGCCCGAGCGACGCCAGCAGCTGCTGCTGCCAGTCGGGGTGGCGGGAGACGCAGGTCGGACAGGCGCGGAACATGGATCCCTTCAGGGCCGGGTGTTCGACCTCGACGCCTGGGGGCAGCTCCAGCCGCCCCCAGGCTGCGCTCGAGATCAACCCATCCGCCTGCTGTCGGCTGCAGATCGCGCAGCGCAGGTAGAGCCGCGACATGCGCCTCAGCGTACTTACCCCCACGGCCCGATGAAGGGCCCGTCGAGGTCGGTCAGCAGGATGATCACGACGACGACGACGCAGAGGAGGGAGAGGCCGAGCATGAACGGCGCGATCCAGGAAACCTCCTTCTGCATCGGCGGGAAGTCGATCTGCTTCTCTGCCATCGTCTCTCCCTCCTAGGCTCCGGAGCCCAGCGTCTGAGAACCGGCACCGCCGGGCGACGGTCGGTCGAGCGCGCCCGACGCCTTGAGCCGCGCCGCCTGGTGGGTCAGCTTCCGGTTCTCGAGGATGACGAACCCCCAGAACGCGACCAGCATCACCGCGAAGCCGAGGACGGTCAGGATCCAGGTCCCGGTCGAGCCCTGGCCGCCGAAGGTCCAGAACTCGGCAATGTCCTCGCTCCACTCGTCGAACGGGAACGCGTCGAACATCGCTCAGCTCCTTTCCTCGCCGCCGACGCCGACGGGCGCCGCCGGCCTGCCGTTCGTCGTCTGCCAGTACGCCTCGAGGAGCACCGGCGCGCCGTCGACCTCGCGGCCGTCGGGCTCGATGACGATCTCCGGGACGCGCTCGAACTCGGGGTAGAAGTCCTGCTGGAACTCGGCCATGTCGAGGCCCTCGAGCTCCACCTCCGCCGGGACGCGCAGGAGGTTGAGGCGCTTGAGGATCCAGCTCACGACGTAGCCGGGCAGGAATGCGAGCGGCAGGAACGCCATCATCCCCATGAGCTGGCCACCGAACGAGGTCTCGACGTTGTTGATGCCCGTCGGGTAGCCGCCCGCGAAGATGCCGACGAGGAGGACCCCGTAGAAGCCACACACGCCGTGCACGGCGACCGCGCCCACGGCGTCGTCGACCCGCAGCTTCCGCTCGATGTACGTCCCCGACCAGACGGCGACCATGCCACCCGAGATCGAGAGCAGGTACGCGAGCGACGGGTGGTAGACGTCCGCGCCCGCGGACACGGAGATGACTCCCGCGAGCCCGCCGGACAGCGTCCAGAAGGGGTCGCCCTTGCTCGCGAACCACCCGCCCGTGAAGCCGCCGGCGAAGCCGATCGTGATCACGAAGGCGATCGCCCCCAGCGTCGTCGGCGAGCCGTAGATGTTGAGCCAGCCGGGGAAGATGGTGGACTGGATGATGAGGCAGGCGGCGTAGAAGCCGTAGAAGCCGGTGAAGATCAGCATCAGCCCCATCAGCGTGAGGTGGGTGTTGTGGCCGCGGAAGCTGCGCGCCATGCCGTCGGCGGTGTACTTCCCGATGCGTGGCCCGAGGTTGAGCAGCACCCCGAAGGCGAACGCGCCGGCCACGCCGTGCACGACGAGCGAGGCGATCGAGTCGTGGAACCCGAAGCGCGTGACCAGCCAGCCGCCCGAGCTCCACCCCCAGGCCGCGTCCATGATCCACACGATCGAGCCCAGGATCGCGGTCAGGATCAGGTACGCCGACAGGCGGACCCGCTCGATGAGGGCTCCCGACATGATCGAGCCCGTCGTCCACGAGAAGAGGAGGAAGGCGAGGAAGAAGACGGCGCTCAGGTGGTCCTGCAGGTTGGGGCCCATCTGCGCCGCCCAGGGCGCGGTGTTCCCGCAGAAGCCCTCGAGAGCCTCGAGGCCCGCCACGGTCGGGCTCGAGTGGCCGTCCTTGGGCCAGCCCTCCTCGAAGCAGCCGTAGATGTACCAGCCGAAGTAGTAGAAGGTCGGCGTGACGACGGCGATGGTGAGGATGTTCTTCATCGCCGTGGACATGATGTTCTTGCGC
>DATMAP010000105.1:0-22214 GCA_035559835.1 Gaiellaceae bacterium
GTCCGCAAGGGCCGCAGGGTGACCCCGGCCCGCAGGGGCCGCAGGGCGACCCCGGTCCGCAAGGCCCGCAGGGGCCGCAGGGGCCGCAGGGGCCGCAGGGGCCGCCCGGACCCGCGGGCGCCCAGCTCGTCACCGGGACGCCCGTCACCTCGGCGGCGAACGCGCCGCGCAACACGGTCGTGACCGCGACCGCCACCTGTCCGGGGGGGTCGCTGCTCCTGGGCGGCGGCGCCCTCGTGGAGACGACCGCGTCCCAGAAGGAGCGGGCGCAGCTCGTCTCCTCCTACCCGAGCGCGGCGGACACGTGGACGGCGGTCGGCGTCGTCGCCGTGTCCGCGCTCGGAGGCGGCAATACGATGACCGTGACCGCCTACGCGCTCTGCTCGCTCTGATCCTGCGTCAGCGCGCGACGCGGGCGCCGACCAGCGTGCGCGCTGCCTCGGCGATGTGAGCAGCGTCGATGCCGGCGGCGGCCAGGAGCTCGGCGGGCGTGCCCGAGCCGGGCATCCCGCGCACGGCGAGGCGGACGACGCGCGGCGGGTCGTCCGTGCTCGCCAGGGCCGCTGCGACCGCCTCGCCCAGCCCTCCCTCGGGCCAGTGGTCCTCGACGGTCACGAGCCGGCCTCCGGTGGCCTCGGCGGCGGCGCGCAGCGTCGCCAGGTCGAGCGGCTTGAGCGAGTAGAGGTCGATCACCCGGGCGGCGATCCCGTCCTCCGCGAGCAGCTCGGCGGCCTTCAGCGCTTCGTGGACGGTGATCCCCGCTCCCACGAGCGCCACCTCGTCCTCGTCCGAGGAGCGCAGCACGCGGCTCCCGCCGACGGTGAACTCCTCGTCGGGGCCGTACAGGACGGGCGTAGCCGGGCGCAGCGTGCGCAGGTACGCGATCCCTTCCAGGTCGGCCATGGCCGCGACCAGCTTCGCCGTCTGGTTGGCGTCGCAGGGGTGGAGGACGACGCTGCCGTGCACAGCGCGGAAGGCGGCGATGTCCTCGAGGCCCATCTGCGAGGGGCCGTCCTCCCCGATGGAGACGCCGGCGTGCGAGCCGCACAGCGCCAGGCGCGCGCGGCTCACGGCGGCCATGCGCACGAAGTCGTACGCCCGCGTCAGGAAGGCGGCGAAGGTGGAGGCGAAGGGCGTCCAGCCGAGAGCCTGGAGGCCGACCGCGGCGGCGACGAGCTGCTGCTCGGCAATGTACATCTCGAAGTACCGCTCCGGATGGGCGGCCGCGAAGACCTCCGCGAAGGTCGAGTTCGAGACCTCCCCGTCGAGGCAGACGACGTCGCCGCGGGCCGAGCCGAGGGCGGCCAGCGCGTCGCCGTACGCCTTGCGCGTCGCGACCTCGCTCCCGACCTCGTAGCGCGGCAGCTCGAGCGGCCCGCCCGTGCGCGCGCGCGGAGGGGCCGGCTCCGGTCGCGCGACCTCGATCCGGATGCTCCGTAGCCCCCCCAGCTCGGCGATCGCCGCCTCGGGGTCGGCGAGCGGCTTGCCGTGGAAGCCGTTCCGGTCCTCGACCGCGGCGACCCCACGCCCCTTGACGGTGCGCGCGACGATCGCCGTCGGCCGGCCGCTCGTCGCCACCGCCTCGGCGTAGGCGCGGTCGATCGCCTCCACGTCGTGGCCGTCGATCGCGAGCGCGTGCCAGCCGAAGGAGCGCGCACGCTCGACGTGGACGTCGAGGTCCCACCCGGCCATCGTCTCCCCGCGCTGGCCGAGCCGGTTCACGTCCAGGATCGCAGTCAGGTTGTCGAGCCCGTAGTGGGCGGCGTGCTCGAAGGCCTCCCAGATCGATCCCTCCGCCAGCTCGCTGTCGCCGCACAGCACCCAGACGCGGCTCGGGACGCGGTCGAGGCGCTTGGCCGCGAGCGCCATCCCGACCCCGATCGGGAGGCCTTGCCCGAGCGAGCCCGTGGCGACGTCCACCCAGGGCAGGACCGGCGTCGGGTGGCCCTCGAGCCTGCTCCCGAGCTTGCGGTAGGTGAGCAGCTCCTCGTCCGAGATCGCGCCGGCCGCACGGTAGAGGGCGTAGAGGAGCGTGGAGGCGTGGCCCTTCGAGAAGACGAGGCGGTCGTTGGCCCGGTTGCCCGGGTCGTCGAAGTCGTAGCGCAGGTAGCCGTCGGCGAGCACGGCGACGAGGTCGGCCGCGGACATGGCCGAGGTGGGGTGTCCCGAGCCGGCCGCCGCGCTCATGCGGATCGAGTCGACGCGGAGCTGCTGCCCGAGCTCGCGCCTGCGCTCCGCGTCGGTCATGGCCGCCATTCTACGGGCCGCTCCCGTCCGCGCCTGCACACCCCGCGCAGCCGCTACCCTGGCGAGATGGCGCGTAGCCGGCTGCACGAGCTCTCGGCCCACGGCGTCAGCGTCTGGATCGACTTCCTCTCGCGGGAGCTGCTCGAGACGGGACGGCTGGAGCGGATGCTGGAGGAGGATGCCGTCGTGGGCGTGACCTCCAACCCGACCATCTTCGAGCGGGCGCTCTCCTCGGGGGGCTGGTACGACGAGCAGCTGCGCGCAGCGCTCGCCGAGGAGGACGATCCCAAGGAGGCCTTCCTCGCGCTCGCGGTCGAGGACGTGCGCCGTGCCTGCGACCTGCTCCGCCCGGTCTGGGAGCGCACGGGCGGCGGCGACGGTCTCGTCTCGCTCGAGGTCGATCCCGACTTCGCCTACGACGCTGACGCGACCTTCGCGGAGGCGCTGCGGCTGCACGAGCTCGTCGACCGGCCCAACCTGCTGGTCAAGATCCCCGGCACGGAGCCGGGGCTGGGGGCGATCGAGGACTGCATCGCGGCCGGGCGCTCGATCAACGTCACGCTCATCTTCTCGCTGGAGCGCCATGCTGCCGTGGTCGAGGCGTACCTCCGTGGGGTGGAGCGGCTCGTCGCGGCGGGCGGCGATCCGGCGCGGGTCGCCTCGGTGGCGAGCTTCTTCGTCTCCCGAGTGGACACCGAGACCGACCGCCGTCTGGCCGAGCTGGGCCGCCAGGACCTGCAGGGCCGGCTCGCGATCGCCAACGCCAAGCTCGCCTACCAGCAGTACCTCGACGCCTTCTCGGGGCCGCGCTGGGAGGCGCTCGCCGCGGCCGGCGCGCGGCCGCAGCGCTGCCTCTGGGCCTCCACCTCGACCAAGAACCCCGCCTACCGCGACGTCCTCTACGTCGAGGAGCTGATCGGCCCGGACACCGTGAACACGATGCCGCCGGAGACGATCGCCGCCTTCCAGGACCACGGCGTCGTGCGCGACACGTTGACCGAGGGCGTGGAGGAGGCCCGCGCGCTGCTCGCCGAGCTCGCCCGCGCGGGCGTCGACTACGACGACGTCGTGGCCACGCTCGAGCGCGAGGGCGTGGCCAAGTTCGCCGACTCGTTCCGGGCTCTGCTCGCCGGGATCCGGACGCGGCGCGGCGTCCTCGCCGCCTGAGCCGGCGCGGCCGGTGCGAGCCGCTCACGGCGGCGGCAGCGCGGCCAGGAGCGCCGCGTGGAGGAGCCCGTTCGAGGTGACGGCGGTGCCCGTGTCGAGGCGGCGGCGGCCGGAGAAGTCGGAGAAGCGCCCGCCGGCCTCCTCCACGATCACCTGCACGGCGGCGAGATCCCACTCGGCCACGCCGATCGTCTCGATGGCT
Organism: Gaiellaceae bacterium; assembly: GCA_035559835.1. Taxonomy (GTDB): domain Bacteria; phylum Actinomycetota; class Thermoleophilia; order Gaiellales; family Gaiellaceae; genus GMQP-bins7. The sequence goes on from DATMAP010000105.1 coordinate 3,617, forward strand.
CCGTCTGCGGCTCCCTCGGCGACCAGCATGTGCGCCCAGAAGTCTCCGAAGCCGCGCGGGTGCCAGGCCCGGCGGGCCAGCTCGGGAAGCGGGTTCTCCGCGGCCAGGGAGAGGACGGCGTCCTCGATCCGGGCGACCCGGGAGACCCGGATCGGCTCGCCGTTCGCGAACGCTCCCGACCCCCGCTCGGCCCACCAGCGCCGCCTCAGGGCCGGGGCGGAGACGACGCCCAGCCGCACGGCCCCGTTCTCCTCCAGCGCGATCAGGGTCGCCCAGACGGGGATGCCGCGCGCGTAGTTCCGCGTCCCGTCGATCGGGTCGAGCAGCCAGCGGCGGCCGGGGCGGGCGGCGCCCGTGGCGCCCTCCTCCTCGCCGAGGACGGCGTCGTCGGGGCGCTCGGAGGCGAGCAGCCGTCGCAGCTCGCGCTCGACGGCGCGGTCGGCCTCGGTGACCGGGGTCAGGTCCGGCTTCGTCTCCACGGCGAGCCCGGAACGGAAGAGCGGCCCGGCGATCGCATCCGCGACCTCGGCCAGGGAGAGCGCGAGCTCGAGGTCCGAGCGCATGCGCCGACCCTACCCGCAGGGCGGAGCTACCCGCGCGTGATCCGGAACGTGGGGCGCACGACCTTCACCGCCACGGGACGCGACCAGGTCATCGCTGGCGTCCCTACCTGGGCTGCGTTGAGCCCGCGCACGCGGTAGTACCAGGTGCCAGGGGCGAGCGAGAGCATGGCCGAGGTGGAGACGGTGAGCAGGCGACCGCGGGCCCGCCAGGGGTAGGTCGAGCGCGACCACTGCACCTCGTAGCCCGTGGCGCCGGCGACCGGCCGCCAAGCGACGAGCGGAGACGAGTAGACGACCGGGCGCCGGCCCGCCTGGGCGAGCAGGCGGCCGTCCGGCCTGAGGCCGGAGACGTAGGGCGACCCCGCGGTCGTCGCGACCGGGCGCGACTCCTTGCCGAACGTGCCCACGCGGCCTGCCTCGCAGGCGTCCTGGGGAGACTCGACGTCGTAGTACTCGAACGTGCCCGAGTCGTCGACGGCGATCCCGACGGGTACGACCGTCCAGAAGTAGCGGGTCGCGCGCCGGTCGAGGTCGGGGAGGTCGACGCGCGGAGCGCTCTTCTCAGGAACGGTCTCGTTCGTGCTGAGGGGGCTCCCGTCGGCGGTGAACGTCTTCGCCTTCTCGGTTGCCGCGTTGGGGAGGATGCCGGCGAGCGCGGAGTCGAGCTCGTCCTGCGAGGTCGGGAGCCCGAGCGGGCCGCTGATGCGGGGAGCGAAGGCGGGGGCGCCGGTCACCGAGCCCTTGAAGACGACGTTCACGCACTCGCGGTCGGTCGTCACGTACACGCGGAAGAGCCGGTACTGGCGTCCGTCGAGCCCCAGGTCGCCCCGGAAGGTGAACGCGGGCATGAGCTGGTGCGGCCCGGTCTGGCCGGCGGTGCTGATCCGGTCGGAGACGGCGGCGAGGAGCTCGAGCTTCCCGGAGGCCCACGCCGGGTTGGTCGCGGTGTACACCGGGCTCCAAGGCCCGTACGAGACTGCGGGGAGGCCGTTCGGGAGGCTGCCCGCGACCTGGCGGACTGCGCGGACCCGCCAGCGCACGGTCTGCCACCAGCCCTCGTCGAGGTGGAAGCTGTACAGCTCGCGCTGGTCGGCGACGTTCGTGTGCGTGCGGACGACGCGGCGGATGTCGGGGTACCAGACGTCGTAGGCGGTGGCGCCCTCGATCGGCGTCCAGCGGACGAGGCCGGGCCGAGCCCGGAGCGGGAGGGGCGTGTCGTCCCAGCGCATGTCGAAGCCGAAGGGGCGGCTCCAAGCGGTCGCGCCACGCGTCGTGATCGCGCGCACGTGTGCCCAGAGCGCGTAGGGCTTGCCGGTGAACCAGGGGAGGACGAGGTTCACCGAGGCGGCCGGGATCCGGATCGGCTTGATCACCGTCTTCACCAGCGTCCGCCCTTGGGCGGCCTGCCCGTCCGAGTCGTCTGCGGTCTCGGCCGCGGGCGCCGTACGCACGACGGTGCGGCACGACGCTCCCGCGCGCGGGCCGGCGGCGGCGTTCGACCAGACGATCGTCCCCTCCTCGAAGGTCCTGCTCGTCGCGAGCTCGAGCTCGTAGCAGGCGGCGCTGCGGACCGGCCGCCAGGCGAAGGCGGGGGTGCGGGAGAACGTGTGCGTGACCGGCTCGTTGGGGCGTAGGAGAAAACCGCGCAGGCCCGTCGGGGCGCCGGGCGGGCCCGGCTGCCTCGCCGTCGCCGAGGCGACGGAGACGGCGGTCAGGAGCACGAGGCAGAGGGTGGCGAGGCGGGCCGCACGCATCGCCTCTCATGTCGGCAACGATCGGCGCCCAGCCCTCCCTCGAAGGGGGTATGCCCTACGCGCGGAGCGCGGCTTCGAGCAGGCGTCCGGCGGCGAGCACCAGCGCGTCCTCACCGGGCCGTCCGGCGAGTTGCGCCGAGGCGGGGAGGCCATCCTCTGCCGGCCCGCAGGGGAGCGCGAGCGCGGGCCAGCCCAAGGCGTTGAACGGGAACGTGCGGCTGATCAGGAGCTCGCGGACGGCCAGATCGCCCGTCCCGCCGGCGCCGACCGGCGGAGCGACGCAGGGGAGGGTCGGCGTGAGCACGAGGTCGAAGCCGGCGAGCGCCTCCTCGACCGCCTCGCGGTACTCCTCGCGGGCCCGAGCGGCCCGCTCGGCCTCGGCCTCGGTGACGGCGAGGCAGCGCTCGATCTTGATCCGCAGATCCTCGCCGTAGAGGTCGGCGTTCTGGGCGTACAGCTCGCGGTGCACGCCGGCGACCTCGTACATGAACAGCCTCCCCACTCCGTGCGGCAGCGGCAGCTCCACCTGCTCGCGGTGGGGGAAGCGAGAGGCCGCCTCCTCCACGCGCGCTCGCACGAGCGGGTCGGCGCCCTCCGTCCAGGCGACCGCCACCCGCACCTCCCCGAGGGAGCCGAGCGCCGCGGGCGCGAAGCCGGGAGCGAGCACGCGGAGCGCCTGCTCGCAGGCGGCGACCTCGCGGGCCATCGGCCCCGCGTGGTCGAAGCTGGGCGCGAGCGGGAAGCAGCCGGCGAGCGAGACGAGGCCGTACGTCGGCTTGAAGCCGACGACCCCGCAGCACGCGGCGGGGATCCGCACCGACCCGCCCGAGTCGGTGCCGAGCGCCAGGTCGGCCGCCTCGAGGACGAGCGCGGCGGCGTTCCCCCCGCTCGACCCGCCCGCCACCCGCCCGGGCGCGAGCGGGTTGGGCACCACGCCGAAGTGCGGGTTCTCCGACGTCGTTCCGTAGGCGAACTCGTGCAGGTTCGTCTTTCCGACGACCCCGTAGCCGGCTGCCTCCAGGGCCGCGACCGCCGCTGCGGTCTCGGCCGGGATGTGGTCGGCGAAGAGGGGTGAGCCGTAGGTCGTGACGAGCCCGGCCGTGTCGAAGAGGTCCTTGACCGCGAGCGGGACCCCGGGCGGCTGCTCTTCCGGGAGGGCGAGGAAGACGCCGGGCGGGCAGTCCGCCGGGCTCGTCAATCGAGCTGCAGGTAGAGCAGCGCGACGACGGCGGTGCCGACGAAGAGCAGCCAGAAGAGGCCGAAGAGAGCCCAGCCGAAGCGGAGGTTCCTACGGGCGAGGTCGTTCTCGGTCACGTGACGATCGGGTCGAGCGCGGCTGCGGTGAAGAGCAGAGCGAGGTACGCGAGAGAGTAGTGGAAGAGCACCTGCGCCCGCGCCCGGGAGAGGTCGCGGCGGAGGCGGAGCGCGAGCGCGAGGAAGACGGCGCCGAGCACCCCTGCGGCCGCCGTGTACAGGGGGCCCAGCCAGAGGCCGACCGCGAGCGTGAACGCGACCAAGCCGAGCGAGTAGAGGAGGATCTGCCGGGCGGTCTCGCGGTCGCCGCGGACGACCGGGAGCATCGGCACGCCGGCGGCCGCGTACGCCTTCTCGAGCAGGAGCGCGAGCGCCCAGAAGTGCGGCGGCGTCCACAGGAAGACGATCAGGAAGAGCCAGAGCGCGGGCAGCGCCAGGCTGCCGGTGACGGCCGCGTACCCGACGAGCGGCGGGACGGCGCCGGCGGCGCCGCCGATGACGATGTTCTGCGGAGTCGTCCGCTTGAGCCAGCGGGTGTAGACGACGACGTAGAAGGCGTTGCCGGCGAGCGCCAGGAGCGCCGTGAGCAGGTTCACCGTGGAGGCCAGGAGGGCGAACGAGGCCGCCGAGAGGAAGAGGCCGAACTCGAGCGCCTGGGCGGGCGTGACCCGCCCGGAGGCGACCGGCCGGTTCGCGGTGCGGCGGCCCATCAGCCGGTCGAGGTCGCGGTCGAGGACGTGGTTCAGCGCCGAGGCGCCCCCGCAGGCGAGGGCGAGGCCGGCCAGCGTCAGGAGGAGGAGGTCGAGCGCGGGTAGGCCTCGGGCGCCGACGAACATCCCCGCCGCCCCGGTCAGCAGGAGCAGCGTCATGATCCGCGGCTTCGTCAGCGTCAGGTAGTCGGCGGGCGAGGCGAGGGGCGCGGCCGTCCCGCGCACGGCGCCGGCCAGGAGCACGAGCGCGGCCCCGAGCGCGCTCGCCGCCGCGCCCACGTGCAGCGCGACCGCCCAGCTCGCGCTCCCGCTCCAGGCGACGACGCCGCCCAAGGCGACCGCGAGCACGAGCGACGCCAAGGCGACGAGCGCCCGGCCGCGCAACGCCGGGTAGGCGTAGTGGGCGAGGAGCGCGAGCGCCGAGAGCACGGGGAGAGCGACCGCGGCGAGGCCCCAGTGCGTCGTCCCCAGCTCGAGGACGGCGCTCGCGACGACGAGGCCGGTCGCCGCCGCCCCGCCGAGCGCCAGCAGGCGGAGCAGGGGGCCCGGGCCGTCCCGGCGGTCAGGAGAGCGCTCGGGCTCCATCTCGCTCTCGCAGCTTCCGCCGCAGGTCGTCGAGCGGCCGCGCGCTCGTCACGTAGGGCACCTCGTCGAAGTTGTGGGGCGGCGGCGGCGAGGTCGTGTACCACTCGAGCGTGTTCGCGCGCCAGGGGTCGTGGCCGACCCGCCGGCCGCTCCGCGCCGTCTTCCACACGTTGACCAAGAAGACGAGGAGCGCGGCGCCCATCACCCAGGAGCCGACCGTGGAGACGAGGTTGTACCCCTCCCAGCCCTCGTTCGCGTAGGTGTAGATGCGCCGAGGCATCCCCTCCAGCCCGGCCAGGTGCTGCGGGAAGAAGGTCAGGTTGAAGCCCGCGAAGAGCAGCCAGAAGGCGAGCTTCCCCAGCCGCTCGTCGAGCAGGCGCCCGAACATCTTCGGCCACCAGTAGTGCAGCCCGGCGAAGATCGCGAACATGACCCCGCCGAAGAGCGTGTAGTGGAAGTGCGCGACCACGAAGTACGTGTCGTGCACCTGCCAGTCGATCGGGAAGGCGGCCAGGTAGATGCCCGAGAGCCCGCCCATGACGAAGACCGACAGGAACCCGAGCGCGTACAGCATGGCCGAGTCGAAGCTGACGTTCCCGCGCCACAGCGTGGCGAGCCAGTTGAAGATCTTCATCCCGGTGGGAACCGCGATCACCATCGAGGCGACCATGAAGTAGGCCTGCAGGTAGGTGGGCAGCCCGACCGTGAACAGGTGGTGGGCCCAGACGAGCATCGAGAAGAAGCCGATGGCGACGGTCGAGAAGGCGATCGCCTTGTAGCCGAAGACCGGCTTGCGCGCGAAGACGGGCAGGACCTCGGAGATGATCCCGAAGGCCGGGAGCACGATCACGTACACCTCCGGGTGCCCGAAGAACCAGAAGGCGTGCTGGTAGAGGAGCGGCGCGCCGCCCTCGGCAGGGTCGAAGAAGTGGGTCTGGACCTCCCACCCGCCGATGGAGAGCCCGCGGTCGAGCAGGAGCAGGGTCAGCCCGGCGGAGAGCACCGGGAGGATGGCCATCAGGAGCCACGCGTACAGCTCGATCGACCAGACGAAGAGCGGCAGCCGCATCCACGTCATGCCCCGCGTGCGCAGGTTGTGGATGGTGACGAGGAAGTTGATCGCGCCCGCGAGGGTGGAGGCCGAGAGGATGTGCAGCGACAGGATCCAGAGGTCCTGGCCGTCGCCGGCCTGGTGCACCGAGAGCGGCGGGTACGCCGTCCAGCCGTTGCGCGCGGCGCCGCCGTCGGCGAAGAAGGAGAGCATGAGCACCGTCCCGCCGAAGGCGAAGAGCCAGTAGGAGAGCGCGTTCAGGCGCGGGAAGGCGACATCGCGGGCGCCGATCATGAGCGGGACGAGGTAGTTGCCGAAGCCCGCGAGCAGAGGCACGACGACGAGGAAGACCATCGCCGTGCCGTGGATGGTGACGAGCTCGTTGTAGCGGTCGGGGCTGAGCACGTCGGCGTTCGCCTGCGCGAGCTGGAGGCGGATGGCGAGCGCCATCAGCCCGGCGAGGACGAAGAAGACGAGCGCGGTCCCGATGTAGAGGATCCCGATCCGCTTGTGGTCCGTGGTCACGAGCCAGCTCGCGACCCGGCCCCGCTGCCAGGCGCTACCGGCCACCGGGCGGGCTCTCCTCGAGGTAGGCGTTCAGGGCCTCGACCTGCTCGCTCGTCCAGCCGGCGCCCACCGCGGGCATCGTGCGGCGCCCGTTCCGGACGATGGTCTCGACCGCGCGCGGATCGGCGAGGGTGAGCGAGCCTGCGAGCCGCGGGGCGATCCCGCCCTCGCCGGCGAGGCCGTGGCACTTCGCGCACACGCCCGTCCACAGCTCCTCGCCCAGCGGCGAGGTGCCGGCGCTCTGCTCGGCGCGGCGCGAGCCGAGCCAGGCGTCGAACTCGCTCGCGGGCAGCACCTCGACCTCTGCCAGCATCCGCGCGTGCTCGGCGCCGCACAGCTCCGCGCACTGACCCCGGTAGACGCCGGGCCGGTCGGCCTGGAACCAGGTGCGGTTGACGCGGCCGGGGATGGCGTCGATCTTCCCTCCGAGCGCCGGGATCCACCAGGAGTGGATCACGTCGGCATCCGGGGCCGTCACCTCCAGCCGCACCGGTACGCCCGCCGGCGCGCGGAGGCGGTCGATCGCGATCACGCCGTTGGGGTACTCGTACTGCCAGTAGTACTGGCGGCCCGTGACCCGGATCTCGAGGGCGCCGCGCGGACCAGCCGCGGGCTCGTCCACGATCCCCGGCAGCTCGACGAAGACGAAGGTGGCGATCAGGAAGAGGACGATCACCGGGCCGGCCGTCCAGAGCAGCTCGAGCCGGGTGGAGCCGTGGATCTCGGCGCCGTCCTCGAAGCGCCCGCGCTGCCGCCGCCGGTAGCGGACGACGAAGGCGATCAGGAGCCCCTCGACGAGCACGAAGATCGCGACGACGAAGATCGAGACGAAGAGGTAGCTGTCGCGGATCGACTCCGCGTTGGGCGACTCCGGCGTGACCGGGGCGAGCTGCCCGAGCGCGGCCGGGGCAGCGGCAGCGGCGAGCAGGGAGACGAGCCCAGCGAGGACGAGGAGCGCGCGCACCGGCTGCCATTCTATGAGGGTGCCGGAGAGGGCGTATCGCAGAACACGCGTCCCCCTGCCGGGGGACGTCACGCGGCCGTTCGAGGTCTACGTGAACGGCGTTCCCCAGGAGGAGGGGCGGGACTTCGAGGTCGAGGGGCGCACGCTCGTCTTCGACCGCGAGCTGCGCTCGGAGGGCAAGCTCGGCTTCTGGCGCTGGCTCTCGATGTGGGTCGGAGTGGCCGGTACGTACCGCCAGAACGACTCCGTGGACGTCGTCTACCAGCGCGGCGGGCGCCGCGTGGTCGCGACGAAGCTCCCGCTCGAGCCGCGCTAGCAGGCGGCGCGAGGGCCGCCGGTAGTGTTGGCCGCGTGGCGCCGCCGAACGGGATCGAGGTCGAGGGCCTCGTCCGCGAGTACCGCAAGGGCCCGCGGGCGGTGGACGGGATCGACCTCACGGTCGCGCCCGGCGAGATCTACGGCTTCCTCGGCCCGAACGGGGCCGGCAAGTCCACGACCGTCCACGTCCTGACGACGCTCCTGCCGCCGACCGCGGGGACGGCGCGCGTGGGGGGCTACGACGTCGTCCGCGAAGGCCCGAAGGTGCGGGCGCTGATCGGGGTCGCGCTGCAGGAGGCCGCCCTCGACCCGCTCCTCACCGGCCGCGACCACCTCCGGCTGCAGGCGACGCTGCAGGGGATCCCCAAGGCGGAGCGGGCAGCCCGCGCCGACGAGCTGCTCGAGCGGGTCGGCCTCGCCGACGCCGCCGACCGCAAGGTGCAGGGGTACTCGGGCGGGATGAAGCGGCGGCTCGACCTCGCGCTCGCCCTCGTCCACCGGCCCCGCATCCTCTTCCTGGACGAGCCGACGACGGGGCTCGACCCGCAGAGCCGCTCCGCGCTCTGGGAGGAGGTGGCGCGGCTCCGCCGCGAGGACGGGGTGACCGTCTTCCTGACCACGCAGTACCTGGAGGAGGCCGATGTCCTCGCCGACCGGGTCGGGATCATCGACCACGGGAGGATCGTCGCCGAGGGCACGCCCGCCGCGCTCAAGGCCGAGATCGGCCGCCCGAGCGTGCACGCGATCCCTCGTCGCGAGGAGGACCGGGAGCGGATCGCGGCCTTCCTCGCCCGCTTCGGCGAGCCGCTCGCGACCACCCGCGACGTCGCCGTCCGCCTGCGCGACGGGCTCGGCCTGACCGACATCGTGCGCGCGATCGACGCCGCCGGGGTGGACGTCGTCGACCTCGAGCTGCGCGCGCCCTCGCTCGACGACGTCTTCCTGGCGAAGACGGGCCGGACGCTCGAGGGCGCCGCCGAGGAGGCCGAGGCCGAGCAGCAGGCGGCCGGATGAGGGCTCCGAGCGCCGGAACCGTCGAGCAGGTCGGCGCCATCGCGCGCCGCTCCCTCGTGCGCACCGCCCGCCAGCCCGCGAGCGTGATCCCGCCGCTCGTCTTCCCGGTCGCGCTGATGGCCGTCAACGCGGCAGGGCTCGCCTCCTCGACCCGGCTCCCCGGCTTCCCGACCGACTCGTTCCTCGCCTTCGCCCTCGCCGTGCCCTTCATCCAGGGGGCGCTCTTCTCGACCATGAACGCCGGCACGGACCTCGCCCGCGACGTCCAGACCGGATTCGTCAACCGCTTGGCCCTGACCGCCCTCCGGGACTGGGCGCTCCTGGCCGGCCAGCTCGCGGGCGTCGTCGCCCTCGGCCTCGTGCAGGCGCTCTTCTACCTCGCCGTCGGGCTCGCGACGGGTGTGGACTTCCGCGCCGGGCCGGCGGGCGTCGCCGTCCTCCTCGCCTACGCCGTCGTCGTCTCGGCGTCCTTCGGGGCGCTCGGCGCCTACCTCGCCTTCCGGACCGGCTCGGGGGAGGCGATCCAGGCGCTCTTCCCCGTCCTCTTCGTCTTCCTCTTCATCTCCTCGATGAACGCGCCCCGGAACCTGATCGGAGTGGACTGGTTCCGGACGGCGGCGACCCTGAACCCGGTCTCCTACATGCTCGAGTGCGTTCGCAGCCTGATCATCGAGGGCTGGGACATCCAGGCGCTCGCGCTCGGGTTCGGCTTCGCCGCCGCGGTCGGGCTCGTCTCCGTCCCCCTCGCCTCCCGCGCCCTGCGGACGCGGCTGACGCGGACCTGAGCCATGTGGAACGTCGTCTCGGGAGTGGCCTGGCGGACGCTCAAGAACGCGCTCACGAGCCCGCAGATCGTCATCCCCACCTTCGCCTTCCCGCTCTTCTTCTTCACCGCCTTCGCAGGCGGCCTCTCCCAGCTCCGCAACGTCCCCGGCTTCGACTTCCCGCCCGGGTACACGGCCTTCCAGTTCGTGTTCGTGCTGCTCCAGTCGGCCGCCTTCGGCGGCGTCTTCACCGGCTTCGGGGTGGCGCGGGACTTCGAGGGCGGCTTCGCCAAGCGGCTGCTCCTGGCCGCGCCGCGCCGGAGCGGGATCGTGCTGGGCTACGCGCTGGCGGCGCTCCTGCGCTGGGCCGCGGTCGCGCTGCTCCTGACGGCGATCGCGTTCGCGGTCGGGATGCGGGTCGGCGGGGGCGCCGTCGACCTCGTCGGGCTCTACACGCTGGCCGTGCTCGTCAACTTCTCGGGCTTCTTCTGGGCGGGCGGCATCGCGATGCGCTTCCGCACCATCCAGGCGGCCCCCCTGATGCAGATGCCGGTCTTCCTCGTCCTCTTCTTCGCTCCCGTCTACGTCCCGCTCGACCTGCTCACGGGCTGGCTGGAGGCGGTGGCCTCCGTGAACCCGCTCACCTACCTGCTCGAGACGGGACGCGGGTTCGTCGCCGGCGATGCCCCCCACGTGCTCGGCGCCTTCGCGCTCGCGCTGGGGATGGGGGTCGCGTTCTGGAGCTGGGCCTTCCTCGGCCTGCGCAAGGCCGAGGCCGCCGGCGCCTGACCCCAGGTCGCTCAGGCGCCGGAGCGGCGGGCGAGGACGCGCAGGCAGGCCTCGACGACCCGGGGGTCGAACTGCGTGCCCGCGCGCTCCCGGAGCTCCGCGAGCGCCGTCTCCACGCCCAGCGCGCGCCGGTACGGCCGGTCGCTCGTCATCGCGTGGAAGGCATCGCAGGCGAAGATGATCCGCGCCTCGAGCGGGATGTCCTCGCCGGCGAGCCCGTCCGGGTACCCGGCGCCGTCGAAGCGCTCGTGGCAGGCGCGGACGATCGGGCGCACCTCTGCGAGCTGCTCGATGGGGGCGAGGATGCGCTCCCCGAGCAGGGGATGGGTCTCGATCAGGCGGCGTTCCTCCGGGGTGAGCGGGCCGGGCTTGTGGAGGACCTCGGAGGGGATGCCGATCTTGCCGATGTCGTGCAGGAGCGCTCCCAGCTCGAGGCGCTTGAGCGCCTTGGGCCCGAGCCCGAGCTCGACCCCCACCTCGAGCGCGAGGTCGGTGATCCAGCGGGCATGCGAGGATGTCTCCTCGTCGCTTGCCTCGAGCGCGTTCGCGAGCGCCTCGGTCGTGGCCAGGAACGTCTGCTCGAGGCGCTCGTAGCTGGCCGCGGTCTGGAGGGCGAGCTTGGCCTGCTGGGCGAGGCCGGCGAGCAGCTCCAGCTCCCGCTCGCCCCAGGCCGCGCCCTCGGCCACGGCCGCGGCGAGCCCGCCCCAGCGGCCCTCGACCGCGATCGGCGCGATCGCGAAGCGGCCGCTCGTGCCCTCCGGCGGGGAGGCGAACGCTGCGTACTCGTCCGGCTCGACGAAGAACGGCTCCGCGCGACCGAGCCAGGGGCGAAGGAGCGAGATCGGCCAAGAGGCCGTCGGTGGCGGGGCGGTGCGCCCGGCTCGGTGCAGCCCGAGCAGGGCGAGGTCGCCTGTGGCGAGGTCCTGGAGCCAGACCGAGGTCGCGGGGCTGCCGAGGATGCGTGCCGTGCCCGAGGCGACTCGCTCGGCCACTTCGCGAACGCCCTCGGCCCTGGCCAGCTCGCGGGCGAAGCCGAGCAGCGCCTTCGCGCTTTCTGCCTCCCGGCGCTGCGCCTCGTACAGGCGCGCGTTCTCGAGCGCGACCGCGGCGTGCCCGGCCAGCACCTCGAGCACGCGCAGGTCGTCGGCGTCGAACTGGTCGAGCCCGAGCTTGGAGACCACGATCACGCCGACCGCCCGCGACCCGAAGATCATGGGCACGGCGAGGAGGGACTCCTCGATCTCGGCGGTGCCCTCGATCTGCTCCGCGAACTCGCAGCGCGCGGCGTCCCCGACCAGCAGCGGCTCGCCGGTCTCGGCCACGCGCCCGGTGATGCCGCGGCCGACCCGCGTCGCCAGGAGCCGCTCGGCCGACCGCGGCTCGGTGCCGGTCAGCTCGCCCCGGAAGGCGACCGGGAGGAGGTCGTCCCCGTCGCGGACGAAGACCCGGCAGTTGTGGTAGTCGATCAGGAGCCGGAGCTCGTCGGCGATCGCCCGCCCGATCTCTCCGACGTCGTTCAGCCGCGCCAGCTTCCCGGAGAGGCTCTGGAGCATCTTCAGGTGCGCGATCGAGCGGACGTCGTCGCGGCGCACCGCCTGCTCCGAGGGACGCTCGAGGTCGTCCTCGGCGAAGGGGACGACGAGCCCTCTCCCGCGGGCCTTCGCGGTCATCATCGCCGCCTCCGCGCAGGCCACGAGCTCCCGGGGGTTGGCGGCGTCGTCCGGTCCGACCGCGATCCCCGTGGAGGCCGTCAGGCGGCCGACCGCCTCCGCGGGGAGCGCGGCGAGCTGCGTGCCCAGGCGCTCGGCCAAGGCGAGCGCGCTCGGCGTGTCCCCCGAGGGCAGGATGATCGCGAACTCCTCCCCGCCGACGCGGCAGACGACGTCGCCGGCGCGGACGGCGGCGCGCAGGGCGTCGGCCACCTCGACGAGGAGCGCGTCGCCCACGGCGTGGCCGTAGATGTCGTTGACCTTCTTGAAGTCGTCCAGGTCGATCATCACGACCGCCACCGTGTCGTGCTCGGCGGAGGCGCGCATCAGCTCCTGCCGCAGTCGCTCGTGGAACGTCCGGTGGTTGTAGAGGCCGGTGAGGGCGTCGGTCGAGGCCTGGTGCTCGAGGCGGGCGCGGATGCGCGCGTTGTCGAGGGCGAGCGCGGCGGCGTCGCCGAAGCGGGTGGCGAGGTGGAACTCCTCCTCGGTGAAGGCGGCGTCCTCGCCGACGCGGTAGACGTTGAGGGTGCCCAGCAGGCGCCCGCGCGCGATCAGCGGCACGGCGATCAGCGCTTCCGGATCGACGGGAGTCCCCGGGACGAAGCGGACGCGCGGGTCGAGGTGGGCCCGGTTGGCGAGCACGGGCTCCCGGTGCTCGACCGCCCAGCCGGTGATGCCCTCTCCGAAGGAGAAGCGCTCGTTCATCACCTGGTCTGCCCACTTGCTGCGCGCGAGCACCGGGATCAGCTCGCGCCTGGCCTCGTCGGCCTCGTAGATGTGCACGTCCTCGTAGGGGATCAGCTCGGCCAGCGTGTCGGCGATCCGCTCGAGGAGCGCGTCCAGGCTCTCCTCGGCGAGGACGTCGTGGAAGATCTCGACCAGCCGGCGGTAGGGCTCGCTTCCGCCGGACGAGACGACGCTCATCCGCGGGCGCGCGCTCGGGGGCGCCGGCTTCGGGGCAGGGTCGGGCATGGGCCGTGTCGCCGAATCCATCGGCCGGCCGGCGGTCGCTCTTGAGTGCGAAGATGAGCGGCGTGGGAACGGTCGAGCACGCCTGCGCCGCCCGGCGCCGGCCGGGACGGCCGCCGCGGTGACGGGAGCGGTCGGCTTCGGCGTCTTCTCCCACGCCGGCGGACCTCCACGGGTCGGCTTTCGCGTCGGGCGCGGAGTGCTCGACCTGGCCACGAACGGTCTCGGCTCGGTGTTCGCGACCCCCAGCCTGAACGCCTTCCTCGCCCTCGGGCGGGGAGCCTGGGAGGACACCCTCGGCCGCGTGCGCGAGCTCGTCGCCGGCGGCGCCACGCTCCTGCCGCTCGAGGAGACGGTGCCGCGCCTTGCCTTCCAGGTCGGCGATTACGTCGACTTCTACTCCTCCCTCGAGCATGCGACCAACATGGGGCGGCTGTTCCGGCCCGGCGCGGAGCCGCTGCCGCCGAGCTGGCGCCATCTCCCCATCGCCTACCACGGCCGCGCGGGGTCGGTGGTCGTGAGCGGGACCCCGGTCGTGCGGCCGTGCGGGCAGGCGAAGGAGCCGGCCGACCCCGCTCCGCGCTTCGGGCCGAGCCGCAAGCTCGACTTCGAGCTGGAGCTCGGCTTCGTCGTCGGCACGGGGAGTCGTCTCGGGGAGCCGGTTCCCGCCTCCGCCTTCCGCGACCACGTCTTCGGGATCGTGCTCGTGAACGACTGGAGCGCCCGCGACCTCCAGGCCTGGGAGTACCAGCCGCTGGGGCCGTTCCTGGGCAAGTCCTTCGCGACCTCGATCTCCGCCTGGGTGACCCCGCTCGCGCTGCTCGAGGATCGCTTCGTGCCGGGCCCCGCCCAGGAGCCCGAGCCGCTCCCCTACCTGCGCGTGTCCGGCGACTGGGCGCTCGACGTCGAGCTCGAGGTCGAGCTCTCCGGGACCGTCGTGGCGCGGACGAGCTCCCGCGGGCTCTACTGGACGATGCCGCAGCAGCTCGCGCACGCGACCGTGAACGGGGCGGCGCTGCGCACGGGCGACCTCTTCGCCTCGGGGACGATCTCCGGCCCGGAGCGGGGATCCGAGGGCTCGCTGCTCGAGCTGACCTGGAACGGCGCCCACCCGCTGCGGCTGGGCGACGGGAGCACGCGGACCTTCCTCGAGGACGGCGACGAGGTCGTCCTCCGCGGCCGGGCCGGGGACGTCGAGCTGGGCGAGGTCCGTGGGCGGATCCTGCCGGCACGCTGCTAGCGATCCGCCCTTTCCCGCAGCTTCGAGCAGCGTTCTCCACGATGCGGCGCCGGGCCCCGGCGAACGAGGCTGGAAGCGTGCGGTGCCTCCTCGTGCTCAACGACCCGCCGTACGGCTCGGAGCGCTCCTACAACGGCCTGCGGCTCGCGCTCTCGCTGGCCAAGCAGGAGCAGGCCGAGGTGCGGGTGTTCCTCATGGGCGATGCGGTCGGGTGCGCGGTCGCCGGTCAGGTGACGCCGGCCGGCTACTACAACCTCGAGCGCATGCTCGAAGCGCTCGTTCGCAGAGGTGCCGACGTCGCCTGCTGCGGGACCTGCCTGAAGGCGCGCGGGATCGGCGACGAGCGGCTGGTCGAGGGGGCTCGGCACTCCTCGCTCGAGGAGCTGACGGATGCCGTGCTCTGGGCCGACCGTGTGCTGAGCTTCTGAGGAGGGCTAGGGAAAGCGGCCGGCGCGGTACACCTGGCCCTCCAGCCGGCGCCCGAGGATGCTCTCGAGCCACTCCGAGCAGGCGATCAGCGCGTCGAGGTCGATGCCGGTCGCGATGCCCTCTCCCTCGAGCAGGTAGACGAGGTCCTCGGTGGCGATGTTCCCCGTCGCCCTGGGGGCGAAGGGGCAGCCGCCCAAGCCGCCGATCGAGGCGTCGAGCACGGTCGCCCCCGCCTCGAGCGCGGCGAGGGCGTTCGCGTAGCCCGTGTTGCGGGTGTTGTGGAAGTGGCCGCCGACCGGGAGGCCGAGCGAGCGCGCCTCGGCGACGAGGGCGCGCACCCGGCGTGGAACGGCGACCCCGATCGTGTCGGCGAGCAGGATCAGGTCCGGCCGGGCGGCGGCGATCCGCCCGGCCAGCTCGAGCACCCGCTTTTCGGGGACGAGGCCCTCGAACGGGCAGCCGAAGGCGACGCTGATCGTCACCGCCGTGCGGAGGCCGTCGGCGCGCGCGCGCTCCACGATCCGCAGCGCGGCCGCGAGCGACTCCTCGACCGGCGCGTTCTGGTTGCGGCGGTTGAACGACTCGGTTGCGCCGAAGGCGAAGCGGACCTCGTCGAGGCCGGCCGCGACCAGCCGGTCGTAGCCGCGCTCGTTGAGCGCGAGCCCGGCGTAGATCGTCTTCCCGGTGCGCGTGAGCCCGGCGGCTACCTCCTCCGCGCCCGCCATCTGCGGCACGCGGCGTGGATCGACGAAGCTCGCCACCTCGACCACGGGCACGCCGGCGGCGGCGAGCCGCCGGGCCAGGTCGGCGCGCACCTCCGGCGCGAGCACGTCCGGCTCGTTCTGGAGCCCGTCGCGCGGCCCCACGTCGCACACGGTCACGTCCGAAACCGCCTGCACCGGCCCACCTTACCCCCCGGTGTCTGACACCACCCCACGCAACCATGCGGTTTGGCGGCCGCAGGTGTCAGACACCGTCCGGTCACGTACGCTGAGGCCATGGCCGGGGTGATCGTGGTCGGGGTGGACGGCTCGGCGGCGTCGCGGGCGGCGCTGCGCTGGGCGGCCGAGGAGGCGAGGTTGCGCGGCGCAGCGCTCGTCGCCCTCCACGCCTGGACGTATGTCCCGCCGCCGCCGATCGGCGAGCCCGGGATGATCCCGATCCCCGCCGGCGACCTCGCCCCCCAGCTCGAGGCCGAGCGGATGGCCGCCCAGGCCGAGCTCGAGGCCGCGCTCGCGGACGCCTTCCCGGAGGGCGTGCCCGAGCTGGTCGAGCCCCGCCTGGTCGAAGGCGATCCGGCCGAGACGCTCGAGCGGGAGGGAGCCTCCGCCGACCTCGTCGTCGTCGGCTCACGAGGGCGCTCGGGGCTCGCCTCCGTCCTGCTCGGCTCGGTGACCCGGCACGTGGTCGACCACGCGCCCTGCCCCGTGGTCGTCGTGAAGGCGAGGGGCTAGGCGGTTACCGGGAGCCCTGCTCGGCGAGCGCGGCGCTTGCCGCCGCCAGCTCGCGGTCGCGGTCGGTGATCCCGCCCGCGGTGTGCGTCCACCAGCGGAGCGTCACCTGCCGGTAGTGGATCGCGATGTCGGGATGGTGGTTCTCGGCCTCCGCCAGCTCGGCGATCCGGTTCACGAACGCGATCGCTTCGGGGAAGCTGGGAAAGGCGAACGTCCGCTCGAGCGCGCCGCCGGCCTCGCTCCACCCCTCCGGAGTAGCCATGGTCGCAGTATCTACGATCGGCGGTGACGCATGGCCGTCTGGACGAACGGAGCACCCGTCCGCCTGCTCGCCGGCACCGGCAAGGACCGACCCGGGCGCGAGCTGGTCGTGGCCGGCGTCTTCCGTCCCCTGGCGGCCCTCGTCGCCACCCCGCTCCTGCGCTTCGGCGTGCCGCCGCCCGCCGTCGTGCTGGCGAACGCCGCCGCCGGGCTGGCTGCGGCCGCGCTCCTCGCCGCCGGCGAGCTCGTCGCGGCGGCGCTCCTCCTCCAGCTCAAGACGCTCCTCGACAACGCCGACGGCCTGCTCGCGCGCGCCTCCGGCCGGGTCAGCCTGCTCGGCCGCTACCTCGACACCGAGGCCGACCTCCTCGTCAACGCGGCCCTCTTCGCGGCCCTCGCCGCGGTCACCGGCAGGCCCTGGCTCGCCCTCGCCGCGTTCCTCGCGCTCACCCTCGTCCTCAGCGCCGACTTCAACCTCGTCGCGCTCTCCCGCGAGGCGCGCCGGGAGCCCGCCGAGGAGCCGCTCGCCGGCGGGGGTAGGAGCGAACGGGCGCTCGCCCTCGTCTACCGGGTGCTCTTCGCGCCCCAGGACCGCCTCCTGCGCTGGCTCTCGGGGCGGCGGCTGGAGCGGGTTGCGGGCAGCGTGAACGGCGAGCTCGGCAGGAAGGCGGCGCTCGCCTACCACGACCCCTTCACGGTCGGCGTGCTCGCCAACCTGGGGCTCTCGACGCAGCTCGCCGTGCTCGGCGTCTGCCTGCTCCTCGGCGCCCCGGAGGCCTACCTCTGGCTCGCGCTCGCGTCCCTGCTCGTCCTCCCGCCCCTGCAGCTCCGCCGCGAGCGGCTCGCCCGGCGCGCGCTCTCCCGATGAGTCGCGGCGGCGCGCTCGTCACCGGCTCGGCGCGGGGCATCGGCCGCGCCATCGTGCTCGCGCTCGCGCGCGAGGGCTACGACGTCGCCGTCCACTTCCGCACCTCCGCCCGCGACGCCGAGGAGACGCGCGCGGCTGCGGAGGCGCTCGGCGTGCGCGGCGTCACCCTCCAGGCCGATCTGACCGACCTCGAGGCGGCGGGGGAGCTCGTCCGGGAGGCCCACGCCGCCCTCGGCTCGCTCGCCGTCCTCGTCAACAACGTCGGCAACTACGTGCACGCGCCGCTCGCCGAGGTGACGCTCGCGGAGTGGCGGGACGTGCTCGCGACGAATCTCGACGCCACCTTCGCCACCTGCCGCGCCGCCATCCCGCTCATGCGGGCGGCGGGAGGCGGTCGGATCGTCAATCTCGGCTACGCCGGCGCGCAGAGCCTCCTCGCGCGCCCGAACCTGACCGCGTACGCGATCGCGAAGACGGGCGTCGTGCTCCTGACGAAGGCGATCGCCCGCGCCGAGGCCGCGCACGGGATCACCGCCAACGTCGTCGCGCCCGGGGTGATCGAGACCTCGCGGACGAAGCCGCTCCGCGAGATCCCGGCCGGGCGGGTGGGGACGGTGGAGGAGGTGGCGGCGGCGGTCCTCTACTTCGCAGCGGCCGAGGCCGCCTACGTCACCGGCCAGGTGCTCGAGGTGGCCGGCGGCTGGAACCTGTAGCTACCGCGCGCCGCGGAGCACGAGCCGCTGCCCGTTCATGGACGCGGCCGCGTCCGAGCAGAGGTAGGCGATCGCCTCCGCGATCTCCTCCGCCGGCGTCGACCCGGAGAAGTCCTTCTCCGGGCTCTCCGCACGCATCGCCGGCGTGACGATCGCGCCGCCCACGACCACCACGTTCGCGGTCGCCCCGGTGCCCTTGAAGCGGTCGGCGAGGGCGAGCGTCCATGTCTCCGCGGCCGCCTTCGCGGCCGCGTAGGCGGCGTTCGGGTGGGTGGGCGCCTGCGCCTGGCCGGTCGAGATGAGGACGAAGCGGCCGTGTCCGCTTGCCACGAGATGGGGGGCGAACGCCTGGGTGGCGTTCTGGACGGTGCGGACGAGGAGGTCGTGGAGCCACGCCCAGTCCTCGGGCGGCGACTCCTCGAGCGGCTTCCCTCCGCGCCAGCCGCCGACCATGTGCACGAGCCCGTCGACCCGCCCGTGCCGCGCCGCGAGCCCGTCCGCCCAGGCCCTCGCGGCGTCGCGGTCGAGGAGGTCGACCACGTCCGCCTCGATCGTGTCCGGCGCCTGCGCGGCGAGCGCCTCCAGCCTCGTCCGCTCGCGACCCGCGAGGCACAGCCGCGCC
>DATMAP010000106.1:0-9423 GCA_035559835.1 Gaiellaceae bacterium
AGCTGCGAGTCCGTCCGCAGGAGCTGCGCCTGGCGCTCGCGCTCCCGCGCCTCCTGCGCCGGCGGGGAGCCGCGCTCTGCCACACGCAGCACGCGCTGCCCCTGCGCCCGCCCTGCCCTTGCGTCGTCACCGTCCACGACCTCTCCTTCGAGCGCCGCCCCGAGCTGATGGGCTGGAAAGACCGGTTCGTCTTCCGCCTGGCGGTCCCCCGCGCCGCCCGCCGCGCCGCCCGCGTGCTCACCGTCTCCGAGCGCACCAAGCGGGACCTGGTCGAGCTCTACGGGGTGCCGGCTGAGCGGATCGAGGTTACGCCGAACGGCGTCGACCCGGCGTTCCATCCGTTCGACCCGTCCCGTCGATCCGACCCAGGCGCCGGCCTCCCAGGCGATTCGTTTGACCCATTCCGTCCCTCCGACCCAGGCGCCGGCCCCCCAGGCGATTCGTTTGACCCGTCCCGTCCCTCCGACCCAGGCGCCGACCTTCCATGTGACACTTTGTCACAAGGCTCCTACGCCCTCGCGGTAGGGGCGATCCAGGCCCGCAAGAACCCCCTCGCCGCGCTCGAGGCGGCCTCCGCGGTCGGTCTCCCGCTCGTCGTCGTCGGGCCCGAGAAGGACGCGGCCTTGGCCGCCGAGCTGCGCCGGCGGGGAGCGCACGTCCTCGGCTACGTCGAGACGGAGCGGCTCGCTCGGCTCTACCGCGGCGCAGCCTGCCTCGTGCAGGCCTCGCGCTACGAGGGGTTCGGGCTGCCGGTGCTGGAGGCGATGGCCTCGGGGACGCCGGTCGTCGCCGTGCGCGAGCCGGCGCTCGAGGAGGTCGCCGGCGAGGCGGCCGTGTTCGTCGAGGAGGGCGGGCTCGCCGATGGGATCCGGCGTGCCCTCGCCGAGCGCGAGCGTCTTGCCGCCGCCGGCCTGGAGCGCGCGCGCGCGTTCAGCTGGCGGGCGACGGCCGAGCGGACGCTCGCCGTCTACCAGGAGATACTCGGGGCGTGAAGGTCTCCGCGGTCGTCGTCTCGCACGGGCACGCAGCCGAGCTGGAGCGCTCGCTGCCGGCGCTCGTCCCGCAGGTGGACGAGACGGTCGTGATCGCGAACGTGCCCGGCTCGGTCGGCTCCGTCCCGGCCGGCGTCCGCGTCCTCGAGAACCCCCGCCCGCTCCCGCTCGCGGCCAACGTCAACCGGGGGACGGCGGCGACGAGCGGGGAGTACGTCCTCGCCGCCAACCCCGACGCCGTCCCCGAGCCGGGCGCCGTCGCCGCGCTCGTCGCCTTCGCCGACGCGCACCCTCGCTGCGGAGTCGCCGGCCCCGTCATGCGCTGGCCGGACGGCGCCTGGCAGCCCTCCCGGCGGCGCTTCCCCACCGTGGGCGGGACGCTCGTGCGGCGGACGCCGCTGCGCTGGCTACGGCGGCCTTACGAGACGCAGCGCTCGCACTACCTGCTCGACGAGCGGCCGGCGGAGCCGGTCGAGGCCGACTGGCTGCTGGGTGCGTTCCTGCTCATGCGCCGGACGATGCTGGAGGAGCTCGGGGGCTGGGACGCCGGCTACCGGCACTACGTGGAGGACATCGATCTCTGCTACCGCGCGATGCGGGCAGGGTGGGAACGCTGGCAGGTGCCGGCCGCCGTCGTCGTGCACGACTACGCCGCGGTCATCGACCGCCGCTTCCTCTCCCGGCACACGCTCTGGCACCTGCGCTCGATGGCGCGCTTCGTGCGCAAGCACCCCGAGCGCCTGCTCGCGCGATGAAGGCGGTGTCCGACCCCGAGGAGCTGCAAACGCGCGTGGTTGTGTGGGGCGGTGGCGGACACGGGTAAGACGAACCAGTACGCGCGCCAAGCGGAGGGCTGGACGGCGCGCGCGTACGCCGATCCGTCCGCCTACCTCGAGCACCGGGCCGACCTCGTGATCGCGCTCGGGCCGCGGCTCGAGCGCGGCGACGAGGTGCTCGATCTCGCCTGCGGCGACGCCGGGCTGGGGGAGGTGCTCCTCCGGCGCGGGCTCCGCTACCGGGGCATCGATGCGACCGCCGAGATGGTGGCCGAGGCCCGCCGCCGCCTGGGCGAGGGTGTCCCGCTCGAGGTCGCCGATCTGAACGAGTACGCGCCCCCGGCGCCCGTCGCCGCCACCACCGTCTTCCGCGCGCTCTACTACGCGCGCGACCGGCGCGCCTTCTTCCGCCACGTCGCTGCGTTCACCGAACGCAAGCTCGTCTTCGACCTGAACCCGCGCCAGTACCCGCTCGAGGACGTGGTCGCCGACCTGGAGGCGGCCGGCCTCGCCCGCGTCGCCCTGCGGCCCTTCTTCGTGCCCCAGACGGTCGCCCTGCCGGCGCCCCTGCTGGCCGCGGCCAAGGCGCTCGAGCGCGCGGGCCCGCTCGCTCGGCTCGCCCTCCGCTTCCGCTTCACCTACCTGGTCGCGGCCTGGCGCGCCTGACCTACCCGCGGCCGACGAGCGGCCGGAAGCCGGCCTCGAGCACGGCCCCGAGCTGACGGCGGTCGCTCTTCGAGGGATCGAGCTCGTGGGGAGAGAAGGTGGGCTCGATCGTCACCTCGACCCGCCAGGGCACGCGCGGCGGCGCGAGCAGCACCGTCCGCGCCTGGCAGGAGTGGAGGACGACCGTGCTCTCCGCGGTCACCCGCGCGAGCGCGGGCTGCTTGTCGGGGCCGATCGCGACCGGCCCGAGGCGGACGCGCGCCCGGCCCGGCTTGTCCTTCCCGCACCAGCGCTCGCGGGAGAGCTTGACGAGCGCGAAGCCGGGCCCGTCGTGCGAGACGTCGTAGCGGGTGTACGCGGCCTCGCCTCCCATCCAGCCGTCGCCGTAGAGGCCGGTCACCGCCGCCGCCAGCCTCAGCGGCCTCCCGTCCACCCGGTAGAGCACCCCGTCTCGGCGCCGTGCGACCACGGGCGCTTGCAGCTCGACGCCGCCCAAGGCGAGCGCGTAGGCGGTCTGCGGGGAGGGCGCAAGCGTGCCGTCGGTGGCGTCGAGGTCTGGGGTCAGGATCGGCCCGCCCACCTTCTGCGCGGTCCCGTCCAGGCTCCACACCTTGCGCACGGAGCGGTTGAAGAACTCGGTCAGCCAGATGTTGGTCGGGTCCTGGATGCCCTGGCCGAGGACGACCACGGACGCGCCGCCTGTCACGCGGTCGACCCAGTCGTACGGCCGGGGGAAGTTGCGCGCGACCTGCCGCGAGAGCATCCGCTCGCCCTCGGCCGCGTACACCTCCGTCGTCACGCTCCACGCGGCGACGAGCACCGCCGCCGCCCCCGCGAGGGCGCCGAAGGCGAGCGGCCAGCGGCGGAGCCCCTGCAGCGCGACCGCCACCGCGATCGCCGCCAGCGACGCGGCCAGGAGGGTGTCGTCGATGCTCTCCGCCGACCAGCCCAGCTCGCGGTTGGCGAAGGCGAGGATGGCGAGACCGTGCGCCTCGTAGTAGGGGTAGCTCAGCTCGATCGGGACGGCGTTCACGACGTACACGGTCGCAGCCGCCGCGGCCGCGAGCGCCCACGCGCGGCCGAGGCCGCGGGCGAACGCGAGCGCCGTCGCTGCGAGCAGGACGGGGGCGAGGTAGATGACGTTGCGCTCGTAGATGTAGGTGGCGAACGTCGTCGAGAGGTAGGCGCCCTTGATCCCGGCGTACGAGACGTAGACCGCGACCGCCGCCGCGCTCGTGACCACGAAGGCACGCGTCCGCGGATCCCGCTCCTCCCCCTTCGGCCGCGCGAGCGCGGCGAGCCCGACGAGCAGGGGGAGGACGCCGATCCCCACCGCCAGCGCTCCGACCGCCCAGGCCGCGTGGTCGAGGATGCGATCCTTGTAGGCGAAGGTCGTGTTGCGCCAGGCGATCGAGGCGTGGCCCATCGCAGCCGAGAAGAGCAGCGCGGCGCCGAGCGCGAGCACGACCGCGCCGGCCCGGTCCCAGCCCGACCACTCCGCGCGCCAGCGCCGGACTGGTCCCGACTCCCAGCCGAGCCAGAGGAGCCCGAGGGCGAGGCACGCGAACAGCACCGAGAGCTGGGTGCGCGTGAGCGCCGCCACGGCCGCCGCGCCGGCCGCGGCTCCGAGCCGGCCCCACGAGGGGCGTGCCAGCAAGCGGACGATCAGCCACAGAGCGAGCGTGGAGAGCGGGTAGGCGAGCGGCTCCTCGACGAGGATCGGCGAGTAGGCGAAGGCGGGGACGGCACCGGCGGCGCCCGCGGCCGCGAGCGCGTACCAGCGGGGCACGACCATCCGCGCGAGCGCGTAGGCGGGGAACACGACCGCCGTCATCGAGAGGACGAGGACGAGCTTCGCCGCGGCGTAGGCGCTCGCGGCCGAGCCCAGCCACCAGACCGGCGCGAGCAGGTAGGCGACGAGGCTCGCCGGGCCGTACGGCACTCCTCGGCGGGCGGGCTCGCCGGTCTCGGCGATGGAGCGGGCGAGCTGGGTCAGCTCGATCTCGTCGGTGAAGATCGTCGGCACCGGGTGCCGGGAGGCCTGCCAGGCGTAGAGCGCCGAGAGGGCGAAGTAGAGGACGAGCAGGGGGAAGGCGTCCAGGAAGCGGTCGGCGAGGCCGCGACGGCCCGCGCCCGGCGCGGGCGTCACGGCAGCGTGGCCTCGGCTGGCTCGGGCGGCGACAGCTCGGTGCGCCGGCGGACGATCCGGCAGGGAACGCCCGCGACCTCGGCCGCCCGCACGACGGCGTCGAGGCGCTCGGGTGCCGCCTCCGGGATGGTCACGAGCACCTCCTCGGCGCGGACGGCCGCGATCACCCGCGCGGCCTCGTCGAGCGCGCCTGCGACCGTGATCCCCAGGATCCGCCGCCGCCGCACCCGCGGGTTGTCGTCGAGGAAGCCGACCACGCGGGCATCGCCGCCCTCGCGCAGCTCCCGCGCCAGCCCTCGCCCCGCGCGGCCGGCGCCGACGACGAGCACGCGCCGGCGCCGGCGCCGCAGCGCGTGCACCTCGGGCAGGAGGCGCAGGGTGAGGCGCGAGGCGCCCACGAGCAGCGTGCAGAGGACGGCCTCGACGACGAAGATCTCGACCGCGGGGAACGATCCGATCGGCCGCAGCGCGACGAGCACGAGCGCCGCCAGGAGCCCCGAGAGGCCGCAGGCGAGCGCGATCGGGAGGACGTCGCGGGCGGTCGCGAACCGCCAGACACGCCGGTAGATCCCGAAGCCGACGAAGAGGACGTAGCGGATCCCGAGCAGGAGCGGGAGCGCGGAGAGGAAGACCGAGCGCTCGAACTCGGTCCCCCGCCCTCCCACGACGAGCAGGTAGGCCGCGAGGAAGGAGGCGCAGACGAGCACGAAGTCGGCCACCACCTCGACCAGCCGCCGCGGCTCGAAGACGAGCGCGCGCCAGAGCGGCGGCGACGCGGCCCCCTCGCCGCGGCGCGAGCGCTCCTCCAGGTCGCTCAGGAAGCTCCCGAACTGGACGAGGACGACGAAGGTGAGGAGCACGCCGAGGGCGGTCAGCCGCGAGTTGTCGAGGACGTTGTAGGCGAGCGCGGTCGCCCCGATCGCCGCCGCGACGAGCGCGAGCAGCAGCACCGCCTTCGCCTCCGAGAGGCCGTAGTAGACGAGCCGGTGCGAGGTGTGGTCGCGCCCTCCCTGCGTGACCGGCCGGCGCTGGGCGAGCCGCACGATCGTGACCAGGGTCGTGTCCAGGATCGGGACGGCGAGGACGAGCAGGGGCAGGAGGATCGTGGCCACCGTCGCCCCCGCCACCGTCCAGCTCGAGGCGAGCGCGAGCGAGGCGAGCCCGAAGCCGAGCACCTGGCTCCCGGAGTCGCCCATGAAGACGTGCGCCGAGCGGCCGGGCCGGAGGTTGAAGGGGAGGAAGCCCGCGCAGGCCAGCCCGAGCGCGAGCGCGAGCACGAGCACGGTGTCGTTCGGGTGCTCGGTGAACGCGTCCACCGCGAAGTAGGCGCAGGCGATCCCGGCCAGCGTCGCCGCCAGGCCGTCCATGTTGTCGAGCAGGTTGAAGGCGTTCGTGATCCCGACGAGCCAGAGGAGGCCGACCCCCGCCGCGAGCACCTCGTTGCCCACGATCTCGACCTGGAGCCCGCTGGCCAGCACGAGCGCGGCGGCCGCGACTTGCGCCGCGAGCTTCGCGAGCGGGCTCAGGTGGCGGAGGTCGTCGAGCAGCCCGGCGGCGAAGAGGAGCCCCGTCCCGGCCAGGATTCCCCCCAGCTCGGAGCTCCACTCGACCGCGCCGGTCGCGAGCGCGAGCGCGACGCCGGCCGCGAAGCCGGCGAAGATCCCGACTCCGCCGAAGGTCGGCGTCGGCCGCTCGTGCCAGCGCTCCCCGGTGGGGACCGCAACCAGCCGCCCGCCGAGCGGGGACCGCAGGAGGAGCCGGAGTACCGCCAGGGTGACGGGGAAGGCGGCGATCGCGACGATCGCATCCACAGCGTGCAAAGGGTAGAGGAGAGACCCGCGCGCCTCCCGCCGCCGGCGACGCGGCACGCGTCGAGGCAGCTCACCCTGGCCCGACCGGACATGTCCGTTCGAGCCAATTGACACCGCCATCCGTGTCTGGGATGGATCCCGTCGCCGCTCAGCACCCGCACGAGCCGC
The DNA here is from genome assembly GCA_035559835.1 of Gaiellaceae bacterium. GTDB lineage: Bacteria > Actinomycetota > Thermoleophilia > Gaiellales > Gaiellaceae > GMQP-bins7. The sequence continues at coordinate 6,563 of DATMAP010000106.1, forward strand.
GCCGGAGGGCGCGGAAGGAGGTCGGCATGCGCCACCACGTTGGAACCTCGACACTGGCCGCGGCTTCCGTCCTCGCCGTGCTGCTGCTCCTCGTCAGCGCGGCGCCGGTGCTGGCGCAGGCATCCGCTGGACCCACGACCCCGATTCTCGACGACTTCGAGCGCCCGGACGAGAACCCGCTCTTCGGCGGCGGTAACTGGGCGAAGCTGAACCCGAGCGTCAGCTTCGATCTCGAGCTCACAGCAGGAGCCGCCGAGACGGCACCTCCCGGCGGCGGTCAGCCACGTCGGTACTGGACCCCTCGCACGTTCGGCCCCAACGTCGAGCTCTGGGTGCGCGCCTCCAGGATGGGCCAGTGGCACCAAGACGTACGTCTCGACCTCCGCGTCCAGAACGCCGGCACCAGCTCCTGGCGCGGCTACGAGCTTGTCGCCAACTGGAACGGCATCTTCGGGTACGGCTGGTGGCTTCGCCGGATCAACGGCGACGGCACGTTCACCGACCTTGCAACCGCCGATGCCAACCTCCAGAGCGGCTGGATCGTCTTCCGCGCGCAAGGCTCCGCGTTGGAGGTGTGGATCTCGGGCACGGGCTCGGGCTGGCAGCTCCTGCTCTCTGCGAGCGACTCGACCTTCTCTGCGCCCGGCCACGTCGCGATCGGCCTCGGCACGGGGGCAGACGTCGGCGGCCCGCGCATCGAGGAGGTGGGCGGCGGCACGATCGCCGGGCCTCCGCCCGCGACGCAGAGCTACGGCACCGACGCCGACGGGAACGGCGTGCACGGAAAGAGCGGCACGGGGATGTTCGCCGATCCCGTCAACTCGCTCACGGGTGCCTTCACCACTGCGGCCGACGACCTCGCGCTGCCGGGAACCGGCGTCTCCTTCGCGTGGTCGCGGAGGTACACCTCCGCCGATACGACCTCCGGCAGGCTCGGCCCCGGCTGGACCGACTCGTACTCGACCTCCCTCGCCGTGCAGCCGAACGGGGACGTCCTCCTGCACGGCGAGGACGGCCAGCAGCTCTCCTACACGCTGCAGGGCGACGGGTCCTACGCGGGCGCGCCCGGCTCGCTCTCGACCCTGCGCTCCGTTGCGGGCGGCTACGAGCTCGTCCGCCAAGACCAGGTCGTCTACCGCTTCGACGCGTCGGGCCGACTGCTCTCGATCAAGGATCGCAACAACCAAGGGGTGATGCTTGCCTACGACGGCTCCGGGCGCCTGGTCACGATCACCGACGCGGCAGGGAGGCAGGCGAGCGTCTCCTACGACGCCTCGGGTCTCGTCAGCCAGGTGCGAAGCCACGACGGCCGCACCGTCTCCTTCGGCTACACGAGCGGGCGCCTCACCTCGGCGACGGACGTCCGAGGCAAGACCTGGACGTACGGCTACGACGGCTCGGGCCGGCTGACGACGATCCGCGACCCGCTCGGCCACACGCAGGTGACGAACGTCTACGGCACCGACGGGCGCGTCACGCAGCAGACCGACGCGCTCGGGAAGACGACCACGTTCGCCTGGGACGCGACGAACCAAATCGCGACGGCGACCGACGCGAACGGGAAGGCGTGGAAGCACGACTACGACGGGAGCCTTCTCGCGCGCGAGATCGACCCCTTGAACAACGTCACCGTGCTCGGCCACGACGCCGACCTGAACGTGAGCGCCGTCACCTCGCCCACGAACCAGCAGACGACGATGACCTACGACGCGGCCGGCAATCTCCTCACTGCCACTGCGCCGCCCTCGCTCGGCTCGGCGCAGAAGACGTTCGTCTACAACGCCCGCAACGACCCGGTGCAGGTCACGGACGCGCGCGGGAAGGTCACCTCCTACACCTACGACGCGAACGGCAACGTCTCGAGCGTCACCCAGGACGGGATCCAGGTCGCCTCCTACACCTACGACGCTGCGGGGCGCGTCCTGACCTCGACCGACGGGCGCGGGAAGCAGACGACCTACACCTACGACGCGAACGGGAACGTCGCCTCCGCCAGCGACCCGCTCGGCAACACGACGACCTACACCTACGACGCGGCAGGCAGGATGCTTACGCGCGTCGATCCGAAGGGAAACTGCGCTGGCTGCAACTCCGCTGACTTCCGCTGGACGTACACCTACGACCCCGCGGGCAACCTGCTGACCGAGACCGACCCGCTCGGCTCGACGACCACGAGCGTCTACGACGACGCCGGCCGGCTCACGAGCTCGACCGACGCCAAGGGAGCGACGACCTCCTACGCCTACGACGACGCCGACCGCCTGATCCGGGAGACCGGCCCCGACCCCGACGGCGCCGGCCCGCAGACACCGCCGGTCACCCAGTACACCTACGACGACGTCGGCAACAAGCTCACCGAGACCGACCCGCGGGGGAACACGACCACCTACGCCTACGACGCCGCCAACCGGCTGATCCGGGAGACCGGCCCCGACCCCGACGGCGCCGGCCCGCTCCCTGCCCCGGTCACGACCTACACCTACGACGCGAACGGCAACCTCGCCTCGAGCGTCGAGCCGCGCGGCAACGTCGCCGGCGCCAACCCGAACGACTTCCGGACGAGCTACAGCTACGACGCGGCCGGCCGGCTGCTCCAGACGACCGATCCCCTCGGCAACGTCACCGTGAACACGTACGACCCGGTCGGCAACCTCGCCTCGGTGCGCGACGCGAACGGGCACCAGACGAGCTACAGCTACGACGCCGCGGGGAGGGTCCTGACCGTCACCGCGCCCGACGGCGGCGTGACCACGTACACCTACGACGGCGCCGGCAACGTGGTGACTCGGCGCGACGCCCTCGGCCGCACGACGAGCTACGCCTACGACGACGCGGGCCGGCTCGTCTCCGAGCAGAGCCCC
>DATMAP010000107.1:0-5902 GCA_035559835.1 Gaiellaceae bacterium
CCTCGCTCCCGCCGCCGCAGCCCGCGAGGGCGGCCAGCACCGCGGCGAGGCCGGCGAGGCGGAGCAGGGCCGTCATGATCCGGGAGGTCGGCGCGCCCGGAGCTGCGCTCATCCTCCGTCCGAGGGAGCGCGGAAGCGGGGAGCGAGGCTCCAGCCGGCAAGGAGCTCTGCCGCGGCGGCGACCTCGGTCGCGCTCAGGCGCGCCGGCACGGCGTGCTCGACCGCCTCCATCCGTGCCGCCGGGACGAGCCCGCGGGCCGCGTCGAGCACGTAGCGGACGACGAGCGCATGCGCGACGACGAGGACGGTCCGCTCCGGACGCGCGAGCACCAGCTCGAGCCCGCGGGCGAAGCGGGCCGCGGCCTGCGCTCGGCTCTCGCCCCCGCCCGGCGCAGGAGCAGAGGGCGAGCTCGAGGCCGCCCACTCGCGGTAGTCGGCCAGCGGGCCGCCGTCGAACGCGCCGAAGCGGATCTCCCCCAGCTCCGCCACGACGGCCCGCGGCACCCCTCGGCCCGCGAGGGCGAGCGCGAGCGTCTCCTGCGTGCGCCGGAATGGGGTCGCCATGCCCAGCTCGATCGGCTCGCCCGAAAGCTGGGCGCCGAGCCGGCGCGCCTGCTCTCGGCCGGCCTCGGTCAGCCCCTCGCCCGGCGCGCGCGAGGAGGCGGTCCCGTCCCGGTTCGAGCCCGCGAGCGCGTGCCGCGCGAGGAAGAGGGTCTCCACGCTCAGAGCAGCACGGAGCGGTAGTCGAGGACGTGCTCCATCCCGACCGCTTGGTACAGCCGGATCGCGGGGGTGTTCTCGGCGCGGACGAAGAGGCAGACGGCGGGCGTCCGCTCGAGCAGGAGCCGGCAGAGGTCGCGCAAGCCGCGCGCGCCGTAGCCGCGCCGACGGGCCTCAGGGTCGACCCAGACCTGCTGCAGCTGCACCGCCGAGGGCGTCCAGGCCGAGGCCTCGGCCTTGAAGCGGATGACGCCGTCCTCGGCCCAGAGCCACGACCGGCCCTCCTCGATCTGCGTCCGGGTGCGCCAGCGGAAGCCCTCCGGGTCGCGCGCCAGCGGATCGACTCCCAGCTCCTCCGCGTGCGCGGCCGCGCAGGCAGGCAGGAGCAGCTCGAGGTCGTCGAGCCGCGCCGGTCGCAGCCCGCTCCCGCCGGGCTCGGGAGGCTCGCGGATGACGAAGACGGGCTGTCCCGGCCGGTCCTCCCGCGGCGGGGGCAGGCGCCGGCGCGCCTCCGCCCACAGCTCGCCCACGGCGCCTGCCTCGCCGATCAGCATCCGCGGCTCCGCGCGTACGACCTCGCGGGCGAAGGCCGCGCAGCCCCGGCCCGAGGGGACGACGTTGACACCGACGTGGCAGAGGGCCTGCAGCTCGCCGCCCACGAGCAGGCCGACGAAGCGCCCGAGCCCGCGGCGCGCCGCGTCCTCGAGGAAGACGCGCTCGATCGGGTCGCCCGCGCAGAAGCGGAGGATCTCGTCCCGCCCCGGCGCGATCAGCTTCCCGGCCACCGCCGGAACTCTAGGGCAGGTTCCCGGGCGCCCTCGCCGGCCGCAGGCCGTAGGCTTCCCGCCGTGCCGATCCACCTGCGCGCGAACCCCGGTGACTACGCGGAGGCCTGCCTGCTCCCCGGCGACCCCCTGCGGGCCCGCTACATCGCCGAGACGTACCTGACCGACGTCCGCCAGGTGAACGCGGAGCGGGGCCTGCTCGGCTTCACGGGGCTCTGGGAAGGGAAGCCGGTCTCCGTCCAGGGGACGGGCATGGGCTGCCCGGGCGCGACCATCGTCTTCGAGGAGCTGATCCAGCTCGGGGTCAGGCGGCTGCTCCGAGTCGGGACGTGCGGCGGGCTGCAGCCCGACCACGCGCTCGGCGACCTGATCGTCGCCCTCTCGGCGGTGCCCGCGGACGCGACCGCGACGCACCTCGTCGGCGGGGAGCCGCACTGCCCGACCGCGAGCTGGGCCCTGATCCACGAGGCGGTGCACGTCGCCAAGCAGGCAGGAGAGCCGCTGCGCGTGGGGCCGATCGTCTCCAGCGACCTCTTCTACAACCCCGACGAGGGCCAGTACGAGCGCTGGTCGAAGCGCGGGATCCTGGCCGTGGAGATGGAGGCGGCCGCGCTCTTCACGGTGGGGGCGCTGCGAGGAGTCGAGACGGGCTGCCTGCTCACGGTCAGCGACATCGTCGTCGAGGGCGAGTTCGTGCGCATCTCGGACGAGGAGCTGCAGGCGGCCGTCGACCGCATGACGCGGATCGCGCTCGCCACCGCGACGGCGGGCCGCGACGGCCATTAGCGCCGGCCGCACCTGCTTCCTCGTCAACCCGGCCGCCGCCGGGGGCTCGACGGGGCGGCGCTGGCCGCAGATCGCGCACCGGGCGGCGACGCTCGGGCTCACCGGCGACGCGCTCCTCTCGGAGCGGCCCGGCCAGCTCGCCGAGCTGGCCCGGGAGGCGGTGCACGGCGGGGCGACGCTGCTCGTCGCCGTCGGCGGGGACGGGACCGTGAACGAGGTCGTGAACGGGCTCGCCGGGACCGAGGAGGCCGAGCTGGCCGTCCTCCCCCACGGCACGGGCTGGGACTTCGTCCGCACCTTCGGGATCCCCCGCGACCTCGAGGGCGCGGTCGCGGTCGCCCTGCGCGGGCAGACGCGGACGATCGATCTCGGCCGCGCCACCTACCGCACGTGGGCCGGCGACGAGGCTCAGGCGTGGTTCGCCAACGTCGCCAGCGCCGGCATCAGCGGCGCGATCGCGCAGCGCGCGAACGAGACCTCGAAGGCGCTCGGGGGGAAGATCTCCTACTACTGGGCGACCCTCGCCGTCTTCTGCCGCTGGCAGACGGGGGAGCTGCGCGTGACCGTGGACGGCGAGACCCGGGCCGGGCGGATGATCGACGTCCTGGCCTGCAACGGCCGCTACCTGGGCGGCGGGATGATGATGTGCCCGGAGGCCGAGCCCGACGACGGGCTCTTCGACTGCCTGCTGATCGGCGACGTGACCAAGCGCGACCTCCTGCTCACGCTGCCGAAGAGCTACCGCGGCCGGCACCTGCCCCACCCCCGGCTCGAGCTCCTCCGCGGGCGGACGGTGACGGTGGACGCGGACGAGCCGCTCCCGGTCGAGCTCGACGGCGAGCAGCCGGGGACGACGCCGGTGCGCTTCGAGCTCGTGCCGCGCGCGCTGCGGCTGCGCGTGCCGCCCGGCTAGGCGGGCGGCTTCCGCGCGCCGGCCTTGCGCGCGGCGGGCTTCTTCCGGAGCGCAGCCAGCTCCTTCTCCAGCTTCGCGATCCGCGCCTCGAGCGCCTCGATCCCGCGCACCTTCTTCGCCAGCTCGTCCAGGTGCGAGCGGAGCTCGTTCAGCGCCGTCGCCGCTCGCTTGCCCCCCGGCAGCTCGCTGAGGCGCTGCAGCGCCTCCTCGCCGGCGTCGGCGAGGCGGGCGACGAGGTCCTTCTCGACCTTCCCGCGGGACGGGGCCTTCCGGCGCGTCTTCGTCTCGGGCATGTCGTAGTCATAGCACCTCAGGGAGCCTCGGCGTGCCCTCGAGCACGTCGAGCACCTGGGCGAGGGTCTCGCTCGCACCGGCGTCGATCCGGAGCAGCGCCTGCTCGTCGAGCGCGGTCGGACCCCGGTTCACGATCGCGAACGCACGGGCCTCGAGCGGCAGACCGGCGGCCGGCCAGACCTCGAGCGAGGAGCCGACGACGAGCATCAGCGCGGCCGCGCGGGCGAGCTCGAGCGCGCGCTCGATCGCCCCGGGCGGGAGCAGCTCGCCGAAGAGGGTCACTCCCGGCTTCAGCACTCGCCCGCACCGAGGGCAGATCGGCGCCGGCCGCTCCGCGAGCTGCGCGAGCACGCCCTCGAGCCCCTCCGTCCACAGGCAGGCGAGGCAGGTGGCGGTGCGGATCGAGCCGTGCACCTCGACCACCTCCCGGCTGCCGGCGCGGGTGTGCAGGGTGTCGATGTTCTGGGTGATCACGGCCTGCACGAGGCCGCGCCGCTCGAGCTCGGCGAGCGCGTAGTGCCCGGGGTTCGGCTGCGCCGCGAGCAGCGCGTCGATTCGCGCCCGGTAGAAGTCCCAGACGCGCTCGGGATCACGCCGGAAGGCCTCGATGGAGGCGACCTCGAAGGGATCGACCTGCGCCCAGAGCCCGCCGGGCGAGCGGAAGTCGGGGATCCCGCTCTCGGTCGAGATGCCTGCGCCGGTGAGCACGACGCAAGGCTGGCGCTCGACGAGGAGGGCGGCGAGCGCGGCGGCCGGCATGCCCGCATCGTAGGCTGCGCGCGTGCAGGCAGGCGGCTTCCCGACCGAGATCCGCGTCCGCTTCGCGGAGACCGATGCGCAGGGCATCGCCCACCACGCCGCCTTCCTCGTCTGGCTCGAGGTGGCCCGGATCGCCTACCTGGAGCGCTACGCGGGTGGGTACCAGGCGCTCCGCGACGCGGGCCTGGAGGCTCTGACCACCGAGGTCTGCCTGCGCTACCGGCGGGCGGCCTTCTTCGACGACCGCCTGACCGTCTGGGCGCGCTGCGCGGACCTACGGGGTGCGCGCTTCCGGTACGAGTACCGCATCCTGCGCGGCGCAGACCTGATCGCCGAGGGCCACACCGGGCACGCGACCGTCGACCGCGCGACGCATCGTCCGACGCGTGTCCCGAGCTGGCTCGCCGACGCCGTCGCTAGGGCCGAGTCGGGAGCGGGCTGACGGCCTCGCCGGTCGGCGCCTCGGGCTGCTCGGAAGGCGGCTTCGGCTCGGCGGGCGCATCCTTCTTCGGCTTCGTCCCGATCCGGAGCACGCGCTTCTGGCCCCGGTAGGAGGTCGTCCAGGTCTCGCTGCGAAGGAGCGTTCCGTCGGCCGCGTAGACCTTGCGGGTGACGACCGTGCGTCGCGGCGGCGCGCCTTCCTCCTCGACCACGACCTTGCCCTTCGGCAGCGTCGGGTCCTTGACGCGGCGGACCGGGACCGGCCCGGTGATGGTCATCGTCCCGGGTGAGCTCACCACCCGCCGGCGCTCGCCGCCGTAGATGGAGACCCGGATCCCGTCCGGTTCGACGAACCCCTTGACCAGGATCCAGTGCTTCGTGTCGTTGACGAACTTGAGGTCGAGGGTCGGCCAGTACACGGTCGCGTCCCGGCCGAGCTGGTAGCGGCTGATGTAGAGCGCGTGCGGGTTGCGCTCGGTGAGCTCGAGCCCCGCCTCCCACGCGGCGTTGAAGACCGTCGTCGCCACCTGCGAGGTGCCGCCGCCCACCTCCTCGGCGTACTCCGTGCCGATGATGACGGGCGCGGGGCGGAAGCCACGCTCGGCCGTCCGCTCGCCGATCGTCTCGTTGAGCGAGAACTCGCCTCCGGGCGGGACGAGGGTGTCGTCGAGCAAGGTCACGCCCAAGCGCAGGTTCGTGATCCGGTCGGCCGTGCCCGCGTTCAGCGTCTTGTAGGTGGACAGGCGCCGGTCGATGCCCATGGCCAGCGCCTCCTCGGTCGTCCGCTGCGGCGCCACGGTCACGAGCGTGAGCGCCGCCACCCGGTTGGCGGGGGAGGTCGCCGCGCGCAGGAGCGCGCGCGCGGTGCGAGGCACGTCGAGCTCGACCCCGGGGCGAGCGGGAACGACCCGGACACGCTCGCCGGAGACGTCGAAGCCGGCATCCACGGCCGGTCGGGCGACGCGGCGCGCGAGCGCCCGGAAGTAGGCGTCCGCGTCCGGGCCCGCGATCGCAAGGCGGGTGGCGCCGCCGCTCGGCAGGGAGAGCAGCTGGGCGATCCGCCAGCGCGGCAGCCGCCAGCTCCGCCCCGGGCCGCGCAGGACGACCGGAGCCGAGAGCGCGATCCGGGCGCGGCGGGCCGCGGAGGCGAGCGCCTCCGCGGTCACCGTCGGGCTCGCCGTCGAGACCGGCAGCACGACCGGGC
>DATMAP010000108.1:0-11686 GCA_035559835.1 Gaiellaceae bacterium
AGCCCCGCCCAGGCCCGGGCGACGGCGCCCGCGAGGACGAGGCCGATCCCGGCGACGCCCAGCGGGCGCGAGCCGAACGCGACCGCCGCTCCGGTCACCGCCGCCCCCAGCGCGAGCGCGGCCCCCGGAGGTCTCATACCGGCACCGGAGTCTGCTCGAGCGCCTCCCGGATCGCCTCCTCTCCCGTGAGCCCGCTCGCCCGCGAGCCCGGCGCCGCGATCACCCGGTGCGCGAGCACGGGCACGGCCACCGCCCGCACGTCCTCGGGCAGGACGTACTCGCGCCCGGACGCGACCGCCCGCGCCTTCGCCATGCGGAGGAGCGCGATCCCCGCCCGTGGGCTGGCTCCCAGGGCGAGCGCGGGGCTGGCCCGGGTGTGCCGCAGGAGCGCGACCACGTAGCGCCCGACCGACTCCTCGACGTACACCTCCCGCGCGGCGGCGATCGCGGCCAGCACCTCCTCGCGTCCGGCCACCGCCTGCAGGCGCTCGAGCGGGGGCGCGGTCGTCTGCTCGGCGAGCATGCGCGCCTCCTCGGCGAGCGGCGGGTAGCCGAGCGAGAGGCGTGCGGTGAAGCGGTCGAGCTGGGCCTCCGGCAGCGGGTACGTGCCCTCGTACTCGATCGGGTTCTGGGTGGCGACGACGAGGAACGGCCGCTCCAGCGGGTAGGTGGCGCCGTCGATCGTCACCTGGCACTCCTGCATCGCCTCGAGCAAGGCGGACTGCGTCTTCGGGGAGGCGCGGTTGATCTCGTCCACGAGCACGACGTTGGCGAAGATCGGCCCCGGCCGGAACTCGAAGGTGCTCGTCCGCTGGTCGAACACGTTGACACCGGTGACGTCGGTCGGGAGCAGGTCGGGCGTGAACTGCAGGCGGGAGAAGGTGAGGTGCAGGGAGCGGGCAAGCGACTTGGCGAGCACCGTCTTCCCCACGCCGGGGAAGTCCTCGATGATCAGGTGTCCCTCCGCGAGCAGGCAGAGGACGCACAGCTCGAGCGTCTCCCGGGGCGCGCGCACTGCCAGCTCCAGGTTCCCGACGACGCGCGCGACGACGCCGGCCGCGGCGGAGGAGGGCAGCGCCTCCCGCGCGGGTGTCCCGTCGCTCATCCCTCCGAGAGTAGCCGCTCCACCTCGTCCAGCACCACCGCCGCGATCGCCTGCTTGGACGCCTTCGCCACCTCCCGCTCGCCCTCTGCGGTGAGCAGGACGACCTCGTTGTCGGGCGCGTCGAAGCCGACGCCGGCCCGGCCGATGTCGTTCCAGACGATCAGGTCGGCCCCCTTGGCGAGGCGCTTCGCGCGGGCGCGCTCGAGCCCGTCGGGCCCGCTCTCTGCGGCGAAGCCGACCAGCACCTGCCCCTCGCGGCGGGAGGCGCCGAGCGCGGCCAGGACGTCGCTCGTCGGGCGAAGCTCGAGCCGCCAGGGTTCGCCGTCCTTGGGCCGCTTGCCGGCGATCGGAGCGGCCGGCCGGTAGTCGGCGACCGCGGCGGCCATCACGATCACGTCCGCGTCCGCACGAGCGAGGGCCTCGCGCTCGAGGTCGGCCGCGGTCGGGGTGGCCACGACCTCGACCCCCGCCGGGGCCGGCACGGCCAGGTTGGCTGCGAGCAGGATCACCGCCGCCCCCCGCCGGCGGGCCTCCTCGGCGAGCGCGACCCCCATCCGCCCCGAGGAGCGGTTCCCCAGGAAGCGGACTGCGTCCAGGGGCTCGCGCGTGCCGCCCGCCGAGACGAGGACGCGCCGTCCGCGCAGCGCGCTCTCGGGCCGCGCCCCGCCGAGCAGCTCCTCGACCCGGGCGGCGATCTCCTCTGGCTCGGCCATCCGGCCCATCCCCTCCTCGCCCTCGGCCAGCTCGCCCTCGTTCGGGCCGACCAGCTCCACCCCCCGCGCCCGCAGCACGGCCACGTTGGCCTGGGTGGCGGGGTGCTCCCACATGCGCACGTTCATCGCGGGCGCGACGAGCACCGGCCCCGCGTGCGCGAGCGCCGCCTCGGTCAGGACGTCGTCGGCGAGGCCGTGTGCGAGCCGCGCGAGCGTGTTCGCCGTCGCCGGTGCGACGACGAGCAGGTCTGTAGGCTCGAGGTGCGGGTACGGCGTCGCCGGTCGCGGCCTGCGCGCCAGGGCGTAGAAGGTGTCCGCGGAGACGAAGCGCTCCGCCGACGCGGTCAGCACGGGCTGGACGTCGTGCCCGGCGCGCACGAGCAGCCGCACGAGCGTGCACGCCTTGTAGGCCGCGATCCCGCCGGTGACGCCGAGCAGGATGCGAGCCATCTCGCCTCCGGGCTAGCTCTGCGGGTAGCGGAAGGCGATCTTCCCGCTGGCGATCTCTTCCATCGCCATCGTCAGGTAGTTCTTCGAGCGGGACTCGACGAGCGGCGGGGGCGCCTCCTCGAAGCCGATGCCCTCGCCGAGCTGGTGGTGGTAGTTGTTGATCTGGCGCGCCCGCTTGGCCGCGACGATGACGAGCGCGTAGCGGGAGTGGCCGACCTTGTCGAGCAGGACGTCGAGGCGGGGATGGATCATGGCCGGCTCATGGTACCTGCGAAGGCCAGCTCGCACTCGACCAGGGCGACGAGCGCCGCGGTCGCACGCTCGACGTCGTCGTTCCGGACCATGTAGCGGAAGCGGTGGGCCTGCTCGAGCTGGGCGCGGGCGAGGGCGATCCGTTCCCCGATCTCCCCCGTGCTCTCCGTCGCCCGCTCCCGCAGACGCCGCTCCAGCTCGGGCACGTCGGCGGCGATGAAGACGGTGACGCTGCCCGGCACCTGCGCCTGCACCGCGAGCGCGCCCTCCAGCTCGAGCTCGAGCACGCAGACCTTCCCCGCCGCCTGGATCCGCTCCAGCTCCGAGCGCAGCGTCCCGTAGCGGCGGCCGGAGACGTAGGCGACGTACTCCAGGAACTCCCCGCCCTCGACCCGGCGGGTGAACTCCTCGTCGCTCAGGAACCAGTACTCACGTCCGTCCTCCTCGCCCGGGCGGCGAGAGCGGGTAGTCGCCGAGACCGCGATCTCCAGGTCGGGCACGCGCTCGACGAGCCCGCGGATGAGGGTGCCCTTGCCTGCGCCGGACGGTCCGGTGACGACGAAGACCGGCCGCCGCGGCACGGAGCGGGCAGCTCCTACGAGCGGTGGTTGAAGAGCTGGACCAGCTCGGCCCGCTGGCGCTCGGAGAGCCCGCCCACGGTCTTCGACTGGCTGATCCGGCACTGGTTGAGGAGGCGCGCGGCCTTGACCCGCCCGAACTTCGGCACCGCCATGAGCATGTCGAAGACCTTCGCCGTGGAGACCCACTCCGGCGGATCGAGGAGGATCGACTCGATCTGCACCCGGCCGGCCTTGAGGTCGCGCTTCAGGCGGGCGCGCCGGACCCGGACGTCGTTGGCCCGCTGCAATGCCTCCATCCGCTGATCGAGAGACCGCGCTGGCGTCTGGGCGTGGGTCTTCGACGCGACCATGAGCCGGACGAGTCTAGCAAGACTCCTCCCCGGGTCAAGCGGGAACGTTTTGCCTGATTTGCAGGGATTTTCTCGTTGCCCGAGCCGAAGACGCACGCGCCTGATCCTCCTCCGCGCGTCCGGCGGCGAGCGTGCCCAGCTCCGAGCGCACCCGCGCCGGGGCGAAGGGATCGGCGAAGAGCACCGTGCCCAGGGCGACCGCGCTCGCCCCCGCGCTCACCGCCTCGAGCGCATCCTGCCCGGAGGTGATCCCGCCCATGGCCACGATCGGGAGGTCGACCGCGCGCGCGCAGGCGAGCACGCAGGCGAGCGCCACCGGGCGCAAGGCGGGCCCGGAGTAGCCGCCGACGCCGAGCGCGAGCCGCGGGCGCAGCGTCTCGGGATCGAGGGCGGCGCCGCGGATCGTGTTCACGAGCGAGAGCCCGTCCGCGCCCGCTGCCGCCACCGCCCGCGCCGCCTCCGCGACGTCTCCGGTCGCCGGCGAGAGCTTCGCGTAGAGGGGCTTCTCCGTCACCTGGCGAGCAGCGCCGACCAGCTCGGCGGCCGTCTCCGGAGCCTCCTCCACGTTCGGGCAGGAGAGGTTCAGCTCGATCGCCGCGACCGCCTCGCAGCCGTCGAGCCGCTCGCAGACCTCCCGGTAGTCGCGCGCGGAGGACCCGCCGGCGGAGACCCAGATCGGCACTCCCAGCTCCGCCAGCCGGGGCAGGTGGTGGGTGACGAACGCCTCGAGACCCGGGTTCTGCAGCCCGATCGAGTTCAGGAGCCCGTGCTCGGTCTCGGCGAGGCGAGGGGGCGGATTCCCCCGGCGGGGCAGCGGGGTGACCGTCTTCGTCACGAAGGCGTCCAGGCTGCGGGCGACGCCGGGAGCGGCGAGGGCGTCGAGGCAGCCGGAGGCATTCAGGATGGGAACCTTCATGCGGCCACGCGGAGGACGGGGCCGTCCAGGCAGAGCCGGAGGTACCCGTCGGCGGTCTCGACCGCGCAGCCGAAGCAGGCGCCGTACCCGCAGGCCATCGGCGCCTCCCACGCGAGCTGGGCGCCGGGCACGCGCGCCCGCAACGCCTCCAGCATCGGCTCGGGCCCGCAGGCGAGGACGTCGCCCGGATCGGCCGGCAGGGCGTCGGTGACGAGCCGCGGCTCGAGCACGACCTCCGCCCCCGGCAGGAGCGCGGCGGCCGCCGCCTGCGCCCGGGTGCGAAAGCCGCAGAGCGCCGGGGGACCGCCGAGCGCGGCGGCGAGGTAGGGCATGGGCGCGATCCCGATCCCGCCGGCGACGAGCAGCGGCCGCTCGACGGCGAGGTCGAACCCGCGCCCGAGCGGGCCGAGGACGTGGGTCGCCTCCCCCGGTCGCAGGGCGCAGAGGGCCCGCGTGCCGGGCCCGACCGGCTCGATCAGGAACGCCAGCTCCCCTGGTGGGGCCAGGCAGAGGCTGAACGGGCGCGGCAGCAGCCGGCCGGGCGCCTCCAGCATGAAGAACTGCCCCGGCGTGCCCGGCTCGAGCTCGCCGCGCTCCAGGCGCAGGAGCGCGTAGGGGCCGACCGCCTCCGACGCGACCACCCGCAGGCGCTGGCGGCGGGCCTCCCCCTGCGCAAGTGACAAAGTGTCACAAGGCCCCACGAGCTCAGGCCTCGATCCCGATCCGCTCCTGCAGCGAGAGCGCCGACTCCGCGCGGGCGTTCGCGATCGCGTGCACCGCCGCGGCAGCTCCCGAGATCGTGGTCACGCAGGGGACGCGGGCGACGAGCGCCGCCTCCCGGATCAGGTACCCGTCGGCGCGCGCGCCCCGGCCCTGGGGCGTGTTGATGACGAGGTCGCAGCGGCCGCGGCGGACGAGGTCGACCACGGTCGGCTCGTCCGCGCCTGCGTCGCCGACCTTGGCCACCTCCTCCACCTGCAGCCCCGCCGCCCGCAGGGTCCGGGCCGTCCCCTCCGTCGCCACCAGCTCGAAGCCGAGGCCCGCGAGGGCGGCCGCGACCGCGACGGCGGCGGGCTTGTCCTCGTCCCGGACGGAGAGGAAGGCCGTGCCCGAGGTCGGCAGGGGCCGTCCCGCCGCCCGCTCGGCTTTGGCCAGCGCGGTCGGGAGGTCGGCGGCGCTCGCCATCACCTCGCCGGTCGAGCGCATCTCGGGGCCGAGCACCGGGTCGGCCCCGGGGAAGCGCGCGAAGGGGAGCACTGCCGCCTTGACGCTCACCTGCGCCGGGCGGGGCACGGGCAGAGCCAGCTCGCGCAGCGTGGCACCCGCCGCCAGGCGGCAGGCGGCGTCGACGAGGTTGATCCCGATCGCCTTGCTCGCGAAGGGCACCGTCCGGGAGGCGCGCGGGTTCGCCTCCAGGACGTACACGGCCCCGTCGGCGAGCGCGAGCTGCACGTTCAGGAGGCCGATCACCCCGAGCGCGGGCCCCAGCCGCTTGACCACGTGCTCGACCTCGAGCGCGGCCGCGAGCGTCAGCGAGGGCGCCGGCAGGACGCAGGCCGAGTCGCCCGAGTGCACGCCGGCCTCCTCGACGTGCTGCATGACGGCCGCGATGTACACCTCCTCGCCGTCGCAGAGCGCGTCCACGTCCAGCTCGATCGCGTGCTCGACGAAGCGGTCGAGCAGCACCGGGCCCCGCACGGCGGCCATCGCCTCCGCGAGCTGCCCGTCGTCGTAGCAGATGCGCATCGCCCGTCCGCCGAGCACGTAGGAGGGCCGCACCAGCACCGGGAAGCCGATCTCGGCCGCCGCCGCGCGGGCCTCGTCGATCCCGGTCACGGTCGCCCACGGCGGGCAGCGGACGCCCAGCTCGCGCGCGAGCGAGCCGAAGCGCTCGCGGTCCTCGGCGAGGTCGATGGCCGCGTGCGGCGTGCCGAGGATCCGGTACCCCGCCCCCTCGATCCAGCGCGCGAGGCGGAGCGGCGTCTGTCCGCCGAACTGGGTCACCACTCCCTCCGGCTGCTCGCGGTCGAGCACGGCCAGCACCTCCTCGGGGGAGAGCGGCTCGAAGTAGAGGCGGTCGGAGGTGTCGTAGTCGGTGGAGACCGTCTCCGGGTTGCAGTTGACCATGACCGCTTCGTAGCCCAGCTCGCGGAACGTCCGGGCGGCGTGGACGCAGCAGTAGTCGAACTCGATCCCCTGCCCGATCCGGTTCGGTCCCGAGCCCAGGATGACGACCCGCGGCCGGCCGCTCGCCGGCAGGGGCTCGTCCTCCTCGCCCCAGGTCGAGTAGTAGTAGTTCGAGCCTGCCTCCACCTCCCCGGCGCACGAGTCCACCCGGCGGTAGGCGGGGCGCAGCCCGAGCTGGGCGCGGCGGCGCCGGACCTCCTCGCCCGTCAGGCCCCAAGCGGCACCGATCGAGTCGTCGCCCCAGCCCGCGCGCTTGGCGCGCAGCAGGTCGCCGCTCGCCAGCTCGGCCTTGGCCAGCGCGATCTGCTCCCGGAACCAGGGGTGCAGCCCCTCCGGCAGGTCCTCGTCCTCGAGGCTCGCCCACGGCGTCGGGGCGCCGGGGTCGAGCTCGCGGGAGCCGAACGCCTTCAGGAAGGCCTCGCTGAAGGTACGCCCGATCCCCATCGCCTCCCCCACCGACTTCATCTGCGTGCCCAGGGTGCGGTCGGCGCCGGGGAACTTCTCGAAGGCGAAGCGCGGGAACTTGCAGACGACGTAGTCGAGCGTGGGCTCGAAGCTCGCCGGCGTCGTCTTCGTAAGGTCGTTGGGGATCTCGTCCAGCGTGTACCCGACCGCGAGCTTGGCCGCGACCTTCGCGATCGGGTAGCCGGTCGCCTTCGAGGCGAGCGCCGAGGAGCGGGAGACGCGCGGGTTCATCTCGATCACGCGCACCTCGCCGGTCGCCCGGTCGCGGGCGAACTGGATGTTCGAGCCACCCGTCTCCACCCCCACCGCGCGGATGATCGCGGCCGCCGCGTCGCGCAGCTCCTGGTAGGCCTCGTCGGCGAGGGTCATCTGGGGGGCGACCGTGACCGAGTCGCCCGTGTGCACGCCCATCGGGTCGAGGTTCTCGATCGAGCAGACGACGACCACGTTGTCTGCGCGGTCGCGCATCACCTCCAGCTCGAACTCGTCCCAGCCCTTGACCGACTCCTCGACGAGCACCTGCCCGATCGGCGACTCGGCCAGGCCCCGCTCCACCTGCCGGCGCAGGCTGGCGAGGTCCTCGGCGAAGCCGCCCCCGTGGCCACCGAGGGTGAAGGCGGGACGGACGACGGCCGGCACCGTGAGCCCCTCGACCTCGGCGAGCGAGGTGACGATGCGCGAGGCGGGCACCCGCAGCCCGCACGATTCGACCGCCCGCTTGAACTGCTCGCGGTCCTCCGCCCGCCGGATCACGTCCACGGCGGCGCCGATCAGCTCCACCCCCAGCTCCTCGAGCACGCCGGCCTCGAAGAGCGCCACGGCGAGGTTGAGCGCGGTCTGGCCCCCCAGGGTGGGCAAGAGCGCATCGGGGCGCTCGCGGCGGAGGACGGAGGCGACCGCCTCCGGGTCGAGCGGCTCGATGTAGGTGCGGTCGGCGAAGCCCGGGTCGGTCATGATCGTGGCCGGATTCGAGTTGACGACGACCGTCCGGTACCCGTCCTCGCGCAGCACCTTCAGCGCCTGGCAGCCCGCGTAGTCGAACTCGCAGGCCTGGCCGATCACGATCGGCCCGGAGCCGAGCACGCAGATCGTCTCGAGGTCGCGCCGGGCGGGCATCAGCGGGCGAGCTCCTCCACCCAGGCCTCGAGCAGCGGCCAGGCGTCGTGCGGGCCGGGCCCGGCCTCGGGATGGAACTGGACGGAGCGCGCGGCAAGCTCCGGGAAGTCGAACCCCTCCACCGTGCCGTCGTACAGCGAGACGTGGGTCGCCTCCCGCTCGTCCGAGGGCCGGACGGCGAAGCCGTGGTTCTGGCTCGTGACGAGGACGCGACCTCGCCGGCGGTCGAGCACGGGGTGGTTCGCCCCGCGGTGTCCGAAGGGGAGCTTGAACGTCTCGTGCCCGGTGGCGAGGCCGAGGAGCTGGTGGCCCAGGCAGATGCCGAAGAGCGGCACCCGGCCCAGGAGCCCGCGCACCGCCTCCACCTCGGCCTGGAGCGGCTCGGGGTCGCCCGGCCCGTTGGAGAGGACGACGCCGTCGAAGCCCACCAGCTCGTCCGGCTGGACCGTGTGCGGGAAGACGGTCACCGCCGCCCCCGCGCCGGCCAGCCGGCGCAGGATCGAGCGCTTCGTCCCGTAGTCGACCACCGCCACCCGGACCTTCCCCCCGGGAGCGAACTCGTACGGACGCGGCGTGGAGACGCAGGCGACGAGCGCCTGCCCCTCCATCGGCGGCTGCGCGCGCACCTGCGCGAGCGCCGCGTCCACCGGAAGCGCCTGCTCGTCGGCGACGGCGACGGCGCGCATCGCCCCCGCCTCGCGGAGACGGAGGACGAGCGCGCGGGTGTCGATCTCCTCCAGCGCGACCAGGCCGTGCCCGGCGAGCCACTCGGCCCACGCGCGGCCGCCGAGCCGCCGCATGAGCACCGCCCGCGCGTGCGGGCGGTCCGACTCGCCGCGCCCCTCGGCGACCCCGTAGTTGCCGACCATGGGTGCGGTGAAGCAGACGAGCTGCCCCTCGTAGCTCGGATCGGTGACCGTCTCCTGGTAGCCCGTCATGGCGGTCGTGAAGACCGCCTCGCCGAAGGCCGCCCCCTCCGCGGCGACCGAGCGACCGCGGACGACCGTCCCGTCCTCGAGCAGGAGGTAGCCGGCGGTCACGCCGCGAACACCACCCGCCCGTCGGCGACGGTCCGGACCACCCGTCCGCGCAGCCGCTCGCCCAGGAGCCACGAGTTGGCCGAGCGCGAGCGGAAGCCCTCCTCGCTCACCTGCCACTCGGCCTCCAAGTCGAGCACGACCAGGTTCGCCCGGGCCCCGACCTCGATCCGCGGCTCGGGGAGGCCGAGCGCGCGGGCGGGGCCGGCCGACATCCGCTCGAGCAGCGTCTCCAGCCGCAGCTCGCCCGGGAGGACGAGTCGCGTGTACAGGGCCGCGAACGCCGTCTCCAGGCCGGTCACGCCGAACGGCGCCTCCGCGAAGGGGACGTCCTTCTCTTCCCGCGCGTGCGGAGCGTGGTCGGTGGCGACGGCGCCGATGGCGCCGTCGCGGAGGGCGTCCACGAGCGCACGGCGATCGTCCTCGGAGCGGAGGGGCGGGTTCATCTTCAGGTTGGGGTCGAGCGAGCGGACGGCCTCGTCGGTGAGGCAGAGGTGGTGGGGCGTGACCTCCGCGGTCACGCGTACGCCCTCCTCCTGCGCCCGCCGGAGCAGCTCGACCGACTCCCGAGCCGAGAGGTGGAGGAGGTGCAGAGGGCGGCCCTCGTAGCGGGCCAGCGCGAGGTCGCGCCCGACCATGACGCTCTCGGCGGCCGCTGGATACGGGCCGAGCCCGAGCTCGGCGGAGACCTCCCCTTCGTGCACGTGCCCCCCGCGCGAGAGCGCCGGCTCCTCGCAGTGGAGCGCGAGCGGGCGCCCCGCGAGCGCGCTGTACTGGAGCGCGCGGCGGAGCAGCCCGGCGGAGACGACCGGTCGCCCGTCGTCGCTGAAGGCGGCGGCGCCGGCCGCGGCCAGGTCCGCCATCTCCGTCAGCTCCTCCCCGCGCTGACCCTTGCTGATCGCGGCCATGAAGCCGGTGGGAACGACCGCCTCCTCGCGGGCCCGCTCGAGCAGCGAGCCGAGCACGGCCGCGGAGTCCACGACCGGGTCCGTGTTCGGCATGGCCACGATCGCGCAGTACCCGCCCGCCGCCGCGGCCAGCGTGCCCGAGCGCAGCGTCTCCTCGTCCTCGCGGCCGGGCGTGCGCAGGTGGACGTGCGGGTCGACGAAGGCAGGCGCGATCACCTCCCGGCTCGCGTCTCCCGGCTCGAGGCGCACGATCACGCCCTCCTCGACCGTGACCCGCAGGCATTCGTCGATCCCCTGGGCGGGCGCGAGCACCCGCCCCTCGAGCACGAGCGAGTCGGGGCGGCCGTTCGCGCAGATCAGCGTCACGCTGCCCCCACCGCCACCGCGGCCGCGGCGGGGGCCGGCGCGGGCGCGACCGCGAGCAGGTCGTAGAGGACGGCCATGCGCACGACGAGCCCCGCCCGGACCTGCGCTCCGACCAGGGCCGCTCCGGAGTCGGCGACGCGGGGGTCGATCTCGACGCCGCGGTTCATCGGCCCCGGGTGCATGACCACCTGACCGGGGCGGACGCGCTCGGGCGTGATCCCGTACAGCGCCGCGTACTCCCGTAGCGAGGGCACGTAGGCCTCGCCGGGGGCCATGCGCTCCCGCTGCAGGCGCAGGACGTAGACCGCGTCCGCGGCCTCGATCGCCCGGATGTCGGTGGACACCTCGCAGCCGAGCGCGGCCGCGATCCCGCGCGGGAGCAGGGTGGGCGGGCCGACGAGGGTGGCGCGAGCGCCGACGAGCGCGAGCGCCTGCACGAGCGAGCGGGCCACGCGCGAGTGGGCGACGTCCCCCACCACCGCGACGTGCACCCCCTCGAGCCGGCCGAGCGCCTCGGCCAGCGCGTACAGGTCGAGCAGCGCCTGGGTGGGGTGCTGGTGCGTGCCGTCGCCCGCGTTCACCACGTGTGCGCCGGTGCAGCGGGCGACGAGCTGCGCCGCGCCCACGGCCGGATGGCGGACGACGATCACGTCCGGGTCGTAGGCGGCGAGCGTGAGCGCGGTGTCCTTGAGCGACTCCCCCTTGTCCACCGAGGAGCCGGACGAGCGCAGCGACATGGTGTCGGCGGAGAGGCGCTTGGCGGCGAGCTCGAAGCTGGCCAGGGTCCGGGTCGAGGCCTCGTAGAAGAGGTTGACGACCGTTCGCCCGCGCAGCGTCGGCAGCTTCTTCACCTCGCGGTCGAGCGTCGAGGCGAAGCCACGGGCAGTCTCCAGGAGGCGCTCGACGTCGTCCCGGGAGAGATCGCGCACGGAGAGCAGGTGCCGCCGGGGCGCCGCCGGCCCGCGCAGCTCAGACATCGCCGTCGCCCTCCCGCTCGAGCCGGACCCGGTCGACCTCGTCCACCTCCACGACCTCGACCCGGATCCGCTCCCGGAGCGAGGTGGGCAGGTTCTTGCCCACGTAGTCGGGCCGGATCGGCAGCTCCCGATGGCCGCGGTCGACGAGCACGGCGAGCTGCACGCGTGCGGGCCGGCCGAAGTCGAGCAGGGCGTCGATCGCGGCCCGCGCCGTCCGGCCGGTGAAGAGGACGTCGTCCACGAGGACGACCGTCAGCCCCTCG
>DATMAP010000109.1:0-3677 GCA_035559835.1 Gaiellaceae bacterium
CCCGCCGCGGCCAGCCGCGCGAGGAACTGCTCCTGCTGCGCGACGGCGGTTCGCATCCAGGCCCGCAGCTCCCGCTCCCCCGCCCGTCCGCCGGCCGCCTGGACGCGCTCGGCGAGGGAGGGGAAGCGGAGCACGACGACGTAGCGCTGGCCGGTGGAGACGGCCGGTCGCGTCCCCAGCACTCCCTGCCAGCCCGCCTCGTCCACCCGCACCGCCGGCCCGGGCGCCTGCGCGGCGGCGCCGCCGGCCAATAGCGCGCAGGCGGCGGCGAGCCACGCCCCGGCGGCGACCCGGCTACGCGAGCGAGGCATACGCGTCGAGGGCGAGGTAGCGGGGGTAAGGCAGCGCCTCGACGAACCGTGCGGCGGAGCCGATCATGGCTGCGTTGTCGGTGCAGAGCGCGAGCGGGGCGAAGCGCGCCTCGGGGAGAGCGGTCCGGAGCGCGGAGTTGGCGGCGACGCCCCCGACCACCGCGAGCCGCTCCAGGCCGGTGCGCTCGGCAGCCTGGCGCAGACGCCCGGCGAGGGCGCGCACGATCGCCTGCTGGTAGGAGGCCGCGAGGTCGGCCCGTCGGCGCTCCGCCTCGGCCTCGCCCAGGTCGCGCACGGTGTACAGGAGCGCCGTCTTCAGACCCGAGAACGAGAAGTCGAGGCCGGGCACCCGCGCGACCGGGAAGGGGAACGCCTCCGGGTCGCCGTCGCGCGCCAGCCGGTCGATCTCGGCTCCGCCTGGATAGCCGAGCCCGAGCAGGCGCGCGCCCTTGTCGAAGGCCTCCCCCGCCGCGTCGTCGAGCGTCGTCCCCAGCCGCTCCGTCCGGCCGTAGGCGCGGACGGCCAAGAGGAGGGTGTGGCCACCGCTCGCGAGCAGGCAGCAGAAGGGCGGCTCGACCGGGTCCGGCTGGAGAGCGAGGGAGGCGACGTGCCCCTCGAGGTGGTCGATCGGGACGAGCGGCAGCCGCCGCGACCAGGCGATCGCCTTCGCCGCCGAGAGACCGACGAGCAGGGCCCCGACGAGCCCCGGGCCCTGGGTGACGGCGACCCGCTCGACCTCCTCCAGCGCGAGCTCCGCCTCGGCGAGCGCCTCCCGCACGACCGGCGTGACCAGCTCGAGGTGGCGGCGAGAGGCCACCTCGGGAACGACACCCCCGTAGCGGGCGTGCAGCCCGGCCTGGGAGGAGACGACCGAGGAGACGAGCCGTCCGTCGTCGGTCACGACCGCGGCCGCGGTCTCGTCGCAGGAGGTCTCGAGCGCCAGGATCACGCCCGCTCCCCAGCCGTCTCCGCGTCGGCCGCCGTCGCCTCGCGCCACATGATCAGCGCGTCCTCGCGGTTGTCGGTGTAGTAGCCGCGCCGGATACCCCGTCGCCGGAAGCCGAGGCGCTCGTAGAGGCGGATCGCCGCCGCGTTCGAGACCCGCACCTCGAGCGTGTACCCGTGTCGCGGGTCGGCTGCGGTCAGCGCGAACAGCCGCTCCAGCAGCGCCGTAGCCACGCCGCGGCGCCGGTGCGCGGGCGCGACGGCGACGTTCATCACGTGCCAGGCGTCCACGTAGCGGGAGGCGATCGCGTAGCCGAGCAGCTCCCCCGTTTCCCCGTACGCGCCCAAGGCGAGGGAGCCCGGCTTGCGGAGCTCGGCCGCGAACATCGCCCGCGACCAGGGAGTCGGGTACGAGGCGCGCTCGATCTCCTCCACCGCGTCGAGGTCGCTCGGCTCGAGCCGGCGGAGCTCGATCATCGCCTCGCCTCCGCATCGGGGGCGCGGACGTAGAGGGGGAAGATCGTCTCGGCGTCGCCCGGCTCCCCGGCCAGCCGGACGTGCAGCCAGGCGCGCGGGAGGTGGATGGGGTCGCCGTCCGGCGGGATCCGCGCACCCTTGCGCTCGAGGGTCGCCCGGTGGCGGACCGCGCCGCTGCCCACGCACAGGGTGCCGGGCTCGAGCTCGAGATCGCCGGGCGCGACGGCGCGCGGACCGGGGACGAACACCTCGCCCCGGCGCGCGTCCACGACCGGGTAGGCGCCCTCGGCGGAAGCGGCGAGCGCGTCCAGGGTGGAGACCCCGGCGACCGGGAGGCCGAGCGCGAGCGCCAGCCCCCGCGCCGTCGCCAACCCGATGCGCGTGCTCGTGAAGCTGCCGGGACCGGTACCGACGACGAGCGCGTCCAGGTCGCCGGGGAGGGCGTCCGCCTCGGCGAGGAGAGCATCGAGGTCGGCGAGGAGCGCGAGCGGGGCTCCTGCCCGCTCTCCGAGCACGCGGCCGTCCTCGACGAGCGCGCTCGTGGCCACCTCGGTGGCGGTGTCGAAGGCGAGGACGAGCATCACCCGATGCCTTCTAGCAGCGCGGGCTCGGCGGCTGCCAGGACGACTCGGCGCCGGTCGCCTCCGGCGTGCTCGAGCCGGACGGAGACGCGAGCCGCGGGCAGGACGCCCTCTCCCGCCTCGGGCCACTCGACGAAGACGAGCGCGTCCTCGAAGTAGGGCTCGAGATCGCCCCACTCCGCCGGCGAGATGCCGGCGAAGCGGAAGAGGTCGAGGTGCGAGACGTCCAGCCGCCCTCGGTAACGGTGCCCGATGGTGAAGGTCGGGCTCGTGACCGGAGCCGTCACCCCGAGCGCGCGGCAGGCGCCGCGGACGAACGTCGTCTTGCCGCTACCCAGCTCGCCGGAGACGGCGACGACGTCACCGGGCCCCAGGCGCGCGGCGAGGCGCGCGGCGAGCGCCTCGGTCTCCTCGGCCGAGGTGGAGACGACCTCGACCGTCACTCAGAAGAGGCCGAGCTGGAGGGCCTCGGGCTCGGCCGCCGGCACGGCCGCGGCCGCCTCGGGCGCCGCGGCGGCCGTCGCCGCCCCCCGCGCGCGCTCGAGCAGGGCGGGGATGCGCGCGAAATCCTCCTCCAGGACTCTCAGCATGGACGGGGTGTAGAGCGCCGCAGCCGGGTGGTAGAGCGGGTAGAGGAGCACCGTCCGCGACCCGAGCGTCACCTCCTGCTCGTGCCCGTGGACGCGCGTGATCCCCGCCGGCCGGCCGGAGAGGAGCTTGGTCGCGAAGTTGCCGAGCGTCGCCACCATGCTCGGCTCGATCAGCTCGACCTGGCGGAAGAGGTGGGGCTCGCAGGCGGCGATCTCCTCGGGCAGGGGATCGCGGTTGCCCGGGGGACGGCACTTGAGCACGTTGGCGATGTACACGTCGGCGCGGGACATCCCGATCCCCGCGAGCAGGCGCTCGAGCAGCTTGCCGGCCTGACCGACGAAGGGGACGCCCTGCTGGTCCTCGTGGAAGCCGGGCGCCTCGCCCACGAACATCAGCTCCGCATCCGGGTTCCCGGAGCCGAAGACGACCTGCGTGCGACCCTTGGCGAGGGCGCAGCGCGTGCAGGAGGCGGTCTCCTCCGCATACTCGCGCAGCGCCGCTGCCCGCTCGACGGGGTCGGTCACGGATCGGGAGTGTACGCCCGGGGCCGGATGCGGCAGGCTTCGAGCATGAGACGGCCGGCACGCCTGCTCGCGACGGTCTCCTGGCTCGGGGGAGCCGCCAGCGTGCTCCCCTTCGCTCAGGAGTGGTTCGGGCTCGCCCAGAGCACGGCGAACGTCTGCCTCTTCCTCGCGGTCGTCTCGGCGGTCGCGCTCGGCTTCGCGATCGCGCTCCTGCCCCGGCTCGAGCGCGCCGTCGAGCGACTTGCCGG
>DATMAP010000110.1:0-3676 GCA_035559835.1 Gaiellaceae bacterium
TGCGAACCGCGGCGCGTGCCTCGCATGAGCGCCCCACTACGGCGGCGGCCGGCGCACGGTCAAGCCCCTCGCTGGTGGACGGCTCAACCGATGCGGACCGTCTCCCAGCGCCGCGAGTGCTTCCCCGTCTTGAGCTCCCGCGCCAGGCTCCGAACGAGCTTCTCGTGCTTCTGGCGCTCGCGCAGCACCGCGCGGATGTACTCGCCCGGGCTTGCGTAGCCGCCGGAGCGCACGCGTGCATCCACGAACCGCTTGAGGTCATCGGGCAGAGAGACGCGCACGGTGGCGTTCATCCCGGACGCTCTACCACGAAAGTCGAGATTTCCGATTCACCAGCATCGCGCACGGGGCTAGAGTCGTCCGCGGCCCCGAAGCTCCGGAGGAGCCGCGCACCATGTCGTCACCGATGCCCGCAGCGCAGCGCGTGCCGTGGCCGCTCTCGCGCTCGCCCGACGAGCTCGAGGCGCTCACCGCCGAGGAGCTGCTCGCCTGGGCGTGCGAGGAGTTCGGCGAGAAGCTGTGCCTCACCTGCTCGTGGCAGAAGCAGTCCTCCGTGCTCGTCCACATGGTCGCCGAGCTGGGGCTGCGCATGGACACGGTCGAGCTGGACACGCACCTCTTCTTCCGCGAGTCGTACGAGACGCGCGACCGGCTGGTCGAGCGCTACCAGCTCAAGCTGATCCGGCCGGAGATCCCGAGCGTGGCCGAGCAGCACCGGGCGGAAGGCCCGAACCTGTGGGAGCGCGACCCCGACCGTTGCTGCCACATCCGCAAGGTGGAGCCGCTCGTGCGCGCGCTCGAGCCCTACGACGCCTGGATCTCGGGCATCCGCCGCGACCAGTCGCCGAGCCGAGCCGGGACGCCGAAGGTGCAGTGGTCCGAGCGCTACCGGGTGTTCAAGATCCACCCCCTCGCCGACTGGGACGAGAAGCGGGTGTGGGCCTACATCTACGCGAACGAGATCCCCTACAACCCGCTGCACGACGCCGGGTACCGTTCGATCGGCTGCATCCCCTGCACGCGTCCCACCCGTCCCGACGAGGAGGAGCGCGCAGGGCGCTGGGCCGGCTCGGACAAGCTCGAGTGCGGTATCCACCACGATCTGAACGTCGAAAGGAAGGTATGACCCGCGAGCACATCTTCGCCCACGAGCATCCGGAGTCCGACCGGGTACGCGGGGGCGGCTTCACCCTCTGGTTCACGGGCCTCTCCGGCTCCGGCAAGTCCACCATCGCGCACCTCGTCGGCCCCGAGCTCGACCGCCGCGGCCTGCTCGTGGAGTACCTCGACGGCGACACGGTGCGCACGCACCTGTCCAAGGGGCTCGGCTTCTCGAAGGCTGACCGGGACACGAACATCGAGCGCATCGGCTGGGTCGCCTCGCGGCTCACCCGCCACGGTGCGGCGGTGATCGTGGCCGCCATCTCCCCCTACGCGGAGACCCGCGCCAAGGCGCGGGCGATGGTCGAACAGTTCGGCCCCTTCGTCGAGGTGTACGTGAAGGCCTCGGTCGAGGAGTGCGCGCGCCGGGACGTGAACGGCCTCTACGCGAAGGCGTTCGCGGGCGAGCTCACGGGCTTCACCGGCGTGGACGACCCCTACGAGGAGCCGCCGGCGCCCGAGCTCGTGGTGGACACGGAGACGCTGACCGAGGAGGAGGCCGCAGCGCTCGTCGTGGCGACGCTCGAGGACCGCGGCCTCGTCCCCGCCGAGGTGACGGCGTGACCGTCGCTGCGACGGACCGGCTCATCCGCCCGCACGGGGGCGTCCTCGTCGATCGTACGGGGGAGCGTCCCGACGGCGTGGACGCGCTCGAGCGCGTCCCCCTTACCTCGCGCGAGCTCTCCGACCTGGACCTGATCGCCTCGGGGGCGCTCTCCCCGCTCGAGGGCTTCATGGGCCGGGCCGACTACGAGCGCGTGCTCGAGGAGATGCGCCTCGAGAGCGGGCTGCCGTGGGCGCTGCCGGTGTGCTTGGCCGTGGACCACGCGCCCGCAGGCGACCGGGTGGCCCTCGCCGACGAGGCAGGGAGGCCGCTCGGCGTGCTCGAGGTGGAGGAGGTCTACCCCTACGACAAGGAGCGCGAGGCGGAGCTCTGCTTCCGGACGACGGACGCGGCGCACCCGGGTGTGGCGCGGCTGTACTCGCAGAAGTCCCTCTACCTCGCCGGGCGCGTGACCGTGTTCGAGCGGCCGGCGCCCGCCTACCCCGAGCTCGCGCTCGACCCGGCCGACACGCGACGGATCTTCGCCGAGCGGGGCTGGAAGCGGGTCGTCGGGTTCCAGACGCGCAACCCGATCCACCGGGCGCACGAGTACCTCACGAAGGTGGCCCTGGAGACCGTCGACGGCCTGCTCGTGCACCCGCTCGTGGGCGACACGAAGTCCGACGACGTCCCCGTCGAGGTGCGCGTCGAGTGCTACCGGACGCTCCTCGACGGCTACTACCCGCGAGACCGCGTGCTTCTCTCCGCGTTCCCCGCCGCCATGCGCTACGCCGGCCCGCGGGAGGCGATCTGGCATGCGATCTGTCGCAAGAACTACGGCTGCTCGCACTTCATCGTCGGTCGCGACCACGCCGGGGTCGGCGACTACTACGGCAGCTACGACGCGCAGCTCATCTTCGACGAGTTCGCGCCGCACGAGCTGGACATCGAGCCGATGTTCTTCGAGCACACCTTCTGGTGCAACGTGTGCGGCTCGATGGCGAGCACGAAGTCGTGCCCCCACGGGCCCGAGGACCGGGTGCTGCTGTCCGGCACGAAGGTGCGCGAGCTGCTCGCCGCCGGGGAGATCCCGCCGCTCGAGTTCACGCGGCCGGAGGTCGCTCGCGTGCTCATCGAGGCGTACCGGAGCTAGATGCGACTCGTTCGCGCACGGACGCCGCGGCCGCTCCGCGGCCGCGCTCCAGGGGTCTTCGCGCGAGGCGGGCTCCCCGCGGGCGGATCCCGCCTCCGGCGCCGCTAGACGATGGACTGGAAGTACACCCTCCTCGGGCTCTTCACCGGCCTCCTGGTCGGAGCGACGGGGATGGGCGGGGGCTCCCTGATGACGCCGCTCCTCGTCTTCCTGTTCGGCGTCCCACCCGCGACCGCGATCGGCACCGACATCGCCCACGGAGCCGCGTTCAAGACGGTGAGCGCGGTCCAGCACCGGCGGATGGGCAACGTGCGCGCGCGCCTGGCGGGCTGGATGCTCATCGGCTCGGCGCCCTTCTCCCTGCTCGGAGTGTGGGCGGCCGCGGAGCTGACCGACCGCTACGGGGACGACGTCGAGTCGGTGATGGCGCAGGTGCTCGGGGGAGCGCTCCTCTTCGGCGCGGTCGGCCTGGTCGCGAAGAGCCTGGTGCGGGCGACGGCGCTCGAGGAGGTGCGCTGGCGCCTGAGCCGGCGCGACCGGGTGGCGGCCATCCTCATCGGCGTGCTGGGGGGCTTCATCGTCGGGCTGACCTCGGTCGGAAGCGGCGTCTTCTTCGGGCTCACGCTCCTCGTCCTCTTCCCCCTGCGCGCGCACAAGGTGGTCGGCACGGACATCTTCCACGCGGCGGCGCTGCTGTACGTGGCCGGGGCTGGGCACTGGGTCGCCGGGAACGTCGACTTCGGCATCCTCTTCTGGCTCCTGCTCGGCTCCATCCCGGGCGTCCTCGTGGGTGGGCGGCTCACGCTCTCCCTCCCCGA